>NZ_JBWGQH010000016.1:0-91461 GCF_056331925.1 Chloroflexus sp.
ATTGTGCCGGTGGCGATTGAAGAGGGCCTCCGCTTCGCTATCCGTGAGGGTGGGCGCACCGTCGGTGCAGGTGTCGTCACCAAGATCCTTGATTAATATCTGATGCCGGATTCGCGAAGCTGCTGGCGGTGTAGCGCCGTCGGCAGCTTCAGAGTGAAGGGTATACAATGGCCGTGGCCAAAGACACAGAGCGCGATATTCAGGAAAACATTCTCGTCCGCACGTTTCGCGAAACGCGCAGCGAGTTACGGCAAGTTGTTTGGCCAAGCCGCGAAGAGACGATTCGCCTTACAGTGCTCGTGGTGTCAGTGTCGATCGTGATCGGATTGCTGCTCTTTATCGGTGACACCATTTTCACATTCCTCTACACGAGCCTTGTAAGCCTCGTCCAGTAGCTGTTCGCGAACAGGGGCTGCCCATGTCTGAGGAAAAAAACAAAGACAAAGAGGCCGATGATCGGCGCTGGTACGTGATCCATACGTATTCAGGCTACGAAAACAAAGTCAAGAAAAATCTGGAGCATCGTATCGCTTCAATGGAGATGCAAGACCAGATTTTTCGGGTGATTGTGCCGACTGAAGAAGAGATTGAGATTAAAAACGGCCAACGCCGCACGGTCAATAAGAAAATCTATCCCGGGTACGTGCTGGTGCAAATGCGCCTGACCGACGACTCGTGGTACGTGGTTCGCAACACACCGGGAGTTACGAGCTTTGTCGGGCATGGGAATAAACCAACGCCACTGGATGATGAAGAGGTGAAAGCTATCCTGCGCCAAATGGAAGGTGAAACGCCGAAAGTGCGTGTTAGCTACCAGAAGGGGCAGGCGGTTAAGATTATCGATGGTCCGTTCACCGATTTTGAAGGGATCGTTGATTCTATTGACCACGAGCGTGGTCGGGTGCGCGTACTGGTCTCGTTCTTTGGCCGGGAAGCGCCGGTTGAGCTTGATTTCTTGCAGGTAACGAAACTGGTTGAGTAGCGTTGTTTCTCTGTCCGTGACCTCGCCGGTTGTGCGAGGGAGGGAGGCGGACCAATGCCTCCCGTTATGTAAGGAGTAGTGTCGTGGCAAAGAAACTTGTCGCAGTTGTAAAACTGCAATTACCGGCTGGCAAGGCGACCCCGGCTCCGCCGGTCGGTCCTGCACTTGGTCAGTACGGTATCAATATCATGGCGTTCGTGAAGGAGTACAATGAGAAATCGGCTTCGCAAGCCGGTAGCATTGTTCCGGTTGAGATTTCGATCTATAGCGATCGCTCCTTCGTCGCTCGCCTCCTGACTCCTCCTGCTGCCGATTTGTTACGCAAGGCTGCCGGTGTGCAAAAGGGTTCGAGTAATCCGAAGCGTAATCCGGTCGGTACGATTACCCGTGCCCAGTTGCGACAGATTGCCCAGCAAAAGCTGCCTGATATGAATGCAAACGATATCGAGGCGGCTGAGCGAATTATTGCCGGTACTGCACGCAGTATGGGGATCAAGATCGTTGATTAAGCGTTGTTAGTTGGTGGGAGGATCGCTCTACGGTCCGCCATCACCACCCGGAGTTGTCCTATGCCGAAGCACGGAAAAAAATATCTCGCTGCACTGGCGAAAGTTGATCGATCACGCTTCTATACACCCGCCGAAGCAATTGCGTTAGTGAAGGAAACTTCCTATACGAAGTTTGACGCCACCGTCGAGGCTCATTTGCGTCTTGGTATTGATCCGCGCCACGCCGATCAGAATATCCGCACTACCGTTGCCTTGCCGCACGGTACCGGTAAGACGGTGCGAGTTTTGGTTTTTGCCCAAGGTGAGGCGTTACAAGCGGCTCTCGATGCCGGTGCTGATTACGCCGGGAGCGATGATCTGATTGCTCGCATCGACCGTGAGAATTTCTTCGATTTCGATGTGGCGATAGCTACTCCCGATATGATGGGCAAGGTGGGACGTATCGGTCGTAAGTTGGGTCCGCGTGGCTTGATGCCGAACCCCAAGAGCGGAACGGTGGTGCAACCGGCCGATCTGGCGCGTACCATCCGTGAAGTGAAAGGTGGTCGCGTTGAGATCCGTAATGATAAGACCGGTATTCTTCACGTTGCGATTGGGAAGGTAAGCTTCACCTCTCAGCAGTTGAGCGAGAATTTGGCCGCTCTGATGGAGGCGGTGAAAGCGGCAAAGCCGAGTGGCGCAAAGGGTACTTATATTCGGAGTGTGACGTTGACCAGCACCATGGGTCCCGGTGTACCGGTAGATCTGGTGGCGGTCCAGAATCTGAAGCTGTAATCGATAGCTTAATCTCTTAGCTGCCTGAGACAGCCGGTGAGCAAGTGCTCGTAATGCTCTATTGGGCGCCGGCCGAGGTGGCGTCTGAGATGTGATAGGTGTGAGCAATGTGCTCGCTCCGTCAATAGTGTGCGGCATTTGCTGCGCCGTTCTCGGTCGCTTGGTCTCAGGACGCAAGCGACCGTTTTTTGTTGTATTTCAACCAGAGAGGAGGTGAACTAGATGCCAACACAGCGTAAGATTGAGACGGTTCAGGAGTTGACCGAAAAGCTGAGCCGCGCTCAGTTGGTGATCGTGGCCGATTATCGCGGCGAAGGCCGTGGTATGTCGGTAGCCGATATGACCGAACTGCGCCGCAAGTTGCGCGAGCACGGTGGTGAGGTGGTTGTCGCGAAGAATACGTTGCTTAAGATTGCAGCCAATCATACCGGGCGTGGCGCGCTTGATCCACTGCTCGCCGGGCCGACTGCGGTTACGTTTGCCTATGATGATGTTTCTAAAGTGGCAAAGGCGCTGCTCGATTATCTGAAGTCGGGTAACAAGAGCTTTACCGTTCGCGGTGCGCTGCTCGGTCAGGCATTACTTCCCGCTGATGCATTGGAGCAGGTGACCAAGTTGCCCTCACGCGAACAAGCCCTCGCTCAAGTTGTTGGTGGGATTGCCGCGCCGGTCTCAGGAGTGGTTGGCGTGCTTAACGCCGCAATCTCGAATGTGCTGTATGTCTTACAGGCACGCATCGATCAGTTGCAGCCGCAAAGTTCATCGTAGTAGCACCGTGTGCTAGTTCTTATAGCATTGTGATGCTATGGTGCGCAATGTGATGGCATGGCGTGTTGTATCTGTCCAATAATTCATCTATCACGTAAAGGAGTGTACCAGCTATGTCGAAGATTGATACGATTATCGAGATGATCGAGGGCCTCAATGTCCTCGAGTTGGTTGAGCTGAAGAAGAAGATGGAGGAGAAGTGGGGTGTAACCGCCGCTGCGCCGGTGATGGCGATGGGTGTTGCTGCGCCGATGGCCGCCGCCGGTGACGGTGCTGCTGCTGCCGCGCCGGCTGAGGAGAAGACTGAGTTTGATGTCATCCTCAAGGAGGCTGGCCCCAACAAGATTCAGGTCATTAAGGTCGTGCGTGAGCTGACCAGCCTTGGCCTGAAGGAAGCGAAGGACCTGGTTGAAGGTGCGCCTAAGCCGGTTCGTGAGGGTGTTAGCAAGGAAGAGGCCGAAGCAGCTAAGGCGAAGCTGACTGAGGTCGGTGCAGTGGTTGAGATTAAGTAAGACTGCTGCCAGGTTGATTGATACGGGCACAGTACTGCTGTGCCCGTATCCTGTTTTTAGAAAGGGTGTGGTATAGTACATGATCGATGACGCCTATAATACCGTGCGCTTTTCGCGCTGTTGAGCAATTTAGTGAGTTATATGCCATGGTGGCACCAGCGTTACGGACTCAGCAGGAACGAGTCCATGCCTGCTTGCGCTCCGCTATCGAGCGACCGGCGTTGCTCGACGCTGTCTGCACGATGGTGCGCGAACAACAGGGCGTGATCGCTCTCGACGCACCAATGGGGAGCGGAGCAACGACGTTGCTCGCTCAGTTAGCAGTGCGCGCTGAGTGGCCACTCTGGCTGACCGATGATGATGATGGTGGCGGGGCATTGGCATTTTACGCCCAAATAGCCGCACTACGCCGCCCTTCTTTGCCTTTGGTCGATCCTGCTGCATTAACCGACCCTGCCGCTTTTGAACGGCTTTTGGCCGAGGTCGTCGATCCGAATCGACCACTGGTGCTACTGGTCAGCGCGCCTAACCGTGATCGACAGCCCTTACGCTCACTGCCGTTGCCGCTGCCCCTCGATCTGCCTGCCGGTGTGACACTGCTCGTCCACGGTTCATTGCCAATCGAGCCTGATGCGCGAATTGTCTTGCCAAGGGCCGATAGTGCTCTTTTCCAAACCCAGATGTCGTTGCTCGAACGCCGTAATTGCCCACCGAGCTGGCGCAAACCGCTTGTTTTGGCAGCCCGCGGTAATCTGCTCTATCTGAGTTGGGCTGAACGCTGGCTCCACCTTGGTTTGCTTGATGTAGCAAATTTGCCACCCGATCTCGATCATCTGTTGCAGCAATGGTGGCAGTCGCTTAGTCGAGCCGAGCAACGATTGGCCGTTTTGTTGGCCGCTGCGGGTGAACCGTTGCCGATGAAGGTGTTAGCCGAAGTCAGTGCCGAACACCCACACCTCATTCTTGACCGCTGGGAAGAACAGGGTCTCGTCCATATCAATCTACGCCGACTGAGTGAGGATGATACGATTTTGCTCGTGCGCTATGTGCATCGCGCGGTGCGCTTGTTTTTGGCCCGCCACGCTGCGCACGAGATGAATGCTGCACACGGAGAATTGGCTCGTTGGTACGCCGAACGGCTTAAACAAAACCCACTCGATTTGACGAACCGTTATCTGGGACGCCAATTGGCCCGCCATGCAGCGTTATGTCCCTCTACCCAACGTCCGGCTCATTTGCCTACGGCTAACCCAACAACTTGGTTGCGTGAGCGCGAATTGCGTGAAGGAATAGCCGGCGCGTTGCGGGATGCCGGTTGGATGTTGTACGATGCCGCAGCCGGTTCACCGTTGAATTTAGCGCGGATTGCTGCCATCACCGGTACACTTGCTACCCGCGCGCGGCAACTTACCGGCGATGTTGTGGTTGCTGCCTTTCTCACCGCTGTTCAAACCGGTGGACGTGAAGGAAGTTTGCGCCGGGTAACGGCGATCGTTGAGCAGTTGCCCGATGGTGTCCCAAAAGCGGCTGTGTTGCGCCAGCTCGGTGAGGCGTGTTATAGCGTTAATATGCGTAGCGCTGCGATGCGTCTCCTTTCCCGGGCACTTGACCTCGAGGCACAGCCGGTTTCGCGGGCTTGGCGTGACGTTCGCGATCAAGCTATCGAGGCGCTGGCGACTGCTTGCTTGACAGCCGGTGATGTTGATCGGGCTTTAGCCTGTGCGGAGCTGATCGATCTACTCGAACGCCGTGCCCAAGTTGAGACGTTGGTGATACGACGCTTACTTGAAGATGGTCAGTACGACCGCGCATGGCGCTTGTCGCGCTCCATTCTGCACGAAAATCGGGCCGCGTGGGCGCAGGCCGAGGTGGCAGTTGCCTTAGAACGGATCGGTGATCCGCGCGGTGCGATGATGTTGGACGAGCTGAAGGTAGAAACTGCACGCGCCTGGGCCGAGATTGAGCTGGCTTGCGAGGTGGCCTTGCGTGATGAAGAGGCTGCGTTGCGCCGAATTATGTCGTTACCTGGCCAACATCAGCGTGATCGCGGTTTAGCTCGCCTGGCTCGCGTCTTTGCACACGCCGAAAAGGATGGTGATGCATTGGCAGCGGCTGAGCGGATTGGCAATCGTGAGTTGCGCGTGACGACGTTGCTCGAGTTGCGCGTGTTGTTACAAGGGTTGGTTGCTAATCTTGCTACCGAACGAGCAACGCGCGAGATTGATGCCCTCCAAGGCGAGGATCGTCCAATATTGCTGGCTGCTCTTGCTTCGGCCCATGCAGCGATTGGTCGTAAGGATCGAGCATTGGCGATAGCCAACCAGTTACGCGGGGAAGAACTGGAACGGGCCTTGTCGCGGGTTGCGGTTGCTTGTGTACAGGCAGGTGATTATGCCGGAGCACAGGCTGTGTTGGCCCAGATGACCGATGACGATGAGCGAGATTGGGCACGCGATGAGATTGCACGCACGTTAGCTTCTATCGGTGATTGGGAATCAGCAATGGCGCAGGCAATGGCGATTGTTGCTGCCGATCAGCGTGCGCGTACTAGCGCCGATTTGGCCATTACTCGCGCGCGTTCCGGTGATGTACTCACCGCTGTATCAATGATTCGTGCGATCGAGGTGCCCGCTGAGCGGGGACGTGCCTTAGTGCTGATCGCACCGTTGTTAGCAACGACTGATGCCACGCTGGCTGACCAACTGGCCGATGAGCTGCTGATCGGTGAGGTGCGTAGCCGGTATCGTGCAGCCCTGGTGGTAGCCCTCGCCGAACGCGGTGAGTTGGCGACTGCGGCTAAGATCGCCCGTCGCATCCGCCGCCGGAATGAGCGGGTACGCGCCGAACTGGCAATTATTGTGGCCCTTGATCCTACCGATCCCATGACCTTGGCGCGCTTGGCAACAACATTGGCAAAGGCCGCGGTTGGGCGTGAAGAGATATTTCATGCACTTGAGCTGGTCATCCCTCTCTTGCAACGAATCGGCGGGACCCCCTTGTTGGCCGATCTGGCGACGGCGATCATTGCCGATGATCGGGCGTAGCCAGTGTCGCTACCAAAACACCGTGCCGCGAAGGTGGGTCGGTGCGGGCGTGATGGCCGGGTTGCACGGGTTGCCAGTGTCACTGCCAAAATAACGCGCCGCGAACACCCAGAGGAACTCGCGTACCGTTGCTACCTTTCGGTCCTGGCGGGGTTCCGCAAGTATCTGCCGTTCGCGGCACTATTCCATTATACTTCAAAATGGCGATTTTGCAACTCTTGCATCTACTAATGAGCATGGTATTATTCCTCTCAATATGTAGGTGGAGGAGGTACCATGAGCAGCGAAACCACAACGCAGACTCCGAAGCGCTATGCACGTATTGCCCCTTTGTACAAGGCTATGATTTGGACATCGTTTATTATGAACGCAGTCTTGTTGGCGGTGTTGGGGGTTGTGATCGGGATTCTGGTCATGAACCAACGTCAAGTTGCGCAATTGGCCGATAGTTTGCCAGCCTTTGCCGCCAACAATTTAGCCGAGCTACAAGATGTTGTTAATCATCTTGAAACAGCAACAATCGTGTATACAGTGCCGCTCAGCACCCGTCTCCCGATCGAACTAGATGTCCCGATCAATCGCGCAACCATCATGACCGAGCGGAATGTGGTCACTCTCACCGAACCGGTTTCGCTGCAAGCACCGGCCCAAATTACGTTTCCCGGTGGTGGTGGTAATCTCAATGCCAGTGTAGCGATTGTCTTACCGGCAGGCCTTGAATTGCCGGTTGATTTGAACATGAATGTGAAGCTGGTGACATCGATCCCGGTCGAACTCGATGTACCGGTCAATATTCCCTTGGTCGAGACCGAGCTAGGCCCTCAGTTCACTCGTTTGAGTGCGATTGTTGATCGGCTGGTTGCACCGGTTGCACCATTATTACCGATGCCGGAAACCCCACCAGATAGTAGCAAACCGCAGTAAGTACCTATGGTGTGCAGCAGCCTGGCGGACACCTAATCATTATCACTCGGATCGAGGCTTATCGTTCGCGCAATTGTTCAGGGCCGAATCCGTAGGGGAGCAACTCAGCGGGTGTGGTAAACCGCCGATCACTGCCATCGGCATTAAGCAGTACGACCTGAGCGTGTGGCGCTAACTCAAAGATTACCTGTCGGCAAGCGCCGCACGGACTGGCGACGGTAGTTGTTGGCGTTACTACTGCCAGTGCCGTCACCGGTCCGGCGGCGGCCATATGGGCGCAAAAGAGTGCCACCCGTTCGGCGCAGATCGTGAGCGGGTACGAGGCATTTTCGATATTTGCCCCGCTAAAGATATGTCCATTTGCGGTAAGGACGGCAGCGCCCACGGCAAACTGTGAATATGGTGCATACGCACGGCGTTGGGCAGCTAAAGCTGCCGCAATGAGCCGTTCAAGGTCCACTGGATCCATGCACTTCTTGCGAGAGCGGCAACAGCGGTTTTTCTGCCTCAGCCGGTGCTGCCGCTTGGTTCTGGGCCGGCTGTTGGCGAATGACACGTAAGCGTTCAGCGCGAATGCCTTTGATCGACAATACCGTGATGGTAACATCACCACACGTTACTTCATCCCCCACCCGCGGAATACGACCTAGTTGCTCGTAAACGAGGCCGCCGATCCGATCGGCAGTAGTAGCCGGGAATTCGACCTCAAGCAACTCGGCGATGTCATCAATCGGGACGCGCGCATCGACAATGAACTCGTGCGGCCCTACCTCGACAATCGCCGGTTCTTCTGTATCATATTCGTCGTGAATTTCACCGACAATCTGCTCGAGCAAATCTTCTAAAGTAACAATACCAGCAGTTCCTCCGTATTCATCAACAACAATCGCCATGTGAACGCGCCGGCGTTGAAGATCCTCAAGCAGTGTAGTGACCTTCATCGTCATCGGGACGAAGTAGGCCGGACGGAGCAGATCGCGCAGCGGCGTATCACGCCGGCCATCGCGCAACACGGGGATCAGGTCTTTGGCGTACAGAATACCGACCACATTATCAATAGTCTCTTCATAGACCGGAATTCGTGAATGACCGCGTGTAATCGCCACATCGAGTGCTCGATCGAGCGAACTATTGACTTCGAGCGCGACAACATCGACCCGCGGGATCATAATCTCGCGCACCAGGGTATCGCCAAAGTCCATCACCCCCTCGATCATTTCGCGCTCTTCATGTTCGATCCAGCCGGCCTCTTCACCGGCACTCATCATCAAACGCAGCTCTTCTTCGGTTACGAGCGGCGCCGGTGGCGCCGGTTGACCACTCACGAGGGTAAAGATCGGTCGGGTGATAACATTGATGATAGCCATTAACGGCCACAAAATCGTTGTGACTGCAACCAGTGGGCGGGCCAGTACGAGAATGGTCGTATCCGGGTTGCGACGAGCGAGCGCTTTTGCGATAACCTCACTCAGGAGCAGGATGGTAAACAAGAGAATTGCCATGCCACCGATGACGATGGTCAAACCATACGGCATCGTGAGGTGAATGGTCAGCGCTGTAACCGTAATCGTCAGTGCCGTATTGAGAAAGATGATGGCTGACTTGATTCGGTATGGCTCATCGAGAAAATGGGCAGTGAAACGTTGGCTGCCAAGACCGGCCGAAGCAAGCAGGGCGTGCAGACGAGGACGGCTAACCATCATCATGACCGTATCGGCAGCCGAGGTAATACCGAGCATAGTAAGACAGAGGCCGATGCCGATGATTATCGAACTAGGGCCGGGGTCCTCCAAATCGATCCTCCTCCTTTCTGGGAGACAGCATTACGCGCAATATACTTACACGCGCCTGTATACCACGTAGGTTCAGGCGCGGTAAGCCATGTCATCAGGAAAAGAGCGCGCTGAGCGAGAGATCCTTGTGGATGCGCATAATAGCTTCAGCGAATAGCGGTGCGACGCTAATAGTGCGCACGCGAGCCGCAGCAGCTTCAGGTGGTTGTGGAATGGTATTGGTGACAATCGTCTCGATCAGGTCAGATTGAGCGATCAGTTTCAGCGCATCATCGGCAAAGATACCGTGGGTTGCACAAGCATAGACCGCACGCGCCCCACGCGCCAAAAGCGTTTGGGCTGCTTCAATCAGGGTACCGCCGGTCGAGATCATATCATCGACGATAATTGCCGTTTTATCTTCGACTTCACCAACCATCTCAATGACTTCAGCCGTGTCCGGCTCTGGGCGCTGCTTAGCGATAATCGCGAGGCCGGCCCCGATCCGTTCGCGGAAGCGGTTGGCCCTACCCACCCCACCGGTATCCGGCGAGACAACCACCGGGTTTGGTAAGTTGAGGTCGCGAATATAGTCGGCCAATAATGGGGAGGCTTGTAAGTGGTCGACCGGAATATCGAAAAAGCCCTCAATTGCCGGTGCGTGCAGATCCATCGTCAAGACGCGGTCGGCGCCGGCGGTGCGAATAAGGTTCGCCACCAGCTTTGCCGTAATTGGCTCGCGGCCCGACGTCTTCTTCTCTTGCTTGGCGTAGCCGTAGTAGGGAATAACTGCCGTTACCCGAGCGGCTGATGCTCGGCGGAAAGCGTCGATCATGATCAGCAGTTCCATAAGATGGTGATCGACGGGGGTGCAGGTTGGCTGGATCACAAATACATCACAGCCGCGCACGTTATCGTGGATCTTGACCCGTGTCTCGCCATTTTTGAAGGTACCGACGAGCGCCCGCCCAAGATTGATGCGCAGGTTGCGGGCAATCTCTTGGGCTAACGCCGGATTGGCGTTGCCGGTAAAAATCAGCAGACGACCGTCCATGATGTCATCAATTCTTTCCTGAGATAGAAACGCGCAGCGAGCATACTCACTGCGCACCTCATCACTTGGCCGAGCTAGAAACTCTAACCACTGTTCCTGATAGCCAGTTGTGTGTGTTCAGTCGTTTCATTGCCCGCAGCACGGTAAAAATGAGTTGGCTGCCGGGCCAGGACTCGAACCTGGACAAACGGATCCAAAGTCCGCTGTGCTGCCATTACACAACCCGGCATTCCGTCAGCTATTATACCACAAGCTGAGCCGTGTGTTGTCAACCCTCCGATGGATTGTTCCGAGACAGGGGTGGTTATCGAGGACGGCAGTACCACCCAGACCGGCCCTGGAGATATGTTACACTAGAGACAATATAACCCAAAACAAGGAGTGATGCATGACCGATACGCAGAAGATAATCTTTTCGATGTATCGGGTGGGCAAAGTCGTACCGCCCAACCGTGAGATACTCAAAGACATCAGTCTCTCGTTCTTTTATGGCGCAAAGATCGGTGTGATTGGGGCCAATGGTTCCGGCAAAAGTTCGCTGTTGCGGATTATGGCCGGGATTGACCAGGATTACATCGGTGAGATTACCCGTGCTCCCGGCTACACGGTGGGTCTGCTCGAACAGGAGCCGTATCTCGATACCACCAAGACGGTACGCGAGGTGGTTGAAGAGGGTATGGCCGAGGTGGTCGCGCTGCTGCGTCGCTACGATGAGATTACCGAGCAATTTAACCATCCTGACGCCGACTACGATGCGTTAATCGCCGAGCAAGCCGAGTTGCAAGAAAAAATTGATCACGTCGATGGTTGGAATCTCGACAGTCGGCTCGAGTTGGCGATGGATGCGTTGCGCTGTCCTCCAGGCGATACACCGGTAGCGGTGTTGTCGGGTGGTGAGCGGCGGCGGGTGGCGCTGTGCCGCTTGCTGCTGCAACAACCGGATATTCTGTTGCTCGATGAGCCGACCAACCACCTTGACGCCGAATCGGTGGCATGGCTGGAACGCCACTTGCAAGAGTATAAGGGAACGGTGATTGCGGTCACTCACGATCGGCATTTTCTGAACAACGTTGCCGGCTGGATTCTCGAACTCGAACGTGGGCACGGTATTCCGTGGCGTGGCAACTATTCAAGCTGGCTCGAACAGAAGCAGCAGCGATTGGCTGCAACCGAGAAAGCCGAGTCCCAGCGCCAGAAGGCGTTACAGCGTGAGTTGGAATGGATCAATATGACGCCGAAAGGCCGTCATGCGAAGTCGAAAGCGCGCATTGCTGCCTACGAACGGCTGCTCGGCGAAAATCAAGATCAGCGTGACCGCGAGTTGGAGATCTACATCCCGCCCGGTCCGCGGCTTGGTGATCTGGTGATTCGGGCGACGAATATCAGTAAAGCTTACGGTGATAAGCTGCTTTACGAAAATCTTAGCTTTGATGTCCCGCCCGGGGCGATTGTCGGTATCGTTGGTCCGAATGGCGCCGGGAAGACGACCCTGTTTCGGATGATTGTTGGCCAAGAGCAGCCTGATACCGGGACGCTCGAAATCGGTGCCTCGGTGAAGCTTGGCTACGTTGATCAGAGCCGTGAGGTGCTCGACCCGAAGCAGACGGTGTGGGAAGCGATTTCAGAAGGGAACGACCAAATTATCCTCGGTGGGCGGCAGGTGAATTCTCGCGCCTATTGCGCGCGCTTTAACTTTAGTGGCAGCGATCAGCAGAAGTTGGTTGGTAGTCTGTCTGGTGGTGAGCGTAATCGGGTACATCTCGCGCGCATTCTGAAGTCGGGAGCGAATGTGCTGTTGCTCGACGAGCCGACCAACGATCTCGATGTGCATACCCTGCGTGCATTGGAGGAAGGTCTCGAAAACTTTGCCGGTTGTGCGCTGATCATCTCGCACGACCGCTGGTTCCTCGACCGCGTGGCAACTCATATCCTCGCCTTTGAGGGTGATAGCCAAGTTGTTTGGTTCCCCGGTACCTATTCGGAATACGTCGCCGATTACCGCCGTCGTAAAGGTGCTGTGGCCGATCATCCGCACCGGATTGTGTATCGTAAGTTGACACGGTAGTTACAACCGGTTCACAAGTCACGTTCGATAAAAACCATCCCATCGGGATGGTTTGTTGCTTTATATGGTGCCGCTTGTGTCTGTTGTGAGCAGTATCGAGTGTGCAAATTGTCGCCGAATGCTGCACTTGAGACGGGACGATATATTGCTTAGGTGTGATAATTTTGGAATAACTGAGATTTCAAAAGTTTTTAGTTGTATAATTTAGATATTATTTTGTTTCTCTTCCTGATTGAAGTTCTTGACAGGATAAATGTGCTATGATATTTTATTCTTAAACAAACTATTCATAGCCCTTTTTATTAATCATAAATTGAAAATTTAATACAATAAAATTTTTATGAAAAATCAATCCTTCTTCCTCAAAGAATATATTGTAATATTTCAATGTATAAACGTCTGTTATCGTTAATACTCATCCTTGTTCCCAATAATCTGAACCCATCAACCTCCCAACGGGCTTATGGTAGGTACGTCGTCAATCGGTAAAGAGGAGAGCAGGAGGATTGTCAATGAAGACAATGAAAGCAGCGGTAGTCCATGATTTCAGTCGACCGTTAATGATCGAAGAAGTGCCTAAGCCAGAGCCGGGATTCGGTGAGATTGTCGTCAAGATCGAGGCCTCAGGTCTTTGCCATACCGATATTCACGCAGCGCACGGCGATTGGCCGGTAAAACCAAAGTTACCGTTCATTCCCGGCCATGAAGGGGTCGGGATTGTGGAGAGTGTTGGCCCAGGCGTGACGAATGTTAAGGAAGGTGATCGGGTTGCGATTCCGTGGCTTGGATACGCCTGCGGTGGTTGCAAGTATTGTGCATCCGGTTGGGAAACGCTCTGTGAAAGTCAACTCAATACCGGTTACTTCCTCGACGGTGCCTATGCGCAGTACGCCAAGGCCCATGCGAAGTACGTCGGTATTGTGCCACCGGGTGTGTCACCGCTCGATGCGGCCCCACTGACATGCGCCGGTGTTACAACCTACAAGGCGGTTAAAGTATCGGGCGCGCGTCCATCTGAGCTGGTAGCCATTTTTGGGGTTGGCGGGTTGGGCCATCTGGCGTTGCAGTATGCGAAGATTGCCGGTGCAACGGTAGCCGCCATCGATTTGCTTGATGAGCGGTTGCAGACTGCACGAGAACTCGGTGCCGATATTACGATGAACGCCCAAACACAAGACCCGGTCGAAGAACTGAAGAAGTGGGGTGGGGTAGATGCAGCGATCTGCGTTGCTGTTTCACTCAAGGCGTTTGAACAAGCGTATCAATCGCTCGCTCGCGGTGGTCGGATCGTGTTCGTTGCCCTGCCGGCCGATAATTATATGCAGTTACCCATTTTCGAGACCGTCCTCAAGGGTATTCACGTGATTGGCTCGGTTGTAGGTACCCGCGCTGATTTAGCCGAGACGTTTGCCCTCCATGCCGCTGGGAAGACCCGTGTGCTCTACGAGACGCGCAAGCTTGAGCAAGTGAATGAAGCGTTTGCCGATGTCGAGCACGGACGAAACAAGGCGCCGCGGATTGTCTTCTCCGAGTTTTAGCCTGACGAAGACGCGAGAGGTGTGATCCATCGCTCGCGTCTTCCACTACTTTGTGGTTTCAGTATCACCTGACGGCTCCTCACCACATCTGTAACCCCACGCTCGCGCCCTTCTCCCTTGCAGCATCCTTGACGCTCAAACTGCTGTTAGGCTACAATAGCAGCCTGACCATCGCATCTGCAAAGGAGCAGCATTATGACCATTCACACCGAAAAGGCGCACATGCCTGCCGATTATATGCCCGAATCGGTTCCCGGTCCGCTTGCCCAAGCGCTCATAGCGCGTGACAATGAAGTCATTGCCCCGCTCGGTCGGGTGTACCCACTCGTGATCGACCATGCCCAAGGATGCGAAGTTTGGGATGTCGATGGGAATCGCTTTCTCGATATGAATGCAGGCATTGCAGTACTGGCAGCCGGTCACTGTCATCCACGTTTGATTAAGGTAGCCAACGATCAATTGCAGCGATTTACCCATATGGCGGGTACCGACTTCTACAACGAGCCGATGGTGCGGGCAGCCGAGAAGCTCGTGTCCTTGATGCCCGGTGGAAAAGGCTGGCAAGTCTTTTTTACTAACAGTGGAACCGAGGCAGTTGAGGCAAGTATCAAATTGGCTCGTTATGTAACCGGGCGGCAGAATATCATCGCGTTTTACGGTGCGTTTCACGGACGGAGCTACGGTAGTCTCTCGCTGACCGCCTCGAAGCCTCGCCAGCGTCGTGGCTTTTTTCCATTGCTACCCGGTGTGAGCCATACCTTCTACCCGAATTGTTACCGTTGTCCGATCAATCGCCAATTTCCGTCGTGTGAAATCGCCTGTCTTGATGTGATTGAGAACGTATTGTTCAAAACCACCACCCCCCCGGAAGAGGTAGCTGCTATTATTATCGAACCGATTCAAGGCGAAGGGGGCTATGTTGTGCCACCGCCCGGTGCATTATCTCGGTTACGCGCCATCTGCGACCGCTACGGTATCTTGCTCATCGTTGATGAGGTGCAGAGTGGGGTAGGACGTACCGGGAAGATGTGGGCGTTCGAGCATGAGGGGATTGTACCGGATATTGTCGCCTCGGCTAAGGGGTTGGGCGGTGGATTGCCGCTCGGCGCGATGATTGCCCGCACCGAGCTGGCTCGCCAGTGGCAGCTCGGTTCGCACGGCAATACCTACGGTGGCAATGGCCTGACGTGTGCGGTGGCGTATGAATTGCTCTGCATGGTTGAAGAGGAATTGATGGCCAATGCTGCCGATGTCGGTGCGTATTTGCTCACGCAACTGCAAACGTTGCAGCAGCGCTTTCCGCAGATCGGTACGGCGCGCGGACGTGGATTGATGATCGGGGTGGAGTTTGTGAATGCACAGGGTGAACCCGATGGCGCATTAGCCGATGCCGTGATGGTTGAGAGTTTTCGCAAGGGCTTGCTGGTGTTGACGTGTGGTGCCTCGACGATTCGGTTCTGCCCACCGCTTATTCTTACCAAGGCACAAGCTGATGAAGCAGTCGCGCGCTTTGCCCTCGCTATCGAGGCGTGCGTCGCCTAAGGCCCACGTTATCCAGCGATTGATTACTCACGCCGGAGGCACAATATGCACTCCGGCGGTATACTATATACGAGGAAATAGTAAGGGGTGCAGAAGGCGAGGCGTTTAAGGTTTTCTATCGCGCTTCACTGTCTTAGCTCAATGTCACCCCGACTGTATTGATGACGATAGCATGACCTTTCCTGACGTATCAAAAGAACCGGTCCTGTTTGGCCGCTATCGTGTTCACATAATGCTTGGCGAATCACGCCTTGCTACGGTGTACAAAGCAACCGATCTGCGTTTGCAACGGCCGGTCTTGATCCATTTGCTGCGCAAAGAGCTGTGCATACATCCGCATAAACGAGCGCAATTCCTTACCGAAGCGAAACAAAGTGCGCATCGCTCGCATCCGGTGTTCCTCGAAGTGTTTGACATCGGTGAACGTAATGACCGCCCTTTTCTAATCACCGAAGCAGTTGATGGGCGCCCACTCTTGGGTGTTGGCGCTTTAAGCGTTGAACAAGCGCTGGCAATTGTTCGCCAAGTGGCAGAAGCGGTCGCCTTGTGCCAAAGCCACCGTTCACCGGAGTTGCCCCTCGGCTTGTTTCACCCGCCAATCAGCAGTGCCAATCTCCTCCTGGTCGGCGACGGTCAGGTCAAATTAGTTGATGGCTGGTGTTTTGAGCCCAACCTCATCGCTGCCGATCTTGCTCACTACCGGGCACCCGAACTGAGTAAAGGCCAAGCACCGCAGTTGTCGAGTGTCGTTTATGCTTTAGGTATTCTGCTGTTCGAACTAATCACCGGCCAACGTCCTATCCACGGTGACGATGCTCAATCAACGGCACTGGCTCATTTAACCCAAACGGTACCTTCGCTGGCGCGGGTACGCCCAACGATGTATATACCCTCCCTTGACCGCTTGATTGCCCGCGCAACGGCGCATGATCCGGTTCATCGCTTTGCCGATGCCCAATCGTTCGTGACGGCGATCAACGATCTGTGGCGCGAACTCACCGTGTCAACGCGGCGGCTGAACGTCGAATCGGTGCGCACGAGCGGCCGGCCAGCGGTTGGTGGATCGACGCATCATCAAACGCCATCAGATGCCAAATCGGTACAGGTCGCACCGGTTGTGCGTTCACCCATGCCGACCAGCTCGCTCCGTAACCGCGTGAGTCAAGTGTTCACCGGCTCGTTCGATATTGATAGTCTGCGTCGACAACACTGGAGTCGAACGGTTGGTGGCATTCTCGTCATGATCATGCTGTTGCTCGGCGTTGCGGCCCTCTCATTTTGGGGCGTAACCTGGATCGTTCGGCAGTTGGGCTTCGGAACAGCATCGCAGTTGCCCGATGCACCCTCGTGGTCGTTGCCCGATTTCAATTGGCCGGGGAGAGCACCACCTGAACTGTATGTGGTCAATATCGCCGAAGGACTCAATCTGCGCTCGGAGCCGAGTGCGCGTTCGGACACGATTATGACCGTCGTTCCCAACGGCGTCGTAGTACGTAAGCTGGAAGGGCCGGTCATCGCCGATAATATTCCATGGCTCAAGGTGCGGGTTGAGTTAAACGGCCAGAGCATAGAGGGGTGGATGTCACTGAACTATTTGCGTCCACAACCGTAGGAGTGAGATGGTGACACACGAATCGAACGCGCGTGAATTACTCGGCGAGCGGGTTCGCATTAGGCCATGGCGACGCGCCGATACGCTGATCCAAGAGCGCTGGCCACGTTACAGCGAACCATTCAGCTCACTGTGGAATATTCCTCGTCCGTATCAACCCGGTCATGACGATCAGGATTGGACGGGGGCAACAGAAGCGTGGGCTATCGAACTGCGGTCGGGGTCTCTGATAGGTCGTATCTCGTTGCGAGAAATCGATCGACGCCGTCAATCGGCCCGGCTCGGCATATCACTGGCGCAGCCTTACGTCGGGCAGGGGTTAGGTGGTGAGTCGCTCCGTCTTTTCCTTGCCTACTATTTCGGTGCGCTTGGCTACCAACGCATGGTGCTCGATGTAGCTGCGTTTAATCGGCGGGCTGTGCGTTGCTATCAGCGGTTAGGCTTTGTTAGTGTTGGGAGTGAATGGCGTCAGGTTGGTAACGAGCCGGTCCTCCGGTTATTGGATGATGAACAATACCAGCATTTACGTTCATACTTTCGACGTAATCAGTTTAGTGCGCACGTTGAGTTCTACGAGATGGAATTGACCCGCGAGGCTTGGTTGGCAGCCGGTGGCGGGCTAATCGAATGAGGAATGATCATGTCACTTATCGCCGGAAATCTTGCGATTGTTCAGCGTTTACTGGATGGCGATCAGATGGTATGGGCTGTGATTGGTGGGGCAGCGGCTCATCTCTACGGCGATCGTCGCCCACTCAACGATATTGATGTACTGGTCCAGCGCGGATCATTGTCGCGGGTTGTAACCCTGTTGCAACATTCACACAAAGCTGTTCAATCCGACGGATCACGGGTGATCTGGCGCGGGATCAAGCTGTTTGAAGACCTGACCGTGCGCAGTGGAGGGTTGAGTCACCCGTTCTGGCTCGATGAACCGATGCAGTGCCATCGTCGTCGGATGCCGTTGCTTGGAGCACAGGTGTTTGTTGCTGCACCAGAAGATATTGTCGCGCACAAACTCCTCTTGCAGCGCGGCCCTGAGCAGGGGAAGCATGATGTCGCCGATGTTGCCGGCATTCTCCGTCGTCACCAGCTCGATCTCACCTATCTGACCACACGCCTGCAACTGATGCAGGCGTTAGAGATCGTCCGACCGCGCTTACACCAGCTTGGTGTGGACTTACCCTGATCCCACCAACTCGTTAGTCACCATAAAAGAAAGGGTACGATTGCGGGTCGTGCTCTGAACACGTGATCGGCAACGCTATGATGCAACCTGGCCTTGCGACCGACATTTGGCGCAACGGCCAAATAATTGCAGTAAATGCCCCTCGACGCTAAACCCGGTCTGTTCTGCAACGTTTGCGATCATCTGCTCGATGTCACACCCTTCAAAGCTGGTCACAGCGCCGCACTGGGTACAGACGAGGTGATGAAGGTGACCGGGCTGACAAGGGATGTAACCCTCTTCGCCAACCGAACCGTGAATACGGGCTAACCAGCCACTTGCGTGCAATTGGTCAATAGTACGGTAGACGGTTGCCCGACCTGGAGCATCGCTATGCATACAGAGGTCGGCATAGAGTTGCTCAGCGCTGAAGGGCGCTTGGTACGAGACGATAGTCTCAATGACCCGCAGGCGAGGGCCGGTAATGCGCAGGCCACTGCGTTGCCATGCTGCGCGTACACCGTTGAGCCATGCTTGCGTATCGAGTGGTGGTTGTAACAACGACGAGGTATTAGTCGCCATACTCTACGTTCCACTGTAATCAACATGCGAGGGTAGGCAGGCAAGCTGCTGCTATCCCTCGCACGTCACGGTTGTCATCTTTGGCGATTGGTACTAGCGTGTATGCGCAGGTGCAATCGGCAAGAGCGCCAAATGGCGGGCACGTTTGATAGCGACGGCCAACCGGCGCTGCATCTTCGCCGACACACCGGTTCGGCGACGCGGCAGGATCTTGCCTTGCGCTGTCAAGTATTTTTGTAGGCGCTTCACGTCTTTGTAGTCAGGTACAATCCCGAGCTTGGTAAACTCACACTCGCGGCGGCGTGAACGCGGCCGCCCCATACCTCGCGAACGGCTCATTGATGGTTTTTCTCCTTGTCCAAAGCAATATTAGACCGGTTATCTATGTTTAAACCGCCTTTTAGTATACCACAACTCAGGCGGATGCAGTGTTGTTCACCGGTTATGCCTGGGCGAGATCTGGTCGGCGCGTATGCCAATCGGTCACACGCTGATACGCATCACCGACACGCAGCAACGTTGCTTCATCAAATGGGCGACCAATCAGTTGGAGACCAACCGGTAAACCGTCACTGAAGCCACACGGTACCACCAGCGCGGGAACTCCGGCCAGATTGATCGGTAGGGTGCATACATCACTCAGATACATCGCCAGTGGATCGTTGATCTTTTGGCCGATGGGGAAGGCGACGGTCGGTGAAGTTGGTGTAGCAAGGAGATCGACCCCATTGAAGACCTGGTCGAAGTCGCGCTTGATTAACGTGCGCACCTGCTGCGCACGCCGATAATACGCATCGTAGTACCCAGCCGAGAGGGCATACGTTCCTAACATAATCCGGCGCCGTACCTCCGGCCCAAATCCTTGACCGCGCGTCTGCTCGATCTGTTCCCACATCGTTTCACCTTCGGCGCGGAAGCCGTAGCGCACACCGTCGAAACGAGCTAAATTTGCACTAGCCTCGGCGGGCGCAATGATGTAGTATGTAGGCAAAGCATATTTGGTGTGTGGCAGTGAGACTTCTACCAGCGTCGCACCTTGCTCACGCAGCACCTCAATCGCGGTGCGGGTTGCAGCTTCTACACCCGGTTCCATCCCTTCCACGAAGTACTCCCGGGGAATACCAATTCGTAACCCGCGCATATCACCTGTAAGGGCCGCTGTGTAGTCGGGGGTGGGAATGGGAGCACTCGTACTATCACGCGGATCGTGCCCGGCAATTACGTTCATGATCAAAGCTAGATCGGCGACCGTCCATGCCATTGGCCCGATCTGATCGAGCGAGGAGCCGTAGGCAATCAGGCCATAGCGGCTAACCCGTCCGTAGGTCGGTTTGAGACCGCTAATGCCGCAGAGTGCAGCCGGCTGGCGGATCGAGCCTCCGGTATCGGTGCCAAGCGTAGCCGGTACTTGACCGGCGGCAACAGCCGCAGCACTACCACCACTACTACCTCCCGGTACGCGGCTGGTGTCCCACGGGTTCGTGGTGATCTGGTAGGCGCTGTTCTCGGTGCTCGAACCCATCGCAAACTCGTCGCAGTTGAGTTTGCCGATCAAGACGGCGCCGGCAGCCAGTAAACGCTCGATGACGGTGGCGTTGTAGGGTGGGCGGAAGCCGGCTAATATCCGGGAGCCGGCAGTCGTCGGTACGCCGTTGGTGCAAATCACATCCTTGATGCCGATGGGAATGCCATCTAGTGGGCTTAGCGCTTGTCCGCGTCGGCGACGCTCGTCGGCAGCCTGTGCGGCGGCCAATGCGGCTTCAGGTGTGAGATGTAGGAAGGCGCGAATCTGCGGTTCGGTGGCGTTGATTCGTGCCAGACATGCTTCGGTAAGTTCAACGGCGGTGAGTTCGCCGGCAGCAAGTGCTGTGTGGGCGGCGCTAACGGTAAGATACTGTAATTCGGTCATATCGCCTCCAGCGGAGTTTTGGCGCATGGTCGCTTTATTGTACCAGACTTCGATACAGCAGATGGTGCGTCGGTTCACCATCTTGATCTGCATTGCGTTGCTTGCCGGAAGTTTACCGGCGCCACGTGCTGCGGCCACGAGCGAGCCACCACCAACACCGGCTCCTCTGCTCTGCACCACTGCATTGGCCGATCCATTGATCAGCCTTGCACTGTCGGTTTCGCCATGGCAGGCGATACGCCGCGAAATAACTTTTACCGATGCTGCCGCCCGCGTCTTTTCGGCGCCGCGCGCGA
Source organism: Chloroflexus sp. (assembly GCF_056331925.1). Taxonomy (NCBI): domain Bacteria; kingdom Bacillati; phylum Chloroflexota; class Chloroflexia; order Chloroflexales; family Chloroflexaceae; genus Chloroflexus; species Chloroflexus sp. The sequence goes on from NZ_JBWGQH010000016.1 coordinate 21,052, forward strand.
TCTATCTGACCGAAGATGATGATGGCGATAGCGATGGTCCGGTTGATGTCGATGCGTTTCGCCAACAGTTCACCGTTCCGCCTCTGACCGAGCAAATCATCGGTTCAATCCGCTACCGGATTGTTCCCGGTGCGTTAGGTCCGAACGATACGGTGATCCTCGCGCTGAATGTACCTGACGATCCTTCACCGACCGGACGTGTGTTTGCCGTCAATATTCCGCTGAGTGGACATGCCGATGGAAATTGGCGCGCATTTACGTGGGCGGCGACCGATATAGCACGCCTTGCTGAACTCGGTGCGGCACAACTGGTGATTACAATGCGCGGCGTGAATGATGGTGTTGGGATCAGCATCTCGTTTGATGATATTGATGCCCAAGTTTGTACGCGCACGTTGGCGACCATTGGCGGTCGGGTGACGCAACGGAATAGTCCTGAATCCGATCTACGTGATGCACAGATCGTATTGGTGCGGTCTGATAGTGCTGGGCAGCGTGTTGTCGCCACTACGCAAGTTGCGTTAGCTGAAGATGGCTATCGTTATCAGATGAGTGTGTCGCCACTTCTAGATGGTGCCGTGTATCAGGTTTGGTTTGTGAATCAGCCGCTCGCTGCTCGTCGTGATCCTAACCGCCTTGGGGTGTTGGCCGGGCCGGTGATTACTTCATTGGCACCTGGACAAGAGCAGACCGATCTCGATCTCGAGCTGAGCACGGTGCGTTTGCTCGATCCACCGCCACAGGCGCGCCGTATCTTGCGCGATGACTTGCCGGTACGATTCCAAATCGAACTGCGCGGGATTGAAGGTGAGACGTACCAAATCTGCTTGTACGATCCGGAGCTGATCGTTCCTGATATTAATTTGCCACCGCAGGTGTGTAGCCCACCGCTTTCCGCCGATGCTCCGTTTTTCGATCTACTTCCGGTAGATTTTGCCACCATGCGTTTGCGCTACAATCATCCATACCGTTGGTATGCCATCGTACACGATAATCGCGGTACCGATACGCTGCCGGCGTATGGGTATAGTTTTGCCGAGCATACGATAACTTTCATCCAAACAACGTCGTTCCCGGTGCAGCCATCCGATGATGAGGGCGTACCGGTTGGTGCCGAGCGGGCCGATTGGACGGTGCTGATCTATGTGGCAGCCGATAACGCCCTTGGCGATCAGGCTCGGATGAGCGCAGTTGCTCAGCCTGCATTTGAGCTTGAGCGGTTGGCAAAATTAGCTGCCCAGTACCCGACTATTTCGCTCGTAACGTTCTACGATGGATATGGCAACACCGGTGGTCGAATCTGTGGAATTCGGGCCGACCGCGTTGATTGTCGGCGTCAGCCCGAACCGAACAGCGCCGATCCCGCTACCTTGCGCACGTTTGTTGAGTATGGACTGCGTGAATTTCCGGCCAATCGGACAATGTTGGTGCTGGTGGGACCGGCCCATCTGGCCTTGGGGTTTGGGAACGATGAGTCGAGCATCAATAATCCGGCAATGTCGATTGCCGATCTGGGTGAAGCACTAGCCGCAGCCACGACCAATGTCGGTAAGCGGATCGATCTGGTGTTGATGCAGGCGCCACTTATGGCGAACCTGAATACCGCATTGGCGTTGGCTCCCGCTGCCAATTATCTGGTGGCGCCACCCGGTCAGCTTTGGCGCACTGCGTGGCTGCAGCGGGTGTTGCCCCGATTAGTTGCGAGTGGTGGGACAAATCCACGCAGCGTAGCCGTCGATAGCCTCGAATATTATGCTACCGCTGTGCGGGCCGATGGAGTGCGACGTGGATACGCGCTGGCGGCGTTTGATCTGGCGCGGGCCGAAGCGGTCTATACTGCGCGCAACGCTTTGGCTGCAGAGTTGGCACGTGTCTTGGACGAACGGCGGACGGTCATACAACCATTACTAACTACTGTCCGTTCAGCGAGTACCATCTATGACTCTTCAGGGAATGGTTTGGCCGATGCGTTGCGCGATCAGAGCGGAGCCGTTGTGCCTGCGCCTGATGATGCCCTCATCGATCTCGGTGATTTCACGGCAGAGCTTGCTGCTTCACCGGCGTTGCAGGCCAGCGATCTGGCTGCATTGCGCTCTGCTACCACGACACTTGCCAATACGCTTGGCGGCTCGAACCCCTTGGTCATCGCTGTACGTCGATTACCTGATGGCGCAGTCGGTAACCCAACCTTGCCACCGGGGGCGGGACTCGCCGAGTTCTTTCCCCACCGTTCACTCTTCGGTGCCCAACCGTTGTTGATAGAAATGTTGATCTATCGTGGGCAAACCGATAATTGGAGTGCATTTATCCGTCGGTATCTGGCCGGTGATCGTCCGGTTGGTGTTGGAGGGGTAACGGCTAGTTTGTCCGGCGGAACCGCTCTCCCGTTAATTGTCGGTCTACCGATTGCTTATGAAAACTATCTGCCAGTTGTGAGTAGGTAAGGGGTTGAGCAAGACACCAGTCTTGCCAAAAGTGTTTTTTGATGAGAAGCTGCTAGGTGTCACCAGCAAGGCATGACACCGATGGAAGTGTGCAGAGCGCTTGATTCCGGCTGTGCGAACCGATGACAATCGTCGTGGAACCGGTAATACGCGGCAGTCAGCGTCCTAACGTGATGGTGCTCAAACAGCAGTTGAAAGGTTTCGCGCACGGCGGATTGGCCGGTTTGTAGCAATCTAGATTGATGTGTTCGACCATGTGTAGTACCAAGCGCACACAGGATGGCGTCGTGGGCGTGGGTTTAGGCATAAAGGCCGTGGTGACACTTTCCAGAAAAATCCGAGAACCCAAACCTCTTCAGATTCGTAGTCGGTGGTCGAGGTGCCAGGTCATCGCAACAAAAGTGGTAATTGGAATCGAAGCCAACACGCCGATTCTTAAGCGAACATATCTTTCCGTTTCCAAAAATCGCGAGAAAAACGCAACTGCAGTGGCGTGACTTCGTGCCCGCATTGCAACTATGCGCGCAGATTCCACCCACAAGCTCACGATCTGTCTCTGTTGCCAAAACTAGCGGAGCAATCATCTCGATGCCCCGCTCTGCCAAACGCCTGCCCAACCGGTCACGGTCATCAGCACGGTCTCCCAGCAACCTTCGCGGCAGGTCTGAGGCACACGATGCCTCCAGCGTCGTTTCAACCAAGGTCACTTCATGCGGGCGAGCACGGGTGATGGATATGGAGAGAGGACGACCGGCGCCGTCTGCCATTGCTATGCGCTTCGCACCGTTGCCCCGCGTGGTCGTTCCCACCCCGAGGCCCCCTTTTTTGTCACCACAAAGGTGCCATCGATGCACCATTCTTCGCGGTCCAGTCCCCCTCGCTCTTTCAGGTCCTTGACCGGCGCTCACAGGATCTCCTCCATGACCCCCATCTATCTGTACCCACCGCTGGAAACGCCAGTGGTAGGTCTGGGATGGTGGATATCGCGCGGGCACATCCTTCCAGGGTGCATCGCTCGGCAGTATCCCAAGGATACCATTACGCACGTCCCGAGGCGAGCGCCGTGGTTGGCCACGCCTGGGCTTTGGGATTCGTTCCTCCTCAGGAGTCAGCGGCTCGATGATGGCCCATTGTTCATCGGTCAGATCCATCGTGCTCACCCCCCATCGTAAGGATCAGCACTATTATCTCACAGCAACCAATGTATGAGATAGCTTCTAAGCAGTGTTGATCGAAGATTTGCCCGTGAAGGGGAGGTTGGCAAACAACAAACGTGCTCGCTCCCTCAGCAAACGTGGGTTTTGAGGTATTTCGCGCTCAGATCGAATGCAAGACGAAACGTTACGGCACACGGCTCGTGCGCCGACCACTAAGTGCCTCGCCTTATGTTCGGTCTGTGGCACAAAAAACGAGGCGCTGCGGTTGACTGACCGGGATGAACGTGTTCGCATTGTGGAGCACACGATGACCAGGACCTGAACGTAGCGCAAAATCTGAAACGGCTGGCAATCACAACTGCCCTACCCGTGGCGAATCTGTCCGGCAATGGTACTACGGTGGAGGGGGTCTCTACCGTAGTCGGGAACGTCGCGTCTGTCAGATACGATTATCGGAATACGCAGTCGGCGCACGTTCTGAAGAGTAGATATTCCACCCCTTACCCGCTGGCCTCGACTTCGGTCGCAAATTGCTGTCGATAGAGATCGTAGTACGCCCCACGACGCGCGATCAGTTCGTGATGAGTACCGCGTTCGACAATCTGGCCGTTTTGAATCATCAGAACGAGATCGGCGTTACGAATGGTACTAAGCCGGTGCGCAATCACAAAACTGGTACGTCCGCTGAGCATCTGATCAAAAGCCCGCTGAATAATGCGCTCGGTGCGAGTATCAACACTGCTGGTTGCCTCATCGAGGATCAGGATGCGCGGGTTCGCCAGTGCAGCCCGGGCAATGGCGATCAACTGGCGCTGCCCTTGGCTGAGACCCGTCCCACGTTCGCCGAGGATGGTCTGATAACCTTCGGGCAAGCGCTCGATAAACTCATGCGCGCCGACAAGCTTGGCCGCCGCGATGACCTCTTCATCACTCGCTTCAAGCCGGCCATAGCGAATGTTGTTCATCACCGTATCGGCAAACAGGAACGTGTCTTGCAACACAATTCCGATCTGTGCGCGTAAACTTGCCGCCGTCACTTCACGTACATCGTAACCGTCAATTGTTACGCAACCGGCACTTACATCGTAGAAGCGCGGGATCAGATTAACCAACGTAGTCTTACCGGCGCCGGTTGGCCCAACGATGGCAACGGTTTGGCCCGGCTCGGTGACAAAGGTAATGTCACGCAGAACCGGCTCACCCGGTTTGTATTCGGCCCACACGTGATTGAACACGACGCGGCCTTTGATCGGCGGCAATGGACGTGCGTTTCGTGCATCGACGAGATCCGGTTGGACATCGAGCAGCCCAAAAATCCGCTCGCCGCCGGCAATTGCGTTCTGAACGTTTGTCCATAGCGTAGCGATTTGCTGGATCGGTTGGTTGAACCGTTGCACGTACTGAATGAACGCAAAGACGGTACCGAGCGAGATGACTGTAGTCCCGAAGAGCGGCGCGTTGCGGAGCGCACTGAGCGAACCGGTCACCACTACAATCGCGATTGCGACATAACCGAGTGCTTCCAACACCGGGTTCAGGGCACTGGTAAAGCTGGCAGCGCGAATACTGGCATCACGGTTTGCCGCATTCACTCGTTCAAATTGAGCAATACTCTCGGCTTCACGGTTGAACGCCTGGACTTCACGAGCACCGGCAATACTCTCTTGCAAACCGGCATTGACATTCCCCAATTGCTGGCGGCTGAGGCGAAACGCGCGCCGTGCTTGGGTTGAGAAGTAAAAGGTGGCGAGGATCATCAACGGCACCACGCTTAGGCTGATCAGGGCATAGGGTAAATTGCTCTGCACCATTGCGTTGATTGTCAAGCCGATCTGCAAGATGCCGTTAACAACGCTCAAGAGAGCAAAACTAAGCGCCTGCTGGATGGTGTCGGTGTCGTTCGTAATTCGACTCATCACATTACCGGCCTCATTGCGGGCAAAATAGCCGAGCGAAAGGCGGTGGATGTGGGCGAAGACATCTTCACGGAGTTGACGTAAGGCGTGCTGACCAACCCAGTTCATACTGAAGAAGGCAAGCCCTTGGAATAACGCCCCACCGATGAAGACTGCCAACAACCAGCCGACCAGCCCACTTACGCCACTTAACCGATCGGCCACTGTGGCTGCCGGATCGACGGTCGCGTACCAACAAGCATCCGCTTTCGGGAACAGGTAGCAGTCAACGGCCTGCCCGATCAGTTCGGGCGCCGTAACTTGAAGTTGGGCACTTGCCGTGATCAAGATGAATGTCAAGGCGACGGCGAACCAGTAAGGCCTAAAATAGGGCCAGAAGCGGGCAACGGTCGCCCAGACATTCTTCGGCTTTTGGACTTCGGTATTGAGCATGCGGCCAGGGCCGCCTAGTCCTCCCATCATAGTGTAGACGCTCCTTCGCCCGCATGCCCGTTTGACGACGGCAGCGGTGCATCTTCGACCAACTGTGAAGCGTAGATTTCGGCATAGATCGGACTCGTTTCCAGCAGCTCGGCGTGTGTGCCGCTCGCGACGAGCCGACCTTTATCGAGCACGAGGATGAGATCGGCATTCCGTACCGTACTGATCCGTTGGGCAATGACAAAGCTGGTGCGTCCCCGCATCAACCGGTCAAGTGCGCGCTGGATCAGAGCCTCGGTAGCAACATCAACGCTACTCGTGCTATCGTCGAGAATGAGCAGGCGTGGGTTGAGCAGGAGCGCACGGGCGATGGCGATGCGTTGTTTTTGTCCGCCAGAGAGGGTTGCACCACGTTCACCGACTCGGGTGTTGTAGCCATCGGGAAAACTCATAATAAAGTCGTGGGCGGCCGCTGCCTTTGCCGCTGCGATCACCGCTTCATCACTCGCGTCGGGGCGGCCAAACGCAATATTCTCGCGGATCGTCCCACTAAAAAGGTTTGTCTCTTGCAACACAATCCCGATCTGGCTCCGCAAGCTATCAATTGTCACATCGCGCACATCATAACCATCGATCAACACCGCTCCTTCACTCACGTCGTAAAAGCGCGGGATCAGATTAATGATCGAGGTCTTACCACTGCCGGTTGCGCCGAGCAGCGCCACCGTCTGCCCCGGTTCAACAACAAAACTAACATCTTGTAACACCGGTGCGCTACTGTTGAAATAGCGGAACGTGACATGACGGAACTCGACGCGACCTTTGAGTGGTGGCAGCGGAATAGCGTTGGGTCGCTCCACAATCTCACTTTGCGCATCAAGCACCTCAAAAATGCGACTAGCCGATGCACCGGCTTGGGCGAGCAGCGCAATAATAAAACCGAGTTGACCGAGCGGGAAGAATACATACACAAGGTAGAGGCTGAATTTCTGGTATTCACCCAAAGCCAACGTACCATTGAGGATCTGCTGACCGCCAAAATAGAGAATTGCTACTTGGCCGAGTTGAGCGATCAGAAAAACTACCGGAAACAGAAACGCAAAGATGCGATTAACCTTGATCTGTTGCTCCATCAGCGCTGTCGCTGCCCGGTCGAACCGCTGCTCTTCGTAAGATTCACGGGTAAATGCTTTAACAACCTTAATTCCGGCAATATTCTCTTGCAAAATAGTATTGAGTCGTGATAATCGATTCTGCACTTCGGCGAAGAGTGGCTGGCTGATCCGACCAAAGATGAAGAAAACCGCCAGTGCAATTGGCAACAGCGGCACGATTACCAGTGTTAATTGCCAGTTAGTGAAAGCTAAGACGATTAATGCCCCGGTGAGTAACAAAAAAGACTGTGCCGTCAACACCAACCCCTGTGCGACGAATGTGCGCACGCGCTCGACATCATCGGTGGCGCGCACCATCAACTGCCCGGTTTGGTTGCGGTCGTAAAAGCTGAACGACATCCGCTGGATTTTGCTAAAAATAGCGTTACGGAGATCAAACGCCAATCCGTGTGATGTACGTTCGGCCATAAACGTCTGCAAAAATGAGAAGATGCCACGCATTACGGCGAACGCTAGAATGAGCAACGCAGCGTTAATGACAATACCTTCGGCATTGGCAGCATCAAGTTGAAGCTGCTCAATGGTGACGCCCAACCGAGCGGCTGCGGCAGCTTGGAATGCTGCCGGTACTTCAGTCAGGATGCGTGTTGCCACGACACTGCGGGTCACGGCATCGATCATGTTCTGCACCAGTTGCGGCACCGCCAACTGGGCTAGCGTCGCAATGACCAGCGCTCCGTAAGCAATGGTAACCGTGCGTCGTTGTCGGCCAAGATAGCGAATGGCTCGGATCAGTGCGCCCGGTGTTGGTCGCTGCGTTGATGATTGAGCGAAACGGTTAGCTTGCATAACAAAGGCTTCCTAGCGTGTGACGAATCTGACGACATCACGTCCGCATCGCGCGTTCAAGTAAATCGAGAAACAACCGCTGTTCCGTGTGCGTTAAGCCGCTCAGTAATCGTACCATCCGATCTAATCGCTCGGCCTCTAGATCATGGTGCAGTTTGCGACCGGCTTCACTGAGTGAGAGTAGCACCACACGACTATCGTCGGGATGGGGACGGCGTTCGATAAGGCCATTTTGCACGAGCCGCCGGGTTAGTGCCGTGAGGGAGGGAGGTGTAATATTCAATGCATCGGCCAACTCTCGCATCGATAAGCTGCGGTCGGGGGCGAGGAGACTGAGCAAGCGCAGGTGCGACATCGACAATCCCCACTCATTGAGCTGTTGCATAAGGGGACTGCGCGGTTGGTTCGCACGCATACAGTCAAGAAGTTGAATCATGCGTTGGGCATTGATAAGGGTAGTCTGGTCCATGACCGCTCAATTGTTTAGTTAGACAAACTAAATAAAGGGTACTACGATATGATTGACTTGTCAAATGCGTATTCCGTCCTGGGTTCCGCGCGCATGGCACTGCTCCTATCGTTCTGCTTGGTATACCGCCGGCCGTGATCGGCACACCTTCATAAACGTTTTGTAGTCTTGCCTACGTCAACTGTCATCTTTTATCCACACGATGATCCTATACTACTAACAGCCGGAGTATTCACGATTGTCAACGGATACCGCTATGTCGCTTGAACTCATGTCTTTCTCGCCATCCACAATGTTACCGGCTAAGGATGCTCGGCTCCGGTTCGTGAGTGATGTGCCATTGATTCTGTATCCGCCCCTCGCCATCCTCAACGAGGAACTGACACCGGTCGAGCGTTTGTTCGTCCGTAATCGTCAGCCACACATTCCGCATCTTGCCGACAGTTGGGAATTGACGATTGACGGGCTGGTGCGGTATCCGTTGACCATCACCCTATCCGATCTACAGCGTACACCGGTTGGCAGTTTGATCGCGGCTCTCATCGGTCAATCCCGCGAGCATGCAGACTACGCAAACATTGCCAACGCCGAATGGATCGGCACACCGCTGGCGCTCTTGCTGGAGGCAGCCGGGGTAAAGGCCCAAGCCAGCTTCGCCGTTTGTCGAAGTGCCGGTGAGCAACCGCTCGTCTGTTATGTTACCCTCAGCAAACTCTGGCAAGACGGGATGTTGGCGTATGCGGTGAACGGCCAGCCCTTACCGGCGGTGCATGGTGGGCCGGTGCGGCTGGTAGTACCGGGTTGGTATGGGTTTTATTGGATCAAGTGGCTTACTCACATCACCCTGATTTCAGCCGATAAAGCGCCACCGGAGGCTCATTGCTCCGGCGAGCTGGCAATCGACTGTCGCTTGTTCACCGACGATCATTCGTCACTTTACGGTATGGCATGGTCAGGGGGGCATGGAGTAGCGCGGGTGATGCTCTCGGTCGATGGCGGCCCGTGGGTCGATGCTGAACTCGACGATGATCTCGGCCCACGGGCATGGCGCCGCTTTTGGTATCGCTGTCTACCGGTCGGCAGCCGCCGGTTAGCCGTACAGATCAGCGATAATCGTGGTCGCAGCACCATCCGCAGGTGGGATCTGCTGAACGATGTGGCGCTACGCGCGAAGTTTCTCCCGTAGGTATCCTTCTAATTCACTCATCGGTACTCGTTCCTGCGCCATCGTATCGCGATCGCGCACCGTTACCGTTCCTGCCAACGATGGGTCTTTGCCCTGACCAATCGTATCGAAGTCAACCGTAATGCAGAAGGGGGTTCCGATCTCATCTTGACGACGGTAGAGCTTGCCAATCGCGCCGGTATCGTCATAAACGGTGCGCATCTCGCCACCGACCTGCAACCGGCGCCGCACCGCTTTGGCCGTAGTGACAAGCTGTTCGTGGTTGCGTTTGAGAGGGAAGACGGCGGCCTTAATCGGAGCAAGGCGCGGTTTGAGGCGTAACACCGTCCGGTAATGTTCATCGATGAGCGGTTGTACTTGCCCACGCAGCTTCTTCCCGACCTCGATCTGATCGGCGCCGGGCATCGCCAACAACTGCTCAACTTCAGGTAACCGTTCGGTGAGCGCCTGTTGTAACGCTTCGCCACGAGCAAGGATGGCATCGCGGGCTTCACCACCGATCTTCTCACTACGCCCAACCGACTTGAGGAACGTCTGTAAGGCATCACCGGCAGCAGCCAACTTCTCGGTCGGGATCGGCTTGGTCAATTCTTCCGCATACCCTTCGCACATGACCGCCAGCATACAACGTCCCACCCCGGCTGATGGCTCGATCACATACGGTACCACATGGCGACCGCTCGCCTGATCGAAATAGGTAAGGCGGGCGAGGCTATCTTCATTGCGGTTCACCCGGGCGGTTAGATTGAGTTGATCTTGATCTTTGCTGTGTGAACCGAGATCGTAATCGGTACGGTTAGCGATGCCCTCGATCTCTTGCACGCCGATGTTGGGGTAATCGTACATAAGGTCAAACGTGCGTTTTGAGTAGTGGGCAAGCTCATCGGGTGGCACGTCGTAGATAGTAATCCGGCTCCGCGGAATACCGATCTGCTCCCACCACGCCAATCGGGCCTCAAGCCACCGCTGATGCCACTCTTCATCGGTACCCGGCATGACAAAATACTCAATCTCCATCTGCTCGAATTCACGCACCCGGAAGATAAAATTGCGTGGGGTAATCTCGTTGCGAAACGCCTTGCCGACTTGGGCAATCCCAAACGGCAATTTTCGGGCAGTAGTGGTAAGAACATTAGCAAAATTGACAAAAATGCCTTGTGCCGTTTCGGGGCGCAAGTAGGCAAACGAGCTACTATCAGCCACCGGCCCGATCTGGGTACGGAACATCATATTAAACGGGCGCGGCTCGGTGAGGTCACGCGAACCGCAATTAGGGCACACACCGTGAATATGGTCGGCGCGCCAGCGCATCTTGCAGGTGCGGCAATCGACCAAGGGATCGTTGAAGGTCTCTTCGTGACCGGAATACTTCCAGACTAGCCGGTTCATCAAGATTGCCGCATCGAGACCCTCCATATCATCACGTTCATACACATTCGTCCGCCACCAATCGGCAATGATGTTATTCTTCAATTCGACGCCGAGGGGGCCGTAGTCATACACGCCCTGTAAACCGCCATAGATCTCGCTGCTGGGAAAGATAAAGCCGCGACGCTTTGCCAGCGCCACGATCTGGTCAAGAGCGGTAGCCGGCACGATCTTCCTCCTTTGCTCCAACAAAAAAACCGGGCGACATATCGCCCGGGGACGCATCACAACCTGACGCGCGGTTCCACCCCGGTTAGCGGCATGAGCCGCTCACCTCAACCACACACCGGCTCCCCGGCGCCGTTCCGCCGTTCCGAGTCGCCGGGCTTACACCATTCCCGGCTCGCTGGGTACTCCTTCCGGCGTACTCCTCCGGTTCATCGCCGTCGTGGTCCGAGTATAGCACAGAGGTGAGCGACCTGCAACTCCTTTGCCATGCTACCGGTGAGGTTGACTATTGCCGGCTACATTCGATGGCGTCTCTTCTTCGGTCAGATGTGTATAGATTTGGGTCGTCGCGATTGAGGCGTGTCCGAGTCGTTCCTGTAACTCGCGTAAATCCACGCCGTTGCGCAACTGATGGGCGGCAAAGGAATGCCGTAGGATGTGCGGGGTTAGATCGTGCAGACCAGCCCGGTCGGCGTACTCCTTCAGGATCAGCCAGAAACCTTGGCGGGTCAACCGTTTGCCGCGATGATTGAGGAAGAGTGCCTCGTCATTGCCATGGGCGTGGTTGGCTAATTTGGGACGGGCAATATCAAGATACTCTTCAAGCGCAGTCAGCGCCGCCTCACTGAGCGGCAGAATCCGCTCGCGCCCTTGCCGACCCAGACAGCGTACCGTTTTGCTCGTGAACGAAATATCGTCAATATTCAATGCAACCAATTCGCTGACGCGCATACCGGTTGCATAGAGCACTTCGAGCATCGCCTTATCGCGTAGTCCTTCCGGTCCGCTGTTATTTTGCAGCGGCAATTCCAGCAGCTCATCAACCTGATTCTGGGAGATAGCTTTTGGCGGGAAGCGATCAACGCGCGGCGCGTCAAGTTGCTCAGTCGGGTCATGATGAATAACGTTGCGTTTGCGCAAAAAGCTAAAGAACGATTTAATCGCCGCCAATCGTCGCGCGACGGTTGAGTTGGCGTACTTTTTCTCTTTGAGCGTGATGACGAAGGCTAACATTGCCTCGGTATTCACATCGTTCCACTGCTCGATTCCTCGCTCTTGCAGAAACGAGCAGAGTTGCTCGAGATCGGTGCGATAGGCCGCAGTGGTATTGGCCGACATCTTCCGTTCATCGGCTAGATAGGCGAGAAATTGCGCTACATACTGGTTCATGCGTCTGCCCGGTCGTTACTCGCCACGTGTCTGACGGATTGCGTGACGGTTATGGTACTTGAAAGCCTGTGGCGTGTCAATCTAGAAGCAGCAGCTCTCTTTGAAGCCGCAGTGTTGGCAACGGTAAAATCCGGCCCAAAGTATCATCAGCGTTTGACATACAGGACACTCGCGTTGATCTTCGTCCCTGCTGCGTGGGCCACTCACTGCCGGTCGTTCCTGTTCAACCGGCTCGAATGACGGTGGTTCTGGTGGAGCCTGGTTCATCGCACCCTCCTTCCACGTCCAAGCCTGCCCGCTTATTGTACCATGCGTTTTTGGGTAGCAATGGTGCAGCGAATGGTTTCTGCTATACTGACGGTAGTTTGACACAACGAGAGTACACTTGCATGCGCACATTGATTGTCTTTAACCCAACGGCCGGGCACGCCGAGCAGTTAGAAGCCGAACTTGAAGCAGCAGCTCAGGTCTGGCGTGAACACGGTTGGTTGGTCGAGTTGCAGCCGACTAATGGTCCTGGCGATGGTCAACGGCTGGCCCGCCAGGCGGTTGATTGCGGGTACGATCTCGTCGTGGCTGCCGGTGGCGATGGGACTATTAACGAGGTGGTGAACGGTTTGGTCGGTAGCCAGACGATGTTGGCTACGTTGCCGTTAGGAACGATGAATGTCTGGGCACGAGAATTGGGTTTGCCACTCCAACCACGTGTCGCTGCTCAGACGATGTTGGGGTGGTCGCCGCGATCAATTGATGTCGGGCGCGCCGGCGAACGTTATTTTCTCTTGATGGCGGGGATCGGTTTTGATGCCGCGATTACGGCTAATATTCGTCCTGCAGAAAAACGGCGTTTTGGCGCGTTGGCGTATGTTGCCCGTGGTATCGAAGAGGTAATCCGGATTCGGGGTACACGAGCAAATCTCTTCCTTGATGGTCGTCGGATCAAGGCTCGTGTGCTGATGATCGTGATCGGCAATTCGCAGTTGTATGGTGGTTTAGTCAAGATTACTCACCGTGCCAGTATTGATGATGGGTTGCTCGATGTGTGCGTGATTAAAGGCGACAATGGTCTGAACGCTATCGGTCATTTGATTGCTATTCTCCGGCGCCGATTCAGCCTCAACCCCGACATTGCCTATTATCGTGCCCACGAGATTGAGGTGATTACCCGACCACCCTTGCCGGTCCAAGTCGATGGTGATCCTATCGGAACCACGCCGATGCGGTTTACCGTTGTGCCGGCAGCACTGCGGGCTTTGTTGCCATCTGAGCTGCCCGACGATTTAATCCAGCAACCACCACCGAGTGCGCGCCGCTGGTCACAACGGCTCTTGGCATGGTTGCGTCGCCGTCGGATGGAGGATGAAGCATGAAACTGCACTGGTTGGTGATCATCGCCGGCTTGCTACTTGCCGCGTGTAGTGCCGCGCCGTCACCTGACCAATCACCGGTATCGGCTCCGTTGCAGGGCGACGAATTACCCGGCCGCCTGCTGTTCAGTCGTGAGGGTGGCGTATGGTTGTGGGAAGGCCGAATTGCCCGTCAGTTGATTGCCCCGCCGGCGACCCAGCCGGCCTTTGATCCGCGCGGTGAACGGATCGTCTACGTGGCAGCGCGGGCCGGTGCGAGTGATTTGTGGGTGGCCGATAGTTCAGGGGCGATGCTGGCCCAATTGACTCGCAACGACCCGGTTGCACCACCCGGCAGCATCGAGCGTGTATATGCGGCAATGTGGGCGTTCTATCCGGTTTGGCTTCCCGATGGAAGTGGTGTGTTGGCCGCTGCCCAAGCCGCACCGCCGGTTGGTGATCCACCGACTGATGCGCCGTTTGCCATCTTCCGCTATGACCTCAACGGTCAACGCCAACCGGTATTTGCCGATGCGAATGCCCATATCGGGCGTATCGTCGTTCTTCCCTCTCATGAGAATGAGCTGATTGCCGTGCGCACCGTGCTCGGTAGCGATGGTCAACAGCAGCTCTACCGGATTGCCAGTGGGCAGGCTGAGCCGCTGCCGGGGGCACCTACTCCGGCCTACGATCCGGCGGTAAGCCCTGATGGAAGGTGGATGGTTTTTGCCGTAAGGATCAACGGTGGTAGTGACCTCTACACCTTGCCCGCCGCCGGTGGTTCCCCGGTACGCATCACCGATCTTGGAACGGCGCGCGCACCGGTCTTTTCTCCTGACGGTACTCTGCTGGCTTTTCTCGCCATTCCACCGGGTGAGCGCGGGTTCGATCTCTACCTTGCGACGGTGACGGTCGATGACGAAGGTCTACGCCTTGGCCCGTCACGTCGTTTTTCAACCGGTTTCGCGATCAACCCCGATGCCGGTTTGTCGTGGACACGATAGACGGGGCAATTGGCGCCGTCTATCCGGCCATCGACTCCTGCTGTTGCGGGATGGTCACCGCCACCGGGCGCTCACCAAGGAGATAGGCGATCACATCAGCCGCCGAGTAACCACGGCGCAGATCAAAAATCGTGCGCAGACGTAACAAATCGTCACCGCTCGTCAGCAACGGTGGTTCGATACCAATATCGGTGCGGGCCTGACCAACACCAATATTTGCCATCAGGGCATTGCATAAACAGCGCCGGCCTTCAGTTTCGGCCAGATCGCCCCCTTTCTTGACAAACGTTGCGATCGGCTCACTGGCACAGCGATAACCGATTGTGCCCTTCGGCGTGCGGTACATCGAGCGCAGATAACCGAGATCACAAATACGTTGACGGGGTACGCCTTGGGCTGGATCGTTGTCCCAGCGCACTACCTTAAACGGATAGCCGGTCGGAGAGGCGCGCGGATCGGTAAAGACATCAACTGCATCGCGGGCTGCTGCGTCGAGCACCGAGCGACGCAGGGAATCGTCAAGCCCCGAATCGGTACAAAAGGCAAACAGCGTACCGACTTGGATCCCCATCGCACCAGCAGCCCGTGCGGCAGCCAGCCCTTCCGGTGAAGCGGTACCCCCTGCCAGCCAGAAAGGCAACCCCAGGGCTGCAATCTTGGTCGGATCGACCACATCACGCGGGCCGTACATCGGTTCACCCCGTTCATTAAGACGGAGTTCACCGCGTGGCGGTGCGTTGTGACCTCCTGCCGTTGGACCTTCGATCACCAATCCATCGACGCCGGCAATCTTGCGGGCAAACATTGTCGCTAACGTCACACTAGCGACAATCGGCAAAAAGAGTGGTCGGCGGAAAGGTGGTGGTGAGCCCGGCCAATGCTCAGCCGGATCGAACGTAATATAGGTCGGTGGTGAGCCATCGTCGCCTTCAATTTCAGCGGTGAGGCGTGCGGGTTGGTTGGCGGCTAAGGCATCAAGTGCGGCCGGGATCTCACGCGGAATGCCCGCTCCCATAATAATCACATCGACCCCAGCCAACAAAGCCCCGTAGAGCAAAGCCAAATTCGGTAACTGAATCTTTGTCAGCAGATTCATACCGATTGGGCGCTGGTGCCCCTCTTTGGCCAGCCACACCTCGACAAACGCTGCTAGCATTGCCACCTGTTGTCGTTCCTTGCTCACCTTCAGGTTGTACATCGGTAGCAGCGCATACGGCTCGCCAGGTTCGCGACCGTTAGGGCGGAAGTAGGTTTCCAAAACCCGTTCGGCTACGCCGGGAATGGGAAAATGTGCCATCGCACGGCGCATCGCCCCATCTCGGTCACCATCTTGCAATCGACGGATGAGAATGGTATCGATCCCGGTCCCAGAGACCACACCAAGTTGACCACATGCTGCTACGGCGCGTGCTAGCCGCCAATCAGAGACAGCGGCACCCATGCCACCCTGAATAATCATCGGCAAATCGGTGGCGCGCATTGAGTCGAACTCCTTCACCATTCAATGAGTAGGCAGATCCCTTTACAACTGGCTACAAGATATGGACGCAAGTCCATAAGCTGTGGGTATGTCATCGAGGGTCGTTAATCCTCGTGATCGCTAGAAAGTCAGTCCACAGTGTTTGTATCATACCGCAGAGTAACCAACGGTGCCAGATAAGAATTCGCTACATAGAGCGGCCATCTCCGCGAATCCCATCTTCGCACACAATGAGATCGAGTTGGTAATCGTGTGCTTCTCGCGGCAGTTGCTCAATTTCCTGGGCGGCGAATGCTACTCCAACTGCGAGGGTTGGGGCAGTAGCGAGGAGCATGTCGTAATAACCACCGCCGTAGCCCAACCGATACCGGTCACGATCAAATGCCAGCAACGGGACAATCGTCACCGACCACTCCCCGGGATGAGCCGGATGGATCTGGCGTGGTTGTCGCGTGCCGAACTGACCGCGCACCCATTCCGATTCGGCCAAACTATCAATCCAGCTATGCTCAAGTTGATGGCGACCGACAACAATTGGGACAGCCACCGCTTTGCCGGCAGCCAACGCTGCTGCAATCAGTGGTCTCGTATCAACTTCAGAGCGCATCGGGAAATAACAGTGAATCGCCGAGGAAGTCGCAAATGCCGCTAAGGTCTGGACTAGTGCGCAGATTCGTTCACTCCGTCTTTCCCGTTCGGGTAACGTATCACGCAAGGTCATCATCTTGGCACGTAAGGCAGCCTTCTCGGCAGCAATGTCGGTCATGAAGATAGTCCGTTGGACCACAGCGTTCCTGTGGTCCAACTCGATACTATAGATGCGGTGCCTTTATTTTGCGGATCAGCGAGGCAAACGGCGGCAACGGCTTGGGATTCGGGTTACGTGGGAACCATCCCAAGTCGGCACGTACCGCTTGTTCCTTCAACTCGGTCGCGCCCCAGATGAACGATGCTCCGGTGACACCGAGAAGCGCCGACCAACCGGCATCGGCAACAAATAGTGAGCCAATGATTATCCCGACTCCTAACAGGAGGGGATACGGCCACCATAAATAGCCGAGATGGTATTCCATTCGGATGACCCAGAAAAAGCCAAAGCCGATAATGCCAAGGCTAAAGAGCCCTATCGCTAACCCTTGCCACATCATACATTATACTCCGTAAGATTACTAGTGACGATAAGATTGTCGTCTGCGGATGCCTGCCGGCTCTTACCGAGTTACCCATGGTTATGCAATCTCAGCTTTACGATCTATCGAGTGCGGGGCCGGTTCCATCGGATCGGACGGTTCGCGATCGAGGGGATCGTGAATTGTCGCCGTTCCTGCTGCCAGATACCGTGCATGGCGCGGATTAGCCGGATTGGCCGGGGCATGACCATGGCGCACGCGCCGGTCTTGCCGAACTAGTTCAAAGGCATCCCACCAGAGCGAAATCCCCACCACACTACACACGCCGCTAATTGTGATATTCGGTGCAAAGAGAGCTACCAGGTTCAGAGCAAGACCGGCGATGATCAACACAACCATTGGGGGGCGAATATCGGCGCTTTGTGCTTCGAGCCAACGTACCCCGACGTGTCCCCACCAGATGCTGAGAAACGTAGCGATTGCTAGCCAAAGACCACTTGTTTGTACCATGTCAATCCTCATAAAACTATACAAATCTGACTAATCCTTTGCAGTATTACATGGAAGCCTTTGGCTGTCAAGTGAATGATTTCACAGGATATCGAACGGCAGCCATGGTGGCTGCCGTCGTCCGATAGCGGTTGGGGTAGCGTGCTCATGAGGCAAGCGGCGATGAAGTCTCACCTCAACAAGTTATGTCGGTAACCACCCCGCTACTTCTTCATGCATCACGGCACGGAATTGGCCCCAACTGGACCAACGCCCGTTGATCGCCGGATCGGTAGTAGACGGTAACTGTCGTAACTTGTCAGCCAGTGCCGGCAACGTTGGCGGGGCAACGGTGCGCATTTCGGCGACTTGTTCTGTTGGGTCGGCAACGTGGAGCGTACCGCCCAATTCGGTGAGCCAGAAGACGTAGCTCACAAATCGACGGAGAACGGGCTGCCGTGCTTCGTAGGTGATAATACCGAGGAAGCGCTCGATATGCACCGTAAGGCTCGTCTCTTCAGCGACTTCACGCTCAAGCGCGATGGCAATCGGTTCGTTGGGAGCGATACCGCCGGTAAGCAAGCGGAAGACTTCTGGCGGATAGTAGGTTTTACGCGCCACCAGAATACCGCCGTCACGCCGACGCACCACCATTCCCACCTCACCTAACCGATCAGTCTTGATCAGTGGATCAAACTCGCCGTCGGTGAGAACAACGTGACGGTGGTGCGGTACGCCGTATTGGGCGGCGAGCATGACTACTTCCGCACGGTGGTGTGGTGGTAGCCAATCGAGTGCTGATGGTACGTTCATATGATGACCCGTGCTATGCTCGTTAGGCGAGGTATGAGTTGGTGATCAGCGCAATCTGGCGACGATAGTCAAATCCGTTGCCCGCCAGGTTGCCAACTCTTGATGCGGATGGTGCGAATCACTCCCACCCGACACCAGCAAGTGATGACGCTGAGCCGCGGCCAGTAATCGCTCCCGGGTTGCTGCATCGTGCGTTGGGTAATAGACCTCGATGCCATCAAGTCCAACGGCGGCAAGCGCTGCAATATCCTCGTCGGTAGCGGAGATGGCATAGATCCCTTTGTCTCGTCCGGGATGGGCCAGCACCGCTAACCCACCGAGATCATGTGCCACGCCGATAATCTCATCGACGCCAAGTGGACGGTAAGCGGCGGCAAAGTGTGTGAGAATAAAGCGCATACCGGCTTCTTCATCACTTTCGCCGGCGATCCGACCGGGTAAGTCGTTGTGACGTGCTAATGCAAGAGCGACATCGGCAACCGTCGGGGGGCGATCACGGTCGGTTAGGTCCGGCAAACGG
This sequence comes from Chloroflexus sp., assembly GCF_056331925.1. Classification (NCBI taxonomy): domain Bacteria; kingdom Bacillati; phylum Chloroflexota; class Chloroflexia; order Chloroflexales; family Chloroflexaceae; genus Chloroflexus; species Chloroflexus sp. The sequence continues at coordinate 40,156 of NZ_JBWGQH010000016.1, forward strand.
AATCCGGCTGCCGATAAATCGCGCAGCAGTTGCGCTGCATCAGCAGCATTGCGATTGACAACCTCCGCACAGAGATCGAGCAGGGCCGGTGCTTCAGGATCGACGCCATAGACCAACGTGTGCCACAACTTGCCGTTGAAAGCACTATCAATCTCTACCCCACTGACCACTTGCACACCGTAATGCATTCCGGCCATTGCCGTCGTGATCACATTGGCTGTCGTATTATGATCGGTCACAGCAATCATCGTTATCCCACGTGCCGCAGCAGCAACGGCCAGTGCAACCGGTGTCCACGTTGCGTGATGGGGGGTCGCATTGGTGTGAATGTGTAAATCGATCATGGTCGCTCCAACGGCAGGTTTGCCGCCTGCCACGCTTCAATACCGCCATCGAGAGCAGCTACCGGCCCATAGCCGAGGTCGCGAAAAATCTGCGCTCCACGCTGACCGGCGGTGGGTCGGCTTGCATCACCATACGTAATGATCAATCCATCTTCCGGCAGGGCAGCGAGCTGTTGATTGAGATCAGGGGAAGCCAAACTGAGCGCACCGGGCAGGTGGCCGGTGGTATATGCCTCTCCGGATCGCATATCGACGAAGATAACGTTCCCATTTTGCCAACGCTGGTAGGCTTCGGTGACCGAGATGGTTGGCGCCGGGGGGCTGTTGCTTAAATCGCCGTGTCCTGCGGCTGTCTCAACAGTAGGAGCGGTAGTAGGGGGTGTTGTCGGTGCTGTTGTCCCGGTACCGGTGATGAAAAAAGCCAACAAACCGGCAAGCACGATAATTCCACCGATGATGGCCGGTAGACGCCATGCCGGTGGCTGAGATGATGATGGTTCAAAATGTTCCATACGTCAAAAGTGGTATTGTCTACATCCTTACCGTATTATAATGCAAGTAGTCTATTCGCCGACGCGCTGCGTCATCTAACAGGAACTGCTTCGTATGATTACGGCTCTCCTTCCCAATCTGTACCAGTTGCGCCTCCCTCTGCCCTTTGCCCTTAACCATGTTAACGTCTATTTGCTCCGAGACAGTCAAGGGTGGACGGTGGTCGACACCGGTCTGCACACCCCGGCTGCCGAAACCGGTTGGCAGACGGCGTTTACCGAATTAGGGATCGCTCCCCATCAGATTCATACCATTGTTCTCACCCATTTTCATCCCGATCACTTCGGTATGGCCGGTTGGCTCCACGAACGCTCTGGCGCACGAGTCCTTCTCGCCCTGCGTGAGATTGCATTGGCCGAGGAGGTATGGATCCACCGCGCCGACCATGATGATCCTAGTTTACGACATTTTCTCCGCCATGGTATGCCGGCCGAGCTGGTGAAACAAGTGGTCGGTGCGATTGCGCGGTTACGTACCGGCACTCGTCCTCATCCTCCGTTGACTCCACTACCGGCCGGTACGTGGCTGACCATGGGCGAGCGGCGCTTTCTCGCCATTCATGCCCCTGGTCACAGCGACGGCCAGCTCATCTTTTATGCTCCCGACGAGCGGCTCGCCTTAGTAGGTGACCAAGTCTTGCAGAAGATCACGCCGCATATTGGCGTATGGCCGGAGAGTGACCCCGATCCGTTACGCAAGTATCTCGCATCGTTGCGGGAATTAGCGGCTCTCAATGTCGATCTGGCCTTGCCCGGTCATGGGAAGACCATTACTGCGTGGCAGGAGCGAATTGCCGAATTGCAACATCACCACCAAAACCGTCTTGAGGCTATGCTCCAGGCAGTACAGGATGGCGCCGAAACGGCATTTACCGTTGCGCAACGGGTCTTCGCTGTCGAGCGCTTCACCCCACACGAAGCCCGTTTTGCGATTGCCGAGACAATTGCCCATCTCGAATTACTGGTTGCAGATGGCATGCTCGAACGCTACGACGACGAGGCATTGGTACGTTACCGGCCGAGAGCATCGTTCGCCAATCTGTAATCTACGTCTGAGCTGCATACTTCCCCACCCATGGTACGCTGCGACTATGCCGAGCTGCACCAGCTTGCGTTGCCGGTTATGGTTAAGGATACAAGGCGTACTATGTATGGGTCGTTGGGTAGCGGAACCAACTCTCTTGCTACTTGTCATACTTTGTAGCATAGCGATTATCAGTCTCATAATCGCTCCGGTGTTGTCAATCGTAGCGCTGGGCGCTGCTGTCTTGCTGTTGCTGTGGGAACGCTATCGTCTTGGGCGGGCGATGCGTGCTCTGGCCAACCGTCTTCAATCCGGCTCCTTAGAAGCCAAACTCGAAGTCGGGGTGGGCGCGTGGGGTGAAGTGTGCCACGCAATGAACCGATTGTTACAGCGATGGCGTGCCGAACAACATCGCCAACGCCTACAACCGTCACAACCGGCTATCCAACAACTCGAAACGCTCACCATCCTTCCACCGGTTGAGGGTAAAGTCACGCCGATTGCGGTGGTCGCGGTGGGCCGGTTAGCATTTACCGATCCATTGGCTGAGCTGCGGGCGCGCACACAGATATTGTCTGAATCGGCAGCCCACCAGCGAGCACTCGTCCAGTGGCACGATGGTGTAGCGCTCCTTATCGTGGGTGTCCTCCTCCCCACACCCGACCCGATTCGCAGTGCGGTTAACGTGATCACCACCATTGTAGCCACCGCCAAGACTGCCGGCTTACCACTACCGCCGTTTGCGCTGAGCAGTGGCAATGGGCGGGTCGCCATTGTTCCCCTGCTCGGTCTTTACGTCACCGGCGACATCATCACCCAAACGGCTCAACTCGTTGTGGAAAGCTCACCGGGAACGCTCGTATGTACTGAAGAAGCCGGTATGCAGCTCCGTAGTATCGCTCTGCTGCCGCTTCCTATTGTTCCAGTCACGACCGCGACATACCGGCGGCGTCCTGCCGCAAGCGATGAGATACTTTCGTAATCCTTGCGTTTTACATCAGCCCGGCGTATAATATTGCTACGTATTACTCCGACCAAGCCCCGTCGAATGGCGCGCCGCCGCTTCTGCGCAGGGATTTTTCATGGAAGAGTTGAAGCATGCCGGGAATAACACAAACAATGAGGACGTTCGCCAACCTGATCTAAACGATCTGATGGAGCGTGGCGATCAGGCACTGATGGAACAGATACTGAGCGATCCGGCCCATGCCTACCGTAACCTCAAACACGGTGACACCGTTGATGGACGGATCATGCGGATTGACCGAGATGAAATCCTGGTTGACATAGGCGCCAAAGCCGAAGGTGTCGTCCCTAGCCGGGAGATGCAGACCCTCAGTGAAGACGATCGAGCTGCGCTCAAAGTTGGCGATACCATCCTCGTTTTCGTTGTCCAATCGGAAGACAAAGAAGGACGTGCGATTTTATCAATCGATAAAGCTCGGCAAGAAAAAAGCTGGCGCGCATTGCAAGAGTATTACGAGCGGGGCGAAATTATCTACGCCCGCGTCAAGAATTACAACAAGGGCGGCCTGTTAGTCGATCTCGATGGTGTGCGCGGGTTTGTCCCTGCGTCGCAGGTGTCGAGTGTTAGCCGTGCTTCGGAGGCGCAAAAGCAATCCGAAATGGCGCGGCTAGTAAATGTTGAGCTGCCGCTGAAAGTGATTGAGATCAACCGCAACCGCAACCGCCTGATCCTGTCCGAGCGGCAGGCGTTGGTCGAAACCCGTGAGACGAAGAAAGACGAGTTGCTCGCATCGTTACAAGAGGGTGATGTGCGCGAAGGAGTGGTCTCGTCGGTCTGCGATTTCGGTGTCTTCGTCGATATCGGCGGCGCTGATGGGTTGGTGCATCTGTCCGAGATCTCGTGGTCGCGCGTCAAACATCCGAGCGAAGTGCTCAAGGTGGGTGATAAAGTCAAAGTGTCCATCTTGAACATTGACCACGAGCGCAAACGGATCGCGCTATCGATCAAGCGGACCCAAAGCGAGCCGTGGACACGGGTGGCCGAACGCTATCAGTTGGGGCAAATTGTCGAAGGGACAGTTACACAACTGGCCTCGTTTGGCGCCTTTGTACGGATTGAAGATGGGGTAGAAGGGCTGATCCACGTTTCAGAAATAGGTGATGAGCGTATTCAGCACCCACGTGACGTGCTAAGCGAGGGTCAAGTTGTGCAGGCACGGATCATCCGCATCGATCCGGCACGGAAGCGGATGGGGTTGAGTCTACGGCTCCAACAAGAGCCGTCGGAGGGCGACGCCGAAACGGAGGAGGCTGGCTAAACGCTACCGTCTTGCGCACGATGGCGCTCTGGCGCACGATGGTTTTATCGGAACACAAGTTGTTCTCCCCGGTCTGTCGAGCCGTGTTAGTCATTTCCTCCAAATCAAGCAGGTGGAGAAGAGTATGTCAGACCTCTACAGTAAATTCACTAAGCGTGCCAAGCAGGTATTGCAGTTAGCGGCCGAAGAGGCGCGTGCGTTCAATCATCCATACATTGGCACTGAGCATATTTTGCTGGGCCTGATTCGTGAAAGCGAAGGGATTGCGGCCCGTGTGCTTGATGAACTCGGGGTGAAGCTGCCGCAGGCACGAAGCGCGGTTGAGTTTATCGTTGGCCCCGGTGAGAGTACGTTGGTTACCGATCAGGAACTGACGGCCCGCGCCCAAAAGGTTATTAAATACGCGATTGAAGAGGCCAATCGCCTGAACCATCACTATATCGGTACCGAGCACTTGTTGCTTGGTCTGGTGCGCAATGGTGAAGGTGTTGCCACCGGCGTGCTCGACATTCTCGGCGTCTCACTCGAACAGGTGCGGAATCAGGTGATGCGCACCTTACGCCACGGGACTGCCGGCGCTACCGGTGAGGCGCGCGTGTCTGCTCCTGGTACACCAACGACGCAGCGCCAGTCGAAGACGCCGTACCTTGATGCACTTGGCACCGATCTGACTGAGATGGCCGAGCAGGGACGGCTCGATCCGATTATTGGGCGCCAACATGAAATTGAGCGCGTAATCCAGATTCTCTCACGCCGTACCAAGAATAACCCGGCCCTGATCGGTGAACCTGGTGTTGGGAAGACGGCGATTGTTGAGGGTTTGGCCCAGCGTATCGTGCAGGGTGATGTGCCCGATAGCATCAAAGGTAAACGGGTGGTGACGCTCGATATGGGTGCGCTGGTCGCCGGTACCAAGTATCGTGGCCAGTTTGAAGAGCGTCTCAAGCGTGTGATTGATGAAATTAAAGAGTCACGCTGCATCCTTTTTATCGACGAGTTCCACACGATTATCGGTGCCGGTGGCGCCGAAGGGACGCTCGATGCGGCCAATATCCTCAAGCCGGCTCTCTCGCGCGGTGAGTTGCAAACGATCGGTGCGACGACGCTCGATGAATATCGCAAGTATATCGAGCGTGACGCAGCCCTCGAACGCCGTTTCCAGCCGGTGATGGTCGATGAGCCGTCGATTGAGGATACTATCCAGATTTTGCGCGGGATTAAGTCGCGCTACGAGGATTTCCATCAGTTGCAGATTAGCGATGAGGCTATTCGGGCGGCAGCAGTGCTCTCGGCTCGCTATGTGCCCGACCGCCAGTTGCCGGATAAAGCGATTGACCTTATCGATGAGGCTGCTTCACGAGTGCGGATGTATCGTTCGGCGACGCCGCCACGCTTGCGTGATGCGCTGCGTGGGTTGGAGGCACTGCGGAAGGAACGTGAGGCTGCCCTCGAAGATCATCAGTACGAGCTGGCCGAAAATCTGCGTGAGCGTGAAGAGCGGATGCTCAGCCGTATCCAAGAGATTGAGGCCGAGCTGGGGACGCGCGGCAATGAGCGCTACGACCGGCCTTATGTGACCGAAGAGGATATTGCTGAGGTGGTTGGGATGTGGACGGGTGTGCCCGTTACCCGTCTCACCGGTAACGAGACGCAGCGCCTGATGCATATGGAGGAGTTCCTCCACAGTCGGATTGTTGGTCAGCACGAGGCGATTGTCACTATCTCGAAGGCAGTGCGCCGTGCCCGCGCCGGTTTGAAGGACCCCAAGCGACCTATTGGGAGCTTTATCTTCCTCGGCCCCACCGGCGTCGGGAAGACCGAGCTGGCCAAGGCGCTGGCCGAGTTTATGTTCGGTACCGAAGAGGCGCTGATCAAGATCGATATGTCGGAGTTCCAAGAGCGCCATACCACCTCGCGGTTGGTTGGTTCGCCGCCCGGCTATATCGGTTACGGTGAGGGTGGTCAGTTGACCGATGCGGTGCGTCGCAAGCCCTATAGCGTGGTGCTGTTCGACGAGATCGAGAAGGCCCATCCCGATGCTTTCAACCTCTTGTTGCAAGTGCTCGAAGATGGTCATCTGACCGATGGCAAGGGCCGACGGGTTGATTTCCGCAATACGATCATCATTATGACCAGTAACGTCGGTACCGAGCACATCCGACGAGCGTCACGGATTGGGTTTGGTGGGAACGCGGCGGAGATCGATCAGGCCGATATGCGGCGTAAGGTTGATGAAGCGTTGCGGATGCTCTTCCGACCGGAGTTCCTCAATCGAATCGACGCTACGATCATCTTCCATCCGCTCACGACAGAGGAGATTCAGTCGATCACTCAACTGATGCTTAAGCGGGTGCAGACCCAGCTCGATGAGCACCAGATCAAGTTGGTCGTGCAGCCCGATGCGCTCGAATACCTCGCTCGCCGTGGCTATGACCCGGCCTTCGGTGCGCGCCCGTTGCGGCGAGTGATTACCAACCTGATCGAAGACCCACTGGCCGAAGGGTTGCTCTCCGGTCAGTTCCAAGATGGGGATACGGTGATTGTCGATGTCTATGAGGATCAGTTGCGCCTTCGCTCACAACGCGAGATCGATCAGGAGAAGACGGAAGAAAGCCCGGCGCTGGCATAAGTCCATAATGAGCGGTGGGTCACCGACCCGCCGCTCTGTTGACACATCCGTTGGGCGATAACCTACCGTTTGTTGCCGATTAACGCTCCTAACAGTGCCGCTCTGCCTACCATCCCCACTAATCGTCCTTGGTCATCAACCACCGGCAGCCGCTTGATCCGGTGAGCAATCATCTGCTCGATGGCAGCAGTAATCGGCGTGTCCGGCGTGACGGTGATGACCGGACTCGTCATCACGTTAGCCGCCGTCTGATTCTGGAGGGCCAACGCCAATTCCGGCGAGCGCGCACCACCGCCGATCCACATGGCAAACCGTTGCAGCAATCCCGGTGATACCGGGCGCATCGCTCGCCGTAAAATGTCGCCGTCGCTCACGATTCCGATCACACGCCGATCTTGATCGATAACAACTGCTCGTCGCCGTGGCGTCGAGAGTATCCGATCAAGCGTCTCGCTCAGTGACGTGTCCGGCGTTACCACCGGAACATCGCGAGCCATCACCTCGCCAACCGTTGTTGCCGTGACAAGCTCTGCCGGCAGCGTCTCACGACTGATCGCAAAATTGTTCGCCACCGTCTGCAACAGATCCGACCGACTAACAATACCTACCAATCGCCCCTCGTTATCAACCACCGGCAGCCGTTTGTGGTCATTCTTGGTCATAACCAATGCCGCCTGTGCTAATGAGGCAGTTGCAGGGATTGTGATCGGGTTTGGTGTCATAACCTCACCGATCCGTTCGGGTCGAGATGCGGCTGCCGCTAGTTGGGCTGCCCGATCATTATTCGGCAGGAGTTGCTGCAAGTGAAGTGGTAACTGAATCACACCCCGTTGGAGAAGATCGGCATCGGTAACAATCCCCACTACCTTGCGATCAGTATCGATTACCGGCATCGCGCGTAACCCACGTTCGATCAACAGGCGCACCACCTCACCTACAGGTGTGTCGACCGTCACCGACACTACGTCATGGGTCATTACGTCGGCAACGGTCAGGTGTGCCGGTAATACTCCACCGGCTCGCCGACCCACTTTCACCACCTGCACCGGCGAGAGCACGATCAAACCCTCTTGCACCAGTTCGCTCAGTTTTGGCAATAATCGTTGCAACCGATCACTGCGGTCGATACACGTAATCACCAACGGTAACCGACTGGGAATGTCCACCAACAGATCACTGTGAAACACACCGTGGGTGCCATAGCCGCCTACACCGCGCAGAACAGTGACGCCGGGCGCACCGGCAGCGCGTAGCGTTTCGACAATGCGCGTCACAATTGTGCGCCCCTCCAAACTGTCACCTTCATCAATATAAATCCAAAGTTGTTGGGTCATGGCCTGTTCCATCGGTGACCTCCTCATTACAAACGAACCTTGACCCATCTATCTATCCGCCGATCCAGCGCCCTAATCCGATACCGATAATTACCGCAATGAGGCCACCAATGACACTTCCGCCAACATAGCTGAGCGCCGCCAGCCAGTTCCCACTATTAAGGAGTGTCACACTCTCGTAGCCGAAGGTTGAGAAGGTAGTGAAACCACCGAGTAAACCCGTCACCAGCATTAGTCGTATCGGTTCGCTGAGTGTCAGCCGGTTAGCGGCCAGCGTCAGCAATAATCCAATGAGTAAACAGCCTAACAGATTGATGATAAAGGTGCCATACGGCCATGTTGTACCGAGGCGTTGAGCTGCCCACAGACCAATGCCATAGCGGAGATTAGCACCAATCGCCGCTCCGAGGGCAATCGCTAGCACATTGCTCATCATCGGTTGTTCGTTCTTTCAGTAACATCGAACCCAACAAAAGCTAATAGTATTGTACAACAATGAGGACTGATGAGAATGGGGTATCGCGCGGAAGGTTCTATGTGGTGGCGTATGCGTAACAACGACTCCCTTCGCCGGCTACGGCGAAGGGAGTCGGCGGAACAATACGCTTTTTGCCTAGGCCCGCACCTCTTGGCGTTGGAAGAGGATGTATCCGATGGCAAACAACACAATTGTGGCTGCGATCAGGCCGGTGGCGTGCGGCCACGTCAGTAGAATACTCTGTGAGGCAGGGAGGGGTGTACCGGCGATTGCATTGTGCAACTGGATCGGTAAGACAATCCCAAGCGCGCGGACGCCTGGGTTCAGCATTGCCAGTGCCACCTCGGAGAAGAGGGTGTTCGGCGACAGCCGGGTCAGCATGAGTTCAAGCTGAATCTGGTTGATCAGGGCCTGCGTGTCACCCGGTGGAACCGGTTGGAGCGTGCGGGCTAGTAAGCTGGCAATAATGCCCCAGAAGACGGTGAAAAAGAGCCAGACGGCTATCGCGCCTAGCGCAGCCGTGGCCGGTTGGCGAAAGATGATCGAGAACAGCATTGCCAGCGCCAACCAAATCCCACCGTAGAAGATGGTGATCAGCAGGAACCAGAGCATGCGAACCGTCTCTTCACTGCTGGGGGGAACCCCCAATTGCAATAGGCCCATCCCAATGATGAGCAGCCAGATCGCGGTGAGGACTAAGGCCAACGTGCCGAGTCCGGCTAAGAACTTCCCTAACAACAAAGCATCGCGGTAGATCGGCTGGGCGAGTACTTTCGAGAGGGTGCGTTGATTAAACTCGCCATTGATCGAATCGAATGCCAACGCAATCGCTAATAGTGGCACCAGCAAGCCAAGAAACCCAACGAACGCCGGCAGTGGATCGCGAGCCGTGGTAAAGAGACGCAAGAAGAGAAAGGTATCGTTACTACTGACCCCGGCGCGCAGATTCTGCGAGGCGGCAAAGACGGTACCGAAGGCTGTCAGTAAGATCAACGCCTCGAGAATCATCATGCGAGCGCTCGTCAGGTAATCGGCCATTTCTTTCGCCACCACCGCCCACAGCCCTGTCCATGGCGACCCTTCGCGTTGGCGGGTGGTCGTTAGGCTACGCGCTTGCTGCATAGGCAGCTCCTTTCTGGAAGTAGCGAGTATAAACCTCATCGAGGCCGGGTGTATCAACGCTCAGGCCGAGCAGACGGCCACCGGCTTCGATGACTTTGCGAGCAATCTCGGCCCGCACGTCGGTGCGTGCTTCGACATGGTAGAAGTGGGTGCCGTTAGCCGAAACGTTCAGGACATCGGGTAGCGACCGCAAGGCAGCAGCGACAGCGTCACCACCCTCTGCTTCAACGTGAATCCGGTACGCACCGCCGAGGACGCGCTGGGCCAATTCGCTGACAGTGCCTTCGAGCACCATCCGTCCTTTGTGGAACAGGCCGACACGGTCGCATATCGCCTGAACCTGCTGCAACAGGTGTGACGAGAGTAAGATGGTGATGCCGCTCGCCTTAAGCTGACGGATCAGATCGAGAAATTCGCGCACGGCCTCTGGGTCAAGCGCTAGTGTTGGCTCGTCCATAATAATTAACTGCGGTTGCTTGATCAACACCTCGGCTACACCAAGACGCTGACGCATACCGCGCGAAAACGTCTTGACCCGCCGGTCAGCGACATGACTCAGTCCGACCTGCTCAAGCGCAGCGGCAATCCGCTTGCTCATATCCGGCTCGCGAAAACCGTTCAGCTTGGCGATGTAGTTCAAGTTTTCCCGTGCTGTCAGATTGTCATAAAAACCAACCTGATCGGGCAAATACCCAACCCGTGCCTTGACACTGAGCGGCTGACGGGCCGGGTCAAGCCCAAGCACGCGCACACTACCGCTCGTCGGCTCGGTGAGACCGAGCAACATTAAGATGGTGGTCGTCTTACCGGCACCGTTTGGACCCAACAGACCGAAAATTTCGCCTTTGCGCACGGTCATGTTCAGATGATCGACGGCGGTAAACGTACCGTATTGCTTCGTCAAATCATGGCATTCAATCACCACGTCGGTCATAGGTGTACTCCTGTTATTGTCTGTCGGTGGTGATGCACATCTGGGCGACGCATGGCGGTGCGTCGCCCTATGGAACGATAAGTTTACCGGCGACCAAATCGCATGACCGCCATACCTACGCCCACCACAGCGATTGCGATCAATGCGATTCCCACCAGACCCCAAATGGTCGAGGTCAGCACGGTGAAACGGAACTCACTGGTGGCAACCGCCGCATCGGTAGGACGTGCAGTGAAGGTTACGAGATAATCACCGGCGATAGCCTGATTCGACGGCTGAACCTTTGCGCTCACTTCAATCTGCTGACCATTGGCCAATTCAGGAATCTGTTTCGGCTCAAACTCAACCGTCCAACCCACGGGTGGTGAGGCGCTTAGTTCAATAGTGCGGGCTGGTGCGCTACCGGTGTTGCGCACGATAAGCTTCACTTCAGTCTGTTCACCGATCCGGGCTTCACCCGACAAGCGGCCATCGGGAGTGGTGAGCAGTAGTTGGGGTTGGCCGGTAATATCGGCGACAAGGCGGGTAGTAGCCTGCAAATCGTTGCCACGTGCGAGAATGCCGATTTCATAGGTACCGGCGGGCACATCACTGAACGGCTGTACCTCAACACTCAAGCTCTTCGACTCGTTGGGGCCGAATGGCACGCTAGTAATGCTCTGCCCTGATAACTTGAAATCGACTTGAAACCCACGCGGTGCTTCGGCCAGTAAGCTCACCGGTACCTCTTCACTACTCTCGTTCTTGAGGGTGACGTTATAGCGGAACGTGGTCGAGGGTGAGCCGCGGAGGGTGGGGAGATCAACTTTGAACGATAATCCACCCGGATTGGTACTCTTCTCTTTGAGAGTCAGAGCAATCGGAAGGGCGACCTCTTGACTTACACCGCTTGCTACCGCGACCATGCGGTACGAGCCAGCCTTTACATCAGCCGGAGGCTCGATCCGCAAGTCGAACGTGGCGTTATTGTTGGGTTCAACGTATGCCGAAGAAATGACCCGCCCATCACCACGGAAGGTGACATTCCAACCTTGTGGTACTTCTCGCAAACCGAGCTGGACGATCTGGGGGGTTGTATCGGTACCGAGGGTTAGTTTGAAGGTGATGATGTCACCAATGGTGGCTTCTTGGGCAGGGTAGCGGGTGTAAAAGAAGAGGTTGCGTTGGTTTTCTTGCGCTGATGCCGGTGTGAATCCTACCATTATTAATAGTACGAGCACGAGTATACTGATGGTGCGAATGGCACGCATCGTCTACCTCCCTTTCCTTTGTGATGACTGAGTAGCCGGTCGCGGAGATCCGCTCAATTCCGAGAAAATAGACCTTGTTGATTAGAAGAGGATTAGTATTGTGTTAGTAATGTCTATGAAAGTTCTTAATGGATATTCCTATCATGGTGCTACGAGGCCAATTCTACAACCGAAATCGAGAACACGTCGATGGTGATGCGAATGGAAATTATCACACAATGATCTGATGTCACCAGGTAACAAAATCTGTTATGCTATCAATAATGTGGACGAATGCTAGATACGTCAGTAACCATGCTACATGGACTTCGTGAATTTGCCCTCACCGGCGCCTATAACCTCTTCCTTCACCTACGCCGGGTAGTGCAGTTAATCCTGCGCCCACGTGCGCTTGGGGTGCGGGTGATCGTGCAACATGGTGACGAGTTCTTGTTAGTACGTCATCGCGGGGGGAAAAAACCGTGGGGTTTACCCGGTGGTGCGATTGACCGTGGCGAAGCGCCGGCAGAAGCCGCTCGTCGTGAGGCGTTTGAGGAAAGTGGCTGTTCGGTGACGATTACCGGTTTACACGGCGTTTTTCACTATTTTGCCCATGGGCTGAGTGACTACATTATCGTCTTCACGGCGATAGCCGATAGTCCACCGTCACCACCCCGCGGTGACATCGAAATCTGTGATGCCCAATGGTTTCACATTGACTGTCTCCCGACCGGTATTGAGGCTGGGAGTATGCGTCGAATTATGGAAGTGCGTCGTGGTGAGCATCATCTCTATCGGGCGTGGTAAGTAAGCAACACCCGTCAATCTCTTCATCAATCCTGATAGTTCGCTGAGTGGACTGTGACGCGATTATGTACATTTGTGATTGAGGTCAACTATGCCTTACACGCCAATTCTCGCTACCCTTGGTTACGTTCTCTCGCCCGATCGCCAATCGGTGCTGATGGTGCATCGTAATGCGCGACCCGATGATCAACATTTGGGCAAGTATAATGGTCTCGGCGGTAAACTGGAACGTGACGAAGAGATTGTTGCCGGGATACAGCGCGAATTGCGCGAAGAGGCCGGCATTACTGCGCTCGAACTCACCTTGCGCGGGACGGTGAGTTGGCCCGGTTTTGGTAAGAACGGCGAAGACTGGTTTGCGTTCATCTTCTTAATCACCCGTTTTGAAGGCGAGCCGCCGGCACGTAATGTCGAAGGAACCCTTGAGTGGGTACCGTTGGTACGGATCACGGATCTGCCACTCTGGCCCGGCGACCGTTACTTTCTCCCGCTCGTATTCGACAATGATCCGCGTCCATTCCACGGCGTGATGCCCTACGCCAACGGCCAACCGGTAGGGTGGCGCTACAGCCGTGTACGTGGATCGTGACGATTGTCGGCGGACATACCATCCAACACCGTGGTATAATTGCCTCTACAGCACGAACCGCTGCGCGCTTGCGCATTGAATATTGGTAGAAAACCATGCTTGACATCAAACTCATCCGCGAGCAGCCTGATGAAGTAAAGCGCCAATTGGCTCGCTGTGGTGTTGACGGGGCAATCATCGATCAGGTGCTAGCCTTCGATGAGCAACGGCGTCGTCTGATTTACGAAGTTGAAACGCGCAAAGCAGAGCGGAATGCGGTCTCGAAGCAGATTGGTGCAATGAAAGATCAAGCCGAGCGACAGGCGAAGATTGAGGCAATGCGCCGATTGGGTGATGAGATCGCTGAACTCGATCGCCAACTCGCCGCCGTTGAAGAGCAGCAACGGGCAGCAATGTTGCAGATTCGCAACCTCCCGCATCCTGATGTCCCCGATGGCGTTGATGAGCACGATAACGTGGTTGTCTATCAAGAGGGAGAAGAGCGTCAACTGCCGTTTCCTGCTCGCCCACACTGGGAGCTTGGTGAAGCGTTGGGTATTCTCGACTTCGAGCGGGGCGTCAAGTTGGCCGGATCGCGGTTTTATGTGATGCGTGATGCCGGTGCGCGGCTGCAACGTGCGGTGATCCAGTGGCTGCTCGATCTCCATTTGCAGCAGGGTTACCAAGAGGTCTATACACCGTTTGTGGTGAAAGAGTCGGTGTTGTTGGCTTCGGGACAGTTACCAAAGTTCCGTGATAATCTCTACCGCGATGAGGAGTCGGGTTTGTGGCTGGTGCCGACGGCGGAAGTGCCGCTGACCAGTCTCTACGCCGACGAGATTCTGGAGGCGAGTCAGTTGCCGATCTACCACGCCGCTTATACGCCTTGTTTTCGGAAAGAACAGTTGAGTGCCGGGCGTGATGTGCGGGGGATCAAGCGCGGTCACCAATTTGATAAGGTTGAGATGTACATGTTTGTGAAGCCGGAAGAGAGTTATCAGGCGCTCGAGAAGTTGCGGCGTGATGCCGAAGAGTGTACGCGCTTGCTCGGTTTGCCGTTTCGCACTAAGCTGCTCTGTACGGCTGATCTCGGGTTTGGTTCAACTAAGACCTACGATATTGAGGTATGGGCACCGGGCGTGGGGGAGTGGCTTGAAGTCAGCTCATGCTCTAACGTCGAAGCGTTTCAGGCTCGCCGTGCCAATATACGCTACCGGCCCGAACCGGGTGCTAGGCCAGAGTTTGTCCATACGCTGAATGGATCAGGCCTTGGATTACCGCGCACAATTATCGCGATTATGGAGAATTATCAGCAGGAAGACGGCAGTATTCTGATTCCTGAGGTGTTGCGCCCGTATATGGGTGGGATGGAACGGATTGGACCTTAAAAATGCAAAGGCGCGAAGATGTAATAGGTGGTACACTTTACCAAGTGATGATACGTTTACCATGGTAAGAGTTTTTGCGGTTTATTATCGGGTAATAATATTCTCACCGTTATAAGTGCCTTTATGGAATAGTTTATGCCGGTTGTTATTAACCTCACCAGTGCGTCTCACGGTGGCACCAGCTCCAGTTGCGGCACCGGCGACCACAGGAGTTGTGGGCCGGATTGCGGCTGCGGTTGCCCATATACCGGTATGGTTGAACGGGGTCGGGTTGAGCCGGTCGCGTTGATCGAACAATGCCACCCCAACCGATGGCTCGCGCTCGTCATCCCTCCCGGCGAAGACGAAGAGCATCCTGAGCAGGCAATGCTGGTCGCTTACAGTAGTGACCCTGATGAGGTATGGGACGCGGTCAGTCGGATCACGTTCAACCAAGTCGTGCATGTCTATTTTAACGGTGCGCTCGAAGCGTTTCTCGAGCAGTTCGAGGATATGTAGCACCGGTCTTGTCTGCGTCGCTAGTATCGAGCGTGCCGTGACAGTCGTGTGATTCTGATCCTGAGCATAGCCGTATGTTGACCGTGGCCGATTACCTTGCCCAACCGCACGTCCCGCCCGATAGACGAGTATGGTATGGATCGCATCCCGATCAGTTTGGTGATCTGTACGTCCCTGATACGGAGCAGCCGATACCGGTTGTGATCCTTATTCACGGTGGTTGTTGGCAAGCGGTCTACGATCTCGCACCACTCGGCGAGTGTTGTGCTGCACTGCGTACCGCCGGATATGCCGTGTGGAGTCTTGAGTATCGTCGGTTGGGTAACGGTGGTGGTTGGCCGCACACCTTTCACGATGTTGCGGCTGGCGCCGATCACGTGCGGGAACTGGCTCAGGAGTATCCACTCGATCTTTGTCGGGTCATTGTTGTCGGTCATTCAGCCGGTGGTCATCTCGCGCTTTGGCTGGCAGCACGGCCAAAACTTCCCTCTACTAGCCTCTTGTACACTACCGATCCACTACCGATCCGTAGCGTTGTCGCACTGGCTGCCGTGGCCGATCTGGAACAAGGTATCACTGCTACAGGCTGTGGCGCTGCCTGTGCCGACCTGATCGACGATGAACCACAGCGATACGCTGAGGCTTCACCGCATGCATTGCTACCGCTCGGCGTTCCACACCGTCACATCGTTGGCAGCGACGATCGCATTGTACCGCCGACCTACCTTGCCGCCTTTGTCGCCGCTGCCTGCACTGCCGGCGATGATGCGCATCTGAGCATGGTGCCGCATTGTGGTCACTTTGAACTAACCACGCCGCATAGCGCAGCTTGGCCGGCAGTGATGGAGGCAATCAAGGCGGGGGGAGAGGGGAGTTGTGCTCCCGCAGCCAACTGACTGTGGCGAATGTTTGGCGGTGACCGTCAGGGTAGGCGAACAGCATTGTCGTAGCGTAATCCTCTGCGTTGAGTGTAATGAGGCCACAACGCGGCGCTATCGCTCGCTGGCGGTAGGTGCATCAGAACGTAGCGGTTCGTACTCAGCAATCCCTGCGTTAAACGCTAGTATCTTGCGCATCTTTTGCGCTGGTCAAACGGTATATCTATAGTAAGGAGCCGCATTTGATCAGATCACAACGATGACAGCGAAAAACAACCAACTCTACAAAAACAAATACCGCATTCCATCTGCACGTGCTTCATGGTGGAACTACGCCGCGCCGGGGCGTTACTTCATCACCTTCTGCACAGCGCAACGCCAACATCTATTTGGGTTTGTGCGCCACGGGCAGATGTGTTTATCGCCGTTGGGTAACATTGTGCGCGAGGAATGGGAACGATCGTTTGATATTCGTGCCGAATTGGTATGTGACGTGTATGTCATTATGCCGAACCACATTCACGCAATTTTGCGAATCATCGATCTACCCACTGATAGGCCGCACGTCCGTGCGGCCCCCAGACCATCCCCTGATCGCAAACGCATCATCCGACCACCCAAATCCATTTCATCGTTCATTGCCGGATTCAAGGCGGCCGCCACCAAACGGATCAATGAATACCGCCAAACCCCCGGCGTACCGGTCTGGCAACCCCGATTTCATGATCATATTATCCGCAATGATATTGCGTATCAACGTATCATGACGTATATCCGCAATAATCCGGTCCGGTGGGAACGCGACCGATTCCGCGGCGAACGGTCCCCGTAGAGACGCACGGCCGTGCGTCTCTACGGGGACCGTCGTTTCGTCATCGGCGTCGTCGACGTCCCGACCGTTCGGCGTCATCGTCGTTCGGTGTCGTTCGTACCCCGAACGTTTTAACAATTTTTCCATATACAATCTGCACTGAAACGCGCTATAGTACATATAGCGCATTCACTGATGCTCTGTTTCATGATGTCGTTGGTACCGATTGCCTATGTCCCGTCGACTTCGCTATCGCTCATCGTCGTCCCACTTTCTCTCTGTGTTATGGCGCTGGTTGAAACGACTGGTGTTTGGAGTATTCGTACTGGTCATGTTTGGCTGTGCCAGTCTGGTCGCACTCTATTTTTACTACAGCCGCGACCTTCCGCCTCCCGAATTAATCGACCAGTATCGCAGCTTTGAGAACTCCCAGATTTACGCCCGTGATGGCTACACCTTGCTTTACGAGGTGATCGGTCTTGGTGTGCGCGTACCGGTAACCCTCGATCGCATTCCCAAAATCCTTCGTGATGCGACCGTTGCCGTCGAAGATGCCAATTTCTACACGAATCCCGGTGTTGATGTGCCGAGTGTTTTCCGCGCTTTCTGGCAAAACGTAACTGCTGGTACAACCGTCTCCGGCGCGAGCACGATAACTATGCAATTGGTGCGCACGATTTTGCTTACCCCCGAGGAGGCTCAGCAACAGTCAATCGAACGCAAAATTCGTGAAGCAATCTTAGCTATTCGGGTCGGACAAGTATATAGTAAAGACCAGATCCTCTCGCTATATCTCAACGAGGTGTACTACGGTGCACAGGCTTACGGTGTCGAAGCCGCAGCGTTGCGCTATTTCAACAAACACGTCTGGCAATTGAATCGTGGCGAAGCGACACTGCTGGCCGGCTTACCACAGTCACCTTCGAACTACAACCCATTTGAAAACTTACCGTTGGCTCGTCAGCGCCAACGCATTGTGCTCGATCGGATGGTCGAAGCCGGCTTCATTACTCCCGCCGAAGCCGACTCTATCTTCGCCGAACCCATTCAGTTAGTCGCGCCAGCGACACCTATCAAAGCACCGCATTTTGTCTTTTACGTGTACGATCAGCTCGTCCAACGATTCGGTAAGGATATGGTGGATCGAGGTGGCTTGCGCGTCATTACTACCCTCGATCCAACATGGCAGAACCAGGCCGAGCAGGTTGTCGCGGCTAAGATGGCCGAATTGCGAGACCGTAATGCGACCAACGCCGGTGTGGTTGTGCTTGCCCCCGACGGCCAGATTCTGGCGATGGTGGGGAGCGTCGATTACAACGCTCCCGATGGTCAAGTGAATGTGACATTAGCGCCACGTCAGCCCGGTTCGGCATTGAAACCTTTCATCTATGCTGCCGCCTTGCAGAGCGGTTGGACACCGGCGACGATCTTGTTTGATATCCCCTCCCGATGGCAAAAGGATGGGGTTGTGTATGAGCCGCGCAATTACGATGGTCGATTTCGGGGACCGGTGAGTTTGCGGACGGCACTTGCCAATTCGCTCAATATTCCGGCAGTGAAAGCCCTCGAACATGTTGGTGTTGAGAATTTTGTCAATCTCATGAGTGCTTTTGGGATTACGACGTTTACCGATCCGAGTCGTTACGGGCTGGCGATGGCGTTAGGCAGTAATGAGGTTCGCTTGCTCGAACTCACCGGCGCTTATGCTGGCTTGCGCGCCGGTGGCCGGCTTGTGCAGCCGGTTGCCATCTTGCGCGTCACGAATAGTCGTAACGAGATTCTCGAGTCGTGGCAACCGACTCGTGGAAAACCGCTGCTTGGTCCCCACAGCGAACAAATCGCCTTTCTCATTACCGATATCCTCAGCGACAACGCAGCGCGCCGATTGGTCTTCGGACGCAACAACGTTATGGAGCTGCCCGGTATCCCGGCGGCAGTCAAAACCGGTACCAGCAACGATTATCGCGATTCATGGGCAATCGGGTACAGTAGCGAGATAGTTATCGGTGTCTGGGTTGGCAATAACGATGGCCGACCGATGGCTGAAGTTGCCGGTGCTAATGGAGCCGGTCTCATCTGGCGTGAATTGATGCTCCGCTACCACGCCCGTCATCAGGCCCGGCCCTTTTCACCACCGCCGGGGATTGTCGAACTCCCGGTTTGTGCTGACACCGGCGGGCCACCTTTTCCTGAATGCCGACAAGTCATTACCGAGCGCTTCTTCGAGAAAAATGGGCCGGTGAGTACAATGACGTATCAGCTTTACCGTGTTGGTGGTGATGGATCGTGTTTGGCAACCCCCTATACTCCACCTGAAGAAGTCCGCACGATCGCTGTGCTAACGTACCCGCCTGAAGTAGAAGATTGGGCTAGGCGGAATGGTTTGGCGCCACCGACCAAGTATTGTCCACAGCCAAACGATCCAGATCGCGCTATCGCTCTGCTCGATCTTAATGAGAGTAGTGTTGTTACGACCACCCTATTCTTCGTCAAGGGTACGGCACGCGGCCCGTTTATCCTTGACATTGGTCAGGGAATAGACCCAACCGACTGGCAGGTACTCAGCCAAAGTAGCCAGCCGGTTGAGGATAATCTGCTAGGGATGTGGAATGCCGGTAACCAGCAGGCGGGTGATTACACCATTCGTCTGCGTGTAACGATGTCCAACGGCAGTGTTATCGAAGAGCGCCGCCGTATCCGTTATGCACCTTGACTTGCAATTAAGGCCTGCTGCCATGCCGCCTCAACCTGTGCTCGTGTCTGTGCTTGTGTTCCGCTGTTATCGATAATGACATCAGCGCGGCTCAGGCGACTCTCTTGCGGTGGCTGAGCCGCGATCCGCGCCTGTGCTTCTGCCGGCGACATCCCCCGCGTAGTTATCAGGCGCTCAATCTGCTGTTCAACCGGGCACGTCACCACCCAGACCTGATCGCATTCATCGGCCCAACCCGACTCGATCAGCTTGATCGCATCGATCACGACAACTGGCCGTTCGACCGGACGTAAGCGCGTGGCGTATGTTCCGGCACCGGCAACTTCGTGAAGAAAGCGTCGGATCTCAGCACGCACCACCGGATGGACAATCGCCTCTAATTGTTTGAGGGCCTGCGGATCGTTAAACACAATCTCTCCTAACTTGCGCCGATCAATGACTCCACCGGGTGCGGTGAGGATATGCGGTCCAAACGCCTCCACAATGGCCTCATAAACCGGGGTTCCCGGTTGTTGCAGACGATGAGTAACACGATCGGCGTCGATGGTACGCGCACCGAGTGCAGCCAGCATCGCCAGAACAGTACTCTTCCCGCAGGCGATACCACCGGTCAATCCAATGAGGAAGATGCCGGGATGTTTCATACCGCCATCTCCACATATTCCTGCAACACCAGCGCCTCATCGGCAATGCCGGCCAGTTCGAGCAATTCACCGATCAGCTCGGCGCGTCGTTCGGCATCACGCCGACTCCATGTGCGACTCTTGATTTCGAGGAAGGGACCGGGATCGGGTTGACCAACCAGTGTATCGAGGTTGATCGCAAAGTCATGGTCTTTGTACAGAATCCGCCAACGCCGCCGTCGTTTCTCTAACTCTTCAATCCGGTCGGGTTGAAAATATTCACGGTAGAAACGTACCGTATGATCGGCGGGAGCGGTGTACCGTGCTCGCGAGATCATCATCGACTTCGATTGATCAAAACGCCGAGCTTCAGCCATCAGGGTAATTGTGTACTTCGGTTGCGGGCGAGCACCGGGATCGGTCCGGTGATCTTCGCGAATGCGGATACGTTCACCGTTGGCGAAGATAAAGTACGTGTCGTATTGGGTGCGCTCACTCGTTTTCGTAATGGTAATCGCCGGGTGATTGAGTAGTGCTAGCACACGCTCGACATCGGCGGGTTGTAGTCGGGCCTTGACTTGAATCTCGAAGATTTCGGCTTGCTGCACGCCACCCAGGGCCAAAATCTTCGCCAACAGGTTGCGTTCGCGCGTAGCGAGAAACTCGTTAATCCGCGCAGCAATCGCTTGCGCACGTCCGATAATTGCATCTTCATCAATAGTCAAGAGATGGCGATCACGCAGCAACAACTTCCCATCAACGAGCACATCACGTACATCGGCGGCTCGGCTGCTGTAGACGAGATGTGAGTAGATTGCATCAGGAGCGTAGGTGTAGCGAGGAGCACTGTGCAACCGCCGCAACTCGACCACCGTAATGTCGGCCCGTTTACCTACTTCGAGGGAACCGACCAGGTGATCGAGGTGGACTGCTCGTGCGCCCCAGCACGTCGCCAGCGCAAATGCCTCGCGTGCCGGTACTGCGGTCGGGTCACCGCTCAATCCCTTTGGCAACAGCGCAGCCAGTTGGATTTCCGTAAACATATCCTGGTCATCATTGCTGGCCGGCCCGTCGGTGCCGAGACCAACCCGCACACCGGTCTCAATCATACGGCGAAAAGGCGCTACACCACTGGCGAGCTTAAGATTACTTGTCGGACAAGGTACAGCACCGGCGCGAGTTTCGCGCAAGAGCCGCAGATCGTCTTCAGTGGCATGCACACAGTGCGCAGCAATGCAGGGCACATCGAACGCTCCCACGCGCTTAGCATAACGGATCGGCGTCACTTCACGGTCGCGAATACTCTCTTCCACCTCGCGTGCCGTCTCCGACAAGTGGGTAATCAGTGGCGCCCCAAACTCAGCACAAAGCGCAGCAGCTTGACGATAGATTTCGTCGGTGCAGGTATAGGGTGCATGTGGTGCAACCGTAGCGATAATCCGTGGATGACCACGCCACTCGGCCATAAACCGACGGGCACGCTCGATCCCGGCATCGAATGAGTCGGCATCAGGTGTTGGCAGGCGCATAACCGTCTGACCACAAATTGCCCGCATCCCGACTTCATCGGCTGCGCGTGCAACTTCCTCTTCAAAATAATACATATCGACAAAGGTTGTTGTTCCGCCACGGATCATCTCGGCACAACTGAGCAGTGTGCCAGTGTAGCTAAACTCAGCATCGACAAACTGACTTTCGACCGGAAACATGTAGCCGAACAGCCAGACATCAAGTTGTTGGTCGGCCACCAAGCCACGTAACAGGCTCATCGGCACATGGGCATGACCGTTGATCAGACCGGGAATAATCGCACAATCACGACAATCAATCGTCTCGGTCGCAGTGTAATGGGCCGCGATCTCAGCACTCGGCCCGACGGCAACGATCATCCCATCACGGATCGCGACAGCACCGTCGGTAAAAATTCGCCACGCTGCATCCATCGTGACGACGGTACCACCGATGAGCAGGGTATCAACACGCTCCATACTTCCTCCTCAACAAGTCCGATGTCTTCTTGGTATTGTACGGGAAAAGCGTGATATGTGCGATCCGTCAGAATCCCGATCTAACTACAAAGTTGTATCACCCGTCCTAAGCCTGATGGAATGCGCTCTATCATCATGTACAATCACACATATCACCCTCTTTCAGATAACGAAAGCAGCTCATGCATCCAGAACCACGTATTACAGATAGGGAGAATGTCACTGCCGTTGTGACATGTACCCAGCTCGAAAAGCGTGTTTTGCGCCTCGCTTGGCCGGTGATCGGCGAAAATGTATTGCAGACTATGCTCGGTGTCGTCGATACGATGTTGGTCGCAGCGCTAGGAGCAGTGGCGCTTGCCGGCGTTGGTGCTGCGTTGCAAGTGATCTACGTCACAACGGCGGCACTGAGTGCGCTTTCGGTGGGAGTAGCGGTGCTGGTTGCCCAAGCGTATGGCGCCGGTCATCTCACCGAAGCCGGTCGCTTGGCCCGGCAGGGGTTGATCTGGAGTGTCCTGATCGGATTACCGATCACCACTATTGGGGTACCGCTCACCCTCGCCCTTATCGGGCTGTTCGGTCTCGCGCCCGATGTTAGTCTAGTCGGGATTGACTATCTCGCCGTGACTATGAGTACGATCACAACTTTAACAATGATGTTGTTGATCGGCGGCGTCTTGCGCGGGGTTGGCGATTCGCGCACACCGATGCTGATCACTGCATTTGTCAACTTGATCAACGTCATCGCCAGCGCTGCGCTGATATTCGGTTGGCTGGGGTTACCGGTGCTTGGTGCTGTTGGTAGTGCGTGGGGATCGGTCATCGCCCGCCTCATCGGGGCGGTAATTATGGGTGCTGTGCTGTGGCGCGGACGAAACGGTGTGCGAGCCGGTGGTGATGGTTCGTGGCGACCACAGCTTGGCGTATTACGAAAGGTGTTACAGATCGGTCTACCGGCCGCCCTTGAAGAAGTCCTCATCATCGGTGCATTCGCATCACTGACACCGGTCGTTGCTACGCTAGGTACGGTACCGTTGGCAGCGCATCGGGTAGCGATTAATGTTCTCTCGCTCTCGTTCCTACCCGGTATCGGTTTTGGTCTGGCGGCAACAGCTTTGGTTGGGCAGAGTATTGGTGCGCAACGGCCTACCGAAGCGCGAATCGTTGCGACAATCGCACTGCGTTGGGCGATTCTCTGGATGGGTGGGGTAGGTATGATTTTTTTATTCGTTGCCGAAGGCTTAGTTCGCCTGTTCAACAGCGATCCGCAGCTCGTTGCCGAAGGGGCTGCGGCAGTACGGATAGTTGCGTTAACCCAACCGGCTTGGGCGGTGACCTTCGCCCTTGGCGGTGCCTTGCGTGGATTAGGTGACACCTTCACCCCACTTGCCATTAGTGGTATGGTCACCTGGCTCTGTGTTGCGTTAGCCTTGCTCATTGTCACGTGGTGGATACCGGCGTTGTGGGGCATTTGGCTGGCCTTTTTGATCCTTGGTCCCTTTGAGGCAGCGTTCTTTTGGTGGAAGTGGAACCAACGAATAACTACATTCCACGCCGCGATGTCTGCGTAATCGCTGAGGAACTAGTTTCTCCTTGTGAGCGTCTTTACTCTGAGACGTGTAATCTACAACTAAGGAGATACTATTATGGAAAATCGTCTTCTCACAACCATTCTCGCCTTAACAGCCCTCATCGCCGTACTGTCACTGGCCGCGGTCGGCCTGCTCCGCCCCGCTCAAACTGCTGTTGCTCAAACCGGCGTCAGCAATATGCCACAGATTGTTGTGATCGGTACCGGTGAAGTAAAGGTCGAACCTGACATCGCGACGGTAACCATCGGTGTGGAGACCAAAGCCCCGACCACTCAAGAGGCACTCTCCCAAAATAGCACGCAGGCGCAGGCGATCATTGAGCGCATTCGCCAACTTGGTATCGACGCCAAAGATATTCAGACAACCGGCATCAACATTTATCCGGTTTATGATGAAAAAGGTCAAGACATTATCGCGTACACGGTCAGTAATATGGTCACGGTCACCATTCGCAATCTGGCGCAGGCCGGCAACTTGATCGATCAGGTAGTAGAGGTTGGGGCGAATCGGTTGTACGGGGTAAGTTTTGGATTAAGTGATCCGGAAGCGGTAATGACGCAGGCGCGTGAGGCGGCAGTTGCCAATGCGCGAGCACGGGCCGAGCAGATGGCGCGGGCGAGTGGTTCATCGCTAGGTCGGGTGCTGTTCATCACTGAAAACTTCAGCGCTAGCCCTATCACGGTGCCGATGGCAGCCGATGCCTACGGTGCCCCCGCAGCTCGCTCGGCTCCACCGGTGCAACCCGGTCAGCAAACCTACAACGCTTCGGTGCAAGTAACGTTTGAATTGCGCTAAACAACCGGGTTATGTCAGCACCCTATCTGGTATAATACCAATAGCCCATTGGAGCAGCGCGGCGTTGTTGCCTAGCCCACCTTGTTGTGGCCGGCACGAACCGCGCTGTTGCTATCTCTCCATAAGTTTAGATGAGAACGCTATGCCGTTTCGGATCGAAGCGCCCTATCAGCCGACCGGTGATCAACCACAAGCGATAGCGAAACTCGTAGCCGGGTTGCGGGCCGGTTATCGTCATCAAACGCTGCTCGGTGCGACCGGCACCGGTAAAACATTTGTGATGGCGCATATTTTTGCCCAAATTCAGCGCCCCACGCTTGTGCTTGCCCATAACAAGACACTGGTCTCGCAACTATGGGCTGAGTTCCGTGAGTTTTTACCTGATGCCGCAGTTGAGATGTTTATCTCGTACTACGATGAATATACGCCCGAAGCCTATGTACCCTCAAAAGACCTCTACATCGAGAAAGAGGCTAGTATTAATGAAGAAATCGACCGTCTGCGTCACGCGGCGACCCAAGCACTGCTAACCCGTCGCGATGTCCTGATTGTCGCTTCGGTTTCGGCGATCTTTGGTCTCGGTTCACCGCACGACTACGGTCAAGAGAAGATTCTCCTTCGTACCGGTGAGGTCCGTAACCGCGATAAACTGTTACGCCAACTGATCGACCTGCAATTTGAGCGTAACGATGTCGACTTTCAACGCGGTACCTTCCGCGTTCGTGGCGATACCCTCGATATTATTCCCGCGAACGCTGAAACCGCCATCCGGGTTGAGTTCTGGGGTGATGAGGTTGATCGGATCGTCGAACTTGATCCGCTTACCGGCGAGGTGTTGCTGAAGCATACGGCGGTTGAAATTTATCCGGCTAAGCACTTCGTTACCACCAAAGAGAAACTACAATTGGCGATTGTAAGCATCCAAGCCGAGCTGAACGAACGGTTGCAAGAATTAGAGGCTGCCGGCAAGTTACTCGAAGCGCAACGGCTTAAACAACGCACGCTGTACGACCTCGAAATGTTGAGTGAAGTGGGCTACTGTAGTGGGATCGAGAACTATTCACGCCATCTCGACGGACGCGCACCCGGTCAGACACCGTGGACGTTGCTCGATTACTTTCCCGACGATTTTCTGATGTTTATTGACGAAAGTCACATCACCATTCCCCAGTTGCGTGGTATGTACAATGGGGACCGTCAGCGTAAACAGACATTGGTTGATTACGGTTTTCGCTTACCGTCGGCACTCGATAACCGCCCCCTCAAGTTTGAAGAGTTTGAGCAGCACGTCTATCAGGTGATCTACGTCTCGGCGACTCCCGGCCCCTACGAGCGAGAAAAGAGTGAACAGATTGTTGAGCAGATTATCCGTCCGACCGGCCTGCTCGATCCGGATATCGAGGTGCGCCCGACGCGCGGGCAAATCGATGATCTGCTCGGTGAGATACGGCGACGGGTAGAACGTAAACAGCGCGTGTTGGTGACGACTCTCACCAAACGTATGGCCGAAGATTTGGCCGACTACCTCAAAGAGATGGGGGTACGCACGATGTACCTCCACGCTGACATCGACACCATCGAGCGGGTAGAGATTCTGCGTGATCTGCGGCTTGGAGTGTATGATGTAGTCGTGGGGATTAACCTGTTGCGTGAGGGGCTTGATCTCCCTGAGGTGAGTTTGGTGGCGATCCTCGATGCGGATAAAGAGGGGTATCTTCGCTCAGAGACATCGCTTATTCAGATCATTGGTCGAGCGGCGCGGCATATCGAAGGTAAAGTAATCATGTACGCTGATACCGTTACCCGTTCGATGGAAGCCGCCATTCGTGAGACGCAACGCCGACGTGAGATTCAGATGGCGCACAATGTGCGTCACGGCATTACGCCACAAGGGATCGCAAAAGGGGTACGTGATTTGACCGACCGCATTCGTAAGGTGGCTGAAGAGCGCGGTGAGTATGTGACTACCCCGGAGACTGCCGTATCGGTTGATCTGCCACGTGATGAAGTGTTGAAGCTGATCAAAGACCTCGAGAAGCAGATGAAACAGGCCGCCAAAGAGCTTGCCTTTGAGAAAGCAGCGGCGTTGCGTGATCAGATCATCGAGCTGCGACAGGCTTTAGCACTGACTGAGTAGCGAGCACGCTATGGCCGTTCAAGTCTGGATCGGCGAAAAGCCGGAACATCCACAGGAACGTCGAGCAATCCTTGCCTTGGCCCAAACCCTCGAAAAACTTGAGGGTCTGTTCCTTATTCTTTCTAATTTCAGTGTTGGTGGGCGCAGCATCGATTTGGTCATCATTAAGCATGATGCAATCGTTATTATCGAGCTGAAACATTGCGATGGACGGGTGATCGGGAGTGTTAACGGTCCGTGGATTGTTGAGGGGCGTAACGGTGAACAGAAACGCCTCAACCCCGGTCGGAAAAACCCCTACAATCAGGTTATTTCCTATTTTCACGCGCTCACGAACTTCCTCAACGAACACCGGCGCGAGTTCCTTTCTGAGCAGAAAGCGAACACTATCGACTTTCGTACCTGCAAGCGACTCATCGTGATTGCTCCCCGCATCGAGGAGGGTTCCCAACTTGATCTCGATTGGAAAGTCGAAGTACGCGGTCTCGATGAGTTGCCGGCATATATGATTACCGAACGCTCCTCAGAGATTGAGTTGAGTGAAGAAGAGATGTTGGCTATTCCAAAGTTGCTTCACTGCACACCATGGACCGAACTGAATGAGGTAGTACAAAATGAGCAACCGGCCGAATCACCAACATCAGTAGTACTACCGTGGTATACCCAACTCTGGCGGACGTTGCAGACGACGACAGGTCGTTGGGCAGTAGCTTTTGCCGGGCTTGCGTTGGTCTTGCTCCTCTTCCTCTTCTTGCCACCACCGGCGCCTATCCCACGCGCCGATGCTCCATCGGCAGTCTTATCGGTTGGGACGCCATCCGAAGGGTCAATCCTCAGCTTCAACACGACAATGAGTGTGTGTCGTTGGAATGGGTACCAGTTAATCGGCAAACGGTGGGATGCCAAGAGTCAGACGTGGCAGAATGTCGCTGTGGCTGAGGCAACCACCGGAGCTTCTCCTGATATTATCGTGGCGCTCGAACAGGTTGACGCATGTGGTGCCTGGATCGAGATGACGTGGAGTGTGCAAAACAATACTGCCCGTCCGATTAATCTGCCGTTGCGCAACGATAATATCAAGATTAGTGATGGACTTGGCAATGATTACCCACTCTCGAACAACGATTCGCGTCCGAGTACGATAACTGTGCCGCCTGGGGGGCGGCAGCGTGGTGTAGCGGTCGTGCGTCGGCAGTTGGCGGCTAATGCTAGCCTATTGCGGATTACCGTGCTTGATCAGCCCTTTGGCGAGGCCAGTTTTATCATCCCGTTGCAGCCGTAAGTGATAAGCCAACAAAGCCTCACGATTGGCAGCGCAGCGGGTTCTGGGCCTGGGTAAACACCCGCTCGAATTCGGTCAGGTAGGCTGCGGCAAGCACCGGATCGTCGATGATCAGCAAGTTCTCGTCGTTCGTGCGTTCGGCGCGGGCCGTGAAGTTGTAGGAACCGGTGATCACAATTCGGTCATCGATGATAATTACCTTGTGGTGCATCGTGTAACAGTTACCGTCTGCGAGTACTTCGATGCCATTGTCACGGAGAAGGGCAAACTCAGAACCGGTACCATCGGCATTGCGTCGTTCAAACACGCCCTGTACCATAACCCCTGCCTGCCGGCGAGCAATCATTGCCCCGGCAATTGCGTCGCTAGTAAATGAAAAGGCCATAAAGCGCACTGAACGCCGTGCCCCATTGATTATCTCGACAATCCGTGCTGCCGGTCGCTCACGAGGGGTAAAGTAGTTTTCGATGGTCGCCTGCGGAGTGGTAATACGCGAAAAGGGAGTTACAGCCTGTTTACTGTTGCCAAAGCGTCCCGCTGCCATCTCGGCAAACTCGACACGATAATTCTCAACAAGGGAAGGTATTGTAATCCGCAACAGATTATTATTGTTGCGATACGTATCGTTGATGGTCGCATTCCACGAGCCGGTCCAAACGATTTGGTTATCGATAATAATGAATTTGCTATGGAGAAACGCTTGTGTATCTTCCCAGCTAATGGAAATACCGGCATCTTCCAGAATACCAGCGAATTTCGCATCAACCGGATCTTCAAGGCTCTCACGGTCGAGCGCTGCCCGTACTTTCACTCCACGACGGTGCGCCGTCGCGAGGGCTTCGGCCAATGGCTGCAAGGTATATTCAAACGTTGCCAGATCGATACTCTGACGCGCATTCGTTATATCTTGCAAAATATCTTGCAAAAATGGTGGTGTGACACGGTTTCGCGGCACATCGGGGTATACGAGGTATGGGGTGGTAAAATACACGGTAATCTCGCCGCTCCTATCAGGTTGAGGTGGCGTCTCAATCCCAAACGTGGTTGGGTCAAGCCCAAATCGTCGTAAGTCGATAATGCCGGCGGTGACCAGAAACCCGATCAGCAGCGTGAGAAACAGGACGATAATCTGAATGCGGTTGAGCCGTTGTGGAGAGCGTGACGATGGCTTGCGTGCCATGGAATCCTCAGGAAAGGTAATGTAACGAATCCGACGCCTTGTACAGTAACCACGGTTGGTTGACTGATTATCGTTTGATATGAGACAGCAGGGTGAGTGGTAAAGTTTCTAACCAACGGCGCCGATAGGCATGAGTTGATGGATGTGCTGATGGCAGGCTTGTGGGTTGATCAATCCCACTACCGAGGGTTGGCGGGGACGATGATGGGGCAGCCCGATGAGATGGGTTGGTCGGTAACAAACCGGCTAATGCCCGTTCGGCTGTTGCAATTGTCCCATCGGCACGCGCGGCCATTCGTACCGCCTGTCGCACTGCCTGGGCCACTGCTTCAGCCGCGGCTTCATCGGCTGCTGTGCGTGTCAAATCAGCGGCTTGCGCCGTTGCCCAACGCAAGAGTACTGCTGCCCGTTCATCATCGAGACCGGTAGTTAATCGCTCATCCTCTTGGATTGCCTCAACGGCCAACCGTTGTAGTGGTGTCAGGTTGTGCGTCATTGCGATCCTATCCTCTACAGACCTCAGAGGCGCGAACGCGGATCAAGTGCATCACGCAAGCCATCGCCGACAAAGTTAATACTCAGTACGGTCAGGAAGATCAAACCACCGGGAAAGAGCGCCAACCATGGCGCGGCCTGCAAATATTGGCTGCCGTCCGTTACCAACCGGCCCCATGTCGGTGTATCGGGTGGAAAGCCAACGCCAAGAAATGAGAGGGTGGATTCGGTAATAATCGCACTACCGACTTCGAGTGTTGCTGCCACAATAATTGGCCCGACTGCGTTGGGCAGGATATGACGAAACATAATCGCCGGGCGGCTTACACCGAGTGCGATTGCCGCTTCGACAAACTCCTTCTCTTTGAGCGAGAGGAACGAAGCGCGCACGATACGAGCCGTACTCATCCATGCCAGACACCCGATCACCGTCACCACAATCGTAAAGATACCGGCTTCGGGCGATCCCATCGCTTGAATCACCGGGTCGCGGAACAGATACACGACCAGGAGGGTGAGTGGAATAACCGGTAGGGAAAGAAAGAGGTCGGTGATCCGCATGAGGATCTGATCGACGATCCCACCAAAAAATCCTGCTGTAGCACCAATAATCGTTCCTAGTGAGATGGCAATTGCCATCGCCGTCAGACCAACCAGTAGCGACACTCTGCCCCCGTACAGAGCGCGGGCGAGCAGATCACGACCGAGATCATCGGTTCCGAAGGGATGAATGGCGCTAGGCGCAGAGAGAATATTGAGAAAGTCGAGGTGATCGATTGCCGTTTGCAAATCAACCCGATCTTGAATAAACGGCGAGCCGATAGCTTCAAGCTGGGCAGCCAAGCGTGGGATATATATGTATGGCCCAATAAACGACAATAAAGCGAGTGTCAGGAGAACGATCACACCGAGCATAGCCAACCGATGCTTACGAAAGCGTCGCCATGCGTCACTCAGCAATGTGCGCGGCTTAGCTGGCAGTCGACTCGTCATCTGTTGTGCGCGAGCGCTTGGTGTTAGCCCAACCGCACCGTTCATTTCTATTTCAGACATGGGTCATAACCCTTTCCGCACTTTGTTGTCAACAACAATTATGAATAGCGGACACGCGGATCGAGCACACCGTACAGAATATCGGCGATCAGATTAAAGATGACGGTGAGGATTGCGAAGATAAAGGTCAAAGCCATTACAACTGGTGTATCGGAATTGTTGATCGATGTAATTAGCAGTGCCCCAAGACCGTTAACTCGGAACAGATTCTCGGTAATGATCGCGCCGGCGAAGATCGTTGGAATACCGAGCGCAATCAATGTCACTACTGGGATCAGACTATTGACCAGCACATGACGCAGTACTACCATTCGGTCACTGAGGCCTTTCGCTCGCGCTGTGCGCACATAATCAAGCGTTAAGTTATCGAGCATCGACGAGCGCATAAAGCGAGTGAGAGCTGCTGTTTGCTGAACAACCAACACAGTCACCGGTAGCACCATCTGTCGTACCTGCTGGGTGAAGGTATCCCAATCAACAACTTGTAATGTTGTATTGTAAACAATAGGAAACCATTTCAAATTAATCGCAAATACCAAAATCAAGACCAGACCGGTAAAGAATGAAGGTACTGAAAACCCAATAAAGGCAAAAAAGGTAGCTATATTATCAAAAAGCGAATATTGTTTTACCGCCGAGATAATACCAATCGGGATTGCTAACATTACGGCAATAATGTACGCCGATCCGACTACTACTAAAGTTTGTGGCAAACGTTGCCAAATCAGATCGATTACCGGACCGCGTGTCCCAAACGAGAATCCCCAATCACCACGTAGCAATGAGGTGAGCCAACGCACGTAGCGTATTGGCCATGGCTGATCAAGGCCAAACTGAATGCGGATCAACTCGCGAGTCGATTCGGGAATGGCGGGATTAAGGGCAAATTGGGCTAATGGATCGCCGGGGGCAAGGGCAAGTACAGCAAAGATCACAAAACTGATAATTAAGAGGGTGGGAATCGCTATCAACAATCTTCGAATGATATATTGCAACATAGTAGATTGCCCCAGAGCGTAAACAAAGCATAACCATTATTTATCGAACCTGGCAGAGACGCAGGTTATGCGCCTCTGCCAGGCATCAGCAAATACTACCGCTTACGGAACGCGCCGCCACGTTGCGATGTTCCAAATACTGCTGTCGAACGTGTTGAAGGTTGGTCCTTCGAGGTTCTTCAGCTTCGCGTTGGGTGTGCGTCGGTTAATGAGCGGAATGACGGCCACGTCGTTGACCAGCAAATCATTCATTTGAATCGCCAGTTGTGCGCGGCGCTTTGGATCAAGCTCTTTCTTCAATTGCTCGAACAAGGCATCGTATTCGGGGTTGCAGTAGCGACCGTCGTTGTTGCCGTTCCATTGGTTGGCTGATGAAGCCCGCTCAGCGCAAATCCAGCCTTGCAGATACTTCTGTGGGTCAGGCGAGTCTGGGCCGTTGGTATACATTTGCAGATCGGCGTAAAACTTGTTCAATGTATCGGGATTGCCGGCATCGCCACCGAAGAAAACGGCAGCATCAATCGCCTTGACGTTAACTTGAATACCGATCTCGGCCAGATTCGACTTGATGATCGCCTGTTCGCCTTGCCGCAGGGTGTTGATGCTGGTCTGGAAGCTGACAATCAGCTTAATACCATTCTTCTCTCGCACCGACCCATTGAGCTTCCAACCGGCTTCCTCAAGGAGCCGCTTGGCTTCCTCAACATTGCGCTCGCAGGTGGTGTTGGGTGAATTAACGGCTGCCGGCACCACCAGAATGTTACACGTCGGTTCACCGGTCGGGCCGTAGAGCTGATCGGCAATCGCCTTACGGTCGATTGCTAGCGCGATTGCCTTCCGTACTGCAAGTTCAGTTAAGAATGGGTGAGGCTGATCAGGTTCGCTGCGCTTGTCACCCAAGGCAGGGTCAGGATTGGCGAAGTTGACTACAATGCGCTCAACACCAAACGAACCACCGGCAATCGCATCGCACTTCCCGGCAGCCAAGATCGGTTCGAGCACCGCCTTGGGAATCTGTAAGTTCCACGCAAAGTCGACCTCACCAGTCTCGCAGACTGCTCGCGCCGCCGAGGTGGCATCACCACCACCCTTAATCTCGACTTCGTCGAAGAAGACGTTATCGGCGTCGCGGAAGAAGGGGTTACGCTCGTAGATGACGGTGTCGCCGGGGCGGAACTCACGCAACTTCCACGCATTGGTACCAATCGGAGCCAGATTAGCAGCTTGGCACTCGGCACTCGTGCTGGCGGCGGCGCCGATGCAGTTGCCGAACTGCTTCTGCTGTAAGATCATTCCAAACGGGCCGACGAAGGCGATGTACGGATCGGCCGTCGGTTCTTTCCACGTGATCTTGATCGTCAGGTCATCAATCTTCTCGATATTCTCAATCGGATCAAAGGCCGCTTTGGTGGTGCATGCCGTGGCCGGGTCGGCGCAGTACTTCCACGTGAATATAATGTCTTCCACCGTGAAATCTGTGCCGTCCGACCATTTAAGACCCGGCTTGATCTTCCAGGTCACACTGGTGCCGTCGGCGGCAACACCTCCATTCTCAACAGTCGGAATTTCGGCGGCGAGGAAGGGTACTAGCTCGTCTTTTTCGTTGTAACGGGCAAGCGGTTCAAGTATGACGGTTGCGCCGTCGAAGTCTTTCGTACCGGTGGCAAGGTGTGGATTCAGGGTGGTTACTGCTTGCCAGTAGAGAATCGTCAGTTTGCCGCCCTTCTGTGGTGCCGGTGCGGCAGTTGGTTGCGGGGCAGCGGTTGGCTGTGGGGCAGCGGTTGGCTGTGGGGCAGCGGTTGGCTGTGGGGCAGTGGTTGCCTGCGCAGCCGGTGCAGTAGTAGGTTGGGTCTGCTGTTGACCTGCACCGCAGGCTGCCAAGATCATTGCCGCTACTGCCATGAGGGTCATCCATGCCCAAAGACGTTTGTGCGACACACGAACCTCCTCATTTCTAAAATGACGACCTGATTGATGACCAGAGTTGGCAGCAGCGTTGTTTGTGGGTGAGGATTATGATGCTTCATGATCTAGTAGTAGCCGTCGCATCGACCCACCAGACAGAGTATGGTCACACTCAACTAATGTAATCACGAAGGTATCTTACTCCTCACTGTGAACGCCGCCTAGCGACGTTGTAGTTGTAGACTATCTGTTACCTGGATCCGCTGCTTCCAACTCGACATCCGTTGGTTGGGTGGTTGGGCAGACGGGACACGACATTGTGTCCTTTCACCCATACCTAATGACTTTCACCAATGTTGGGTATGATGAAAGAGCGGCGATCTGCCACCGATCTATCCGCCCTGCGCTACACGGCACTACTGTGTACTGTCCACTACCATCATCTTTGATGTATCCGTTGACACACGTGCAGAATGCCTGAACAGTACCACAGGCTCAGCAAATTGTCAAGAAACTGAGTCATGTTGCCAGAGAATGCGTAATTATTCACGATGTGGCGCGACGGTAAGGGGTTTGCTCGACGTTGATCTACCTTCGTAGTCGTACTACTTGCACAATACACCGCATGCCCGGGCAATTTCGGTGATCAGCCAGCGGCTAACATAGATTTCCTGATCGCTCCGTTGTTGGGCGATACGCTCCATTATCAGATGGGTCGTAGAGATGCCATCTGAGCTGTGAATGGCGAGGAAGGCGTGGTCGGGGCCACGCCGCGCACGGTCGGTGATGATCGCGGCTGTTAGCCCAATGCCGAGCAAAGGCCATTCACCGCTACTCAGCGCTTGCGCACGTTGGTAGGCCCAGGTAGCCATCGCTTGCGCAGTCAACGCGCTGACTGCCGGCGCCGCAAGATTACCGGTGAGCTGGGCCAACGATGGGGGTGAATACGCATCAATTGCTTCGAGGATGGTGCGTGACGATCCGGCAATTGCGTGTAGCCAGGCAAGCCCCAAGCTGCCGGCGCCGGCAAAGGCGAGGACAAGCCGGTGTGGGGCGGCGTGAATAGCGGTGATCGGCTCGATGAGGTCTGGCGGTACGATCATTGAGCAATACTCCGGGTTAAAAGGCTTTGCCAAGCTGCGCAATCAACACTGTCGCCTGCTGGTAAACCGGCAGCAATGCGAAAAGCCTGCACGGCGGTAGCAGTAGTCGGGCCGAATAGACCATCAATGGGTCCGGGATCGAAGCCGAGAGCGGCGAGCCGCCCTTGGAGGTCGGCAACCGCCGGATCGAACTGACGGTGGTTGGCGGGTTGGGGTGAAATGGTCGCAAAGCCGTCACAAGGGCGGATGCTCAAGTCGGCTGTAGGTGTCCACGCAGCGGCAACACCGTTGGCGACGGTTGTGACAATCGGTAGGGTGGGATCGGTTGGTAACCAGATCAGGTTCGCTTGTTCGGCGAATTGAACCAAAGCACCGCGTACTTGTGGGTCCCACAAGACCAACAGCGGTTCGCCAAGTCGTTCAGGCCGTATTGGCGTTATGATGCCATCATTGCCGACACGTACCATCTGGGGGTGAAAAGGAT
This sequence comes from Chloroflexus sp., assembly GCF_056331925.1. Classification (NCBI taxonomy): domain Bacteria; kingdom Bacillati; phylum Chloroflexota; class Chloroflexia; order Chloroflexales; family Chloroflexaceae; genus Chloroflexus; species Chloroflexus sp. Next base: position 75,384 of record NZ_JBWGQH010000016.1, read on the forward strand.
AATCCCATTGATACGCTTGTACTGGTACCAGCTCGATAAAAGCATAGATGTCGCCATCCGCCATCCGTTGTGGTGCGCGCACGAGGGGGATGATCGTCTCGCTACTCGCTACTACCGGCGATTCGGTGCCATGCTCGACATCGATCCGATACAGACCGAAACGTAGATCAGGACCGGGTCCACCGCCAGCCACGGTCAATTCGTCTCCGTTAACACTCCATATCTCTTCTTCACAACAACTGAAGGCACGGACAACCCGATCGTCTGGCCCGATAATGACTGCTTCACCGCCGGGAATACCGATTTCCGGTCGCATCACGGCGTATAATAACAACCGCTGACCATCGGGAGACCATGACACCGGTATGTAGCGCCACGACGGGTTGGCGAAATCCGGTGTGACCGGTTCGGGATCATCGACCTGTAACAGTCGTGGTCGTCCGCCACGTAGCTCGCTAATGTAAACACCACTGGGCGCGTCTGTACCGAGCAGATCGGGGGTCGGATCGTCCAGGCGGTAGACAACACGCTGGCCGTCGGGCGAAATCCGCGGACGGCTAATGGTTTGCGCACCGATCACAACCCGGCGGCCCGCACCGTCGAGGGCTATCAAGTTATTTTCAGTTACGTAGACCAGTGTGCCGTTATTCGCAACGCTCAGTTCGCGCACCGGTTGCAGTTCGTAGGTGATCTGGGTGAGCTGTTGACCGTTGGGAGCGAGTCTCACGACCTGATCGTTCTGAATCAGATATACCGACGCCGGTAGGGTCGTCATCGGTGTTGCTGTTGGTTGGGCTGTCGTGGGCGTGATCGGTTGGGGGCGAGGTGTTCGAGTTGGCCGCTCTCCCGATGGTGTGGACGTAGACAACGGTACTGACGTGGGCGAAGCCGGTGTGCAGGACGTGAGGAGAATGACGGCTATCCACCAGATCAACCAGCGTTGTTTCATAAGGAGGCGCTCCTGGGCAACGGTCAGGGCGAACTTCAAGTATCATCATATCGTACACCGCTCTTGAGCGTCGGCGCCAGAAGGGAGATACAAGCGTGACAGTGACACAGTTTTCGATTGAGCACGTATTGGACACTCTCGAACATGAATTGACTAAATACACGCCCCCGTTGATCGATCAGATGGGTGAGGTCAGTCAAACGCCATTCCGGATTTTAATCGCGACTATTCTGAGTCTACGTACAAAAGATACGCTTACCGCAGTTGTAGCCCCTCGCTTATTCGCAGTTGCCGATACACCGGAAGCAATGCTCGCGCTGGGCGTTGATCGGATCGCCGAACTGATCTACCCGGTCGGGTTTTACCGCGTCAAAGCCCGGCAAATTGTTGCCATCTGCCAAATCCTCCTTGAAAAGTACGGCGGTGAAGTGCCGTCAGACCTCGATGAGTTGCTGAAACTGCCCGGTGTTGGGCGCAAAACGGCGAATCTGGTGATAACGGCTGGGTTTGGGCTGCCGGGGATTTGTGTTGATGTGCATGTGCATCGGATCTGTAATCGTTGGGGATATGTACAGACGCGCACACCAGAAGAGACAGAGATGGCACTGCGGGCGAAGCTGCCACAACGCTATTGGATTCCGATCAATCGGTTACTGGTGACGTTGGGGCAAAATATTTGTCATCCAACGTCACCACGTTGTAGTATCTGTCCGATCCGTGATCTCTGTCCGCGTATCGGTGTGACCCGTAGTCGGTAAGCTATTTTGCCGGCTATCCAGTCTATCGCTTCCGTAACGCCTCTAGCCGTTTCAGTGTCTCGATATGGCTCGCCTTGGTAATCGGGTAAAAGGCTGTGAGGATCATACCGCAGATTAGAATGAGGGTTGGCATCGGGCCGATCAGTAGACGGATTGCCAATAGCGCACTTTCGGGCTGCTGACCGGGCGGTAAGCTTTCATTAAAGCCGGCAAATTGCAGGGCCTGCCCGACCAAAAACAAACCGATGGCCAAGCCCATCTTCTGCAATAGTACCATAAAGCCGTAAAACATCCCCTCACGACGTTGACCGGTCTCGAGTTCATCAAGTTCAATGACGTCGGGCATCATACTCCATGGAATGAGATAGGCGGTAGCAACGCCGGCACCGGCAATCACTCCGAGGATAATGGCAAGGCTGATCTGCTCGGGTTGGAGGAAAAAGAGAAACGCTTGAACACCGATCCAGATGAGACTGCCGATCATGTAGACTGCTTTCTTGCCAACGCGACGACTAACAGCACTCCAGACAAAGAGAAACACGAGGGCCGATCCTTGCACGGCAAAGAGCATAACGGGAATGAGGTCGTTAGCACTCCCAAACGTGAGGCCAAAGGCTGTGGTTGGAAATTGTGGCACACTACCCAGCCAGAAGACGATAAAGAAGGTGAGCACGCTCGATGTGACCTGCACGGCTAGCCACGAAAACATATAGATACCAACCACAAAGAGAAAAGGACGATTTTTGAACACATAGCGGATCTGATCGAGCAAGCTCAGCTCTTCAGCACCCGGTTCGGGTTCGTACCGTTCGCGCGTTCCGAAGAAGCACCAGAGAAATGGGACGGCGATCAAGACGCCAACCACAGCTCCCGATACGAGATAACCGACTCGCTGATCGGCAAACTGGCCGACGATGATCTGGTGCAAAATACCGCCGAGAAGGCTTCCGCCAATGCTAAAGGCGAAGCGGTATGAATTGAGGGCAGTGCGTTCGTCGTAATCGCGGGTGAGTTCGGGGGTGAGCGCAGTGTACGGTACATTTACTACCGTGAAGGCGGTATCAAACAGCAGGGCGATGATGAGATAATAGATAAACTTCCCGGTCACATCAAATGGTGGTACTACCCATTGCAAAAAGAAGAGCAGGCCAAACGGTGCTGCGCCGAACAGTAACCACGGTCGGCGTCGTCCCCAACGTGTTTGGGTCTTATCGGTCAACCAACCGATAATAGGATCATTGACGGCATCCCAGATTTTGACGATCAGGAGGATCGTACCGGCAAGGCCGGGTGGTAAACCGGCAATCGTCGTGAGAAAGTAGAGTTGGAAGAACGAGGCGACAATGGTGGCAATAGCTGGGCCGAGATCACCGGCACCAAAGGCAAGACGAGTTGCCAGTGACAGGCGCTCAGCATTTGCCGACGTCGTGGCGGCCATAGAACGTTGCTCCTTTGGTGTATCATCAGATGAACGGTGTTCCTATTGTACCACTGCCGGCTTTGTAACACGCAATGGTAGGATTGCATTTGTGTGGGCAAAGTCGTACTTCTGCAGATTGAGGGTTTGATATGGCAGTGCTTGAGTTGTTGCGCATTAATCTGCTTTCACCAATGGTGTTAGCCTTCGCATTAGGCATTGTGGCGACACTTGTAGGCAGCGATCTGAAACTTCCTGATGAGTTGTATACCACGCTTTCGATCTACTTATTACTGGCGATTGGTTTGAAAGGAGGTATTGCGCTTGCCGAAACCAGTCTCGCTGTCTTTTGGGCGCCGGCTTTGGCGACGTTTCTGCTCGGCGTCATTATTCCGATCATCGCGTACATCGTTGCTCGGCGGATCGGCAAACTCAGTGTAGCCGACGCGGCTGCACTGGCGGCACACTATGGTTCGGTGTCGGCAGTGACGTTTGCCGCATCGCAGACGTTTCTCGATACCATCGGAATTCGTTATGAGGGCTTTATGCCGGCCTTGGTTGCCATTCTCGAGGTACCGGCTATTGTGATTTCTTTGCTCATTGCGCAGATGGCTGGTGGTCAGCAAGGTGGTGATTGGCAAAAAGCGGTTTACGAACTTATCACCAGTAAAAGTATCTTACTGCTAGTTGGTGGGATGATCATCGGTTGGCTAACCGGTCCAGGCGGAGGTAAAGAAGTGGCACCGTTGTTTCTTGATCTCTTCAAAGGAGCTTTGACCTTTTTCTTGCTTGAGCTTGGTATGGTCGCCGCACGGCGGTTTCGCGATTTGCCCAGTGCCGGTTTATTTCTGCTTGGGTTTGGTATTATTATGCCGATAGTCAATGGGCTGCTTGGTGTTTGGTTTGGGCATTGGGCCGGGTTGTCACTTGGTGGTAGTACGATTCTTGGCGTATTAGCGGCGAGTGCATCGTACATTGCGGCTCCGGCAGCGGTGCGTATTGCGTTGCCTCAAGCGAATCCGGGCTTCTATCTAACAGCAGCTCTTGGGATTACCTTTCCGTTTAATCTTGCGATAGGCTTGCCGTTGTATTACACCTTTGCGACATGGATTACCGGTGGGGTGTCAGGGTAGAAGGGGTTGTCAATGGAATTGACGACAATCAAATTGGTGACGATTATTACTGAGGCAATCCTCGAAGAGCGGATCTTACGCGAATTGCGTCAGTTAGGTGCTCGCGGCTATACCGTCGGTGAAGTGCGTGGTGAAGGTACCCGCGGCGTTCACGCCAGTGAGTGGGAAGGTAAGAGCTTGCGGATTGAGACATTGGTTGCGCCGGAAGTAGCCGAACAGATCTTGCAGCATCTGGCTACTACCTATTTTCCCTATTTCGCCGTGATTGCGTACATGATCGATGTGCAGGTGGTGCGGGGTGATAAGTTTCGTGGGTGATGATGAACGTGTGGAACGCAAAGTCGCAAAGGATGATACTGTATCCGGATGGGACGAATGAAGAAAGCTCGACGCCATCCGTGCTCATCCGTCCCATCCGTCGCATCCGTGTCCCGTTGCTAAAGTGCGAGCACACGGATGGAACGGATGGTGGATAATAGCTGGGTGCATGGCAATGCGATCTCCATACGTAACCCATTGTTCGTTTATCGTACCCGATCAAGCGCGATCTTCCACAGCGCTAAACCGAGTGTCTGAGGATCATGGCGGATGGTATCGGCTTTTTGCCACAGGTCACGATTGCCGGGATCAGGTTCGGCCAAATCACGCACCAGCGGCTCGACGCCGAGGGCACGAATCGCTTGTCGGTCGGCATCGGTCGGTAGGAGTGGATGCAGGTCGGAAGCTTGGTAGTGAGCAGCGACTGCCGGATGGAGGGCGTTCGCATCGTTAATTAACGCTACGTCAAGCACACCTGGGCCGAGGACTTCGACAAGACGGGCCACGTGGTCGGCTACGGTCATACCATCGGTCTGACCGGGTTGAGTTGTTGTGTTGCAAACAAATACGATGGTTGCTGGTGTGGTGCGGAGGGTCTCGACGACACCATCAAAGCAGAGGGTTGCTAGGAGCGATGTGTAGAAGCTACCGGGGCCGATTACGATCAGATCGGCGGTAGCCAGTGCGGTCAGCGCAGGCGAGTACGCTGCTGCCGGTGGGTCGAGGAAGAGGCGGCGAATCGGTGGTTTGCCAAGTGCCCGCACGGCAACCTCATCGGTGACGATGCGCCCGTCGGTCAACTCGGCACACAAACGGGTATTGGCCGTCGAAACGGGTAGAATGTGCTCTGGGCAACCCAACAACTCGCGTGCAGTCGCTGCTGCGGCGGCAATGTCTCCTTCCATCTGTACTAATCCGCCCAACATCAGATTCCCGATTGCCATTCCATCGAGAAGGGGAAAGGACGGGCTTTTGAGTCGGTATTGCATTAAGCGGGCAAGCGTTTGGTTTGGTGTGGCAGCTAATGTAGCCAGTACGTTACGTAGATCGCCGGGGGCCGGAATATCGGCGATCTGACGCGCAATACCAGTACTGCGCCCCGAATCGGTTACGGCAATGATCGCGGTACGTTCGGCGAAGAAGGGGCGGGTACCGAGTAGGGTCTGGGCACTACCGCTACCGCCACCAAGGGCAACCAGTCGTAAGGAGGGGAGATTTGTCATAGTATGGGTCCTTTGAAAGCTTGACAGTCAGAGCTAGAATGCGATATAAGATGAGCCAGGCTGGGCAGCTCAATCACAGTTTACGTACTAGCTTTGCGATAGAAGATGAACTCCTCAAATCCTTCGTACCGACGATGTGAGCGTTCGGTCTCTTTTACCAAAGCGAATCTCAATGGATTGGTATTCGGTCTGTTACCGGCGTTGTTGCTCGTAATAGGTTACGCTATTATTCATCACAATCTCGCAATTGTAGTTACATGGAAATTGTTGTTCGTCATGGTGATCGGGATCGTTGTTCACGAAGCGTTGCACGCAATCGGATGGTTGCTCGCCGGTCGAATATCGCTACGTGCCCTGCGGATTGGGTTTGACGTCAAGACGTTCACACCGTTTGCGCATGTGTCCCAACCATTACCGATTAACGCCTACCGCTTTGGCACACTCTTACCATGCATTGTACTCGGTATTGTGCCGGCGATCATCGGCATAATGACTCGCTGGCCGGAGGCAACTATTTTTGGTGCATTGTTTACGCTTGCCGCCGGCGGTGATCTGCTGATTCTCTGGCTCTTACGGCGTGATCCGGCCGAGGCCTTAGTCGTTGATTACCCCGATCGGGTCGGTTGCGAGGTGTGGTTACCGGCTAACAATTCTTGATAGAGGGTGAGCGTCTGTCGAGCCACGACCGGCCAATCGAATGTTGAGCGCACAATGCGCTCACTCTCTGCCCCCCATTCTGACCACTGTGCGCGGGCGGCTAAAGCTGCGCGGAGTTGGGCGGTGAGATCATCAATATCACCCGGTTTGACCAACAAGCCGTTACGTCCCGGAAAGACTTTATCGGGAATACCGCCGATGGCACTGGCGACCACCGGCCGGCGATGGATCATCGCCTCAAGCGTCACCAGCGAACTGCCTTCATAGCGGGTTGGGTGAACGAAGAGGTCGATCTCTTCATACAGACTATGCAGTTCTTCGTCACTCAGGCGTCCGACCAGTACGGTATGTTCGGCGATCCCTGCTTCACGGATTTGCTGTTCGAGCGCAGTGCGGGCCGATCCACTGCCGACCAGTAGCCAGCGCCAGTTGGGCGGCAATTCGTCTCGTAGGCGGGCTAGGGCGGCAATAAGCACATCAAACCCCTTATTGGGTTCGAGGCGTCCGACACTTAGCAAGATCGGGTTACCGCTGGTAAGGCCGAGACGAAAACGGAGGGCGGTACGAAGTTCGCTGCGTACCTGAGATAAACATTCGGCAACGTCGATAGCTGATGGGATGACCACAACTCGGGTCGGATCGACGCCGAGGTAGCGCGGCAAATCGTCCTTGGTGCATGAATCGGTTGCGATTGCGCGGTCGGCCTGACGATGGCCGTAGGCATAGAGGAAGCGAAACGGTGCATAAGCCAGCCATTTGACGCGGTCGGGGGTACGGAATTCTTCCATACCGTGTGGGTTGGCAACGAACGGCGTGGTCTGTAAACGGGGATCGCGGTGGCGGGCGGCGGCGTAGCCAAAAGCGCACAGCCCTTGCGTATGTACCACGTCGAAATCGCCATGTAGTACGTGCCGGGCGACCCGTCGCCCAACACGCCAACTGTAGATCGGAAAGTTGATCTGTCGACCGATCACACCATTTGGTGGGAGGATAGGTGAGGTATAGTCGTAGCGCAGGGTTTCAATCGCGTGCGGCCGCAGATCGCCCGGTGTCGCGTTAGGGGGTGGTGATTGGACGTATAGCGTGACGACAACTCCGAGTTGCGTCAGATATTTGGTGAGGTGATACACGTGGCGTTCAATGCCGCCATATCCGTGAAGGGGAAAAACAGCGCGAGCCACCATTGCCACCCGGATCGGATGGCCTGACTGTGGATGGGTAGCGTCCATGGCTGCGCGATCCTCCCGTATTGCTTATCGGCTCATCATGCTATATGGCATGCTGCTAACTGTCGCGATAATACCATAAAATGAGAAATTTTTCATATTGGCGGCGAACAAGCGGATGCTGCCTATTCACCGCGATGCGCGGATACTTCATTACGAGCGTAGCCTCAAGACTCCCTCAATTGAGTGATAGTGTTACATCTGTCGGAAGAGTGAGCCTCGTTGTGCCAAAGCCCATGCATTATTCGGATCGATTTCAATGGCGCGGGTCAGATCAAGATAAGCCTCTTCAAATATCTTTAGTGCCTGATAGGTAGCGCCACGCCGGCTGAGTACCCACGAATCATTTGGTTGCAATTCGAGGGCGCGGTTGAAATCTTCTAACGCTTCGTTGTACTGGTGCAGCAAGCGGTAGGTTTCACCCCGTTCGGCCAGAATCCATACCATGTCGGGTTTTTGCTCAAGTGCATTGTTGAAATCGGCGAGCGCCTCGTGATAACGATTGAGTGCCCGGTATATTTGCCCTCGGCTGCCAATAGCCCATGCATGATCGGGTTGAAGCTCAATCGCACGACTGAAATCGGTCAGCGCTTCATGGTAGCGACGGCGCAGACGGAGCAACTCACCTCGTTCGACGAGCGCACCGACGTGATTGGGGTTGAGTTCGAGGACGCGGCTAAAGTCGGCGAGTGCTTCATCGAGTCGGTCGAGGTTGCGGTACAAGAGACCGCGCTGCATATATACCCATTCATAAGCCGGATCAAGCTCAAGCGCACGATTGAAATCGGCCAATGCCGCTTCGGGATCACCGAGCGCACGGAAAGTGGCACCGCGACTCCCTAATGCCCATGCATATTGGGGATCAAGTTCGATTGCCCGGTTGAGATCAAGCAAGGCACTCTCAAAATCATCGGCCAGGCGACGTGTTTCACCGCGCTCGGCGTACAGCCACGCGATAGTATCTTGTAAGGCAATGGCCGCATCGAAATCGGCGATGGCTGCCGGATAGTTGCGGAGTTCACGGTAAGCAATGCCGCGATGACCTAACGCCCACACATAGTCCGGATCGATGTTTAACGCTTGGTTGAAGGCTTCAATTGCTTCATGGAGGCGACGTAATGCCCGCAAGGTTTCGCCACGTTCGGCATGCACCCATGCCAGCAGTGGGTTCAGCGCCAATGCTGCCTCGAAATCGGCAAGTGCCTCGTGATGACGGCGTAGTGCGCGCCATACTTGTCCGCGGCTTCCCAATGCCCATGGATATTCAGGTCGGAGTTCAATGGCGCGTGAGAAGGCGGTAAGAGCCTCTTCGTAACGGCGCATCAGGCGTAGCGTTTCGCCTCGTTCGGCGTGGTATGCTGCATCGTTCGGTTCTAGCTCACACGCTCGACGAAGATCGGCCAATGACTCCTCCATTCTTCCCAATTCGCGCAAGACTTGTCCGCGCTGGAAGTAGGCCCATGCATAATCTGGATCGATGGCGATGGCTCGATTGAAATCGGCCAGTGCTGCTTCACGCCGATCTTGATACAAGCTGTCAAGATTCATACTGCACCTTTTAGCTACGCTATTGGTTATTCTATGGATTGTTACGCAGTATGTAGTTTTTAGGTTACAGATACGATAGCAACGGCTTCGATGAGCATCCAGTTGGGAGTGAGAGTCGCGGTCGGTATCACTCGCGTCGGGTTGGACCGAGTAGACCGCCTAAACCAAGGGCCACAATCTCCCGTCGTCCTAATCGCTCGTTCGCCATCAATCGTGGCAAGATCAGATCAACAATGTTTTGGTCACGCGAACGTACACATCCGGGGGCGCCGATGATCGGAATTGTATCGTGTTCGTGCGGCAAATAGGCGAGCAAGAGCAGGTTACCCGGCTCTACCGGTGCGCCGTAATGGGTGATTTCGCCACCTAAGCGTCGTATAGCGCGCGGAATCACATCATCGCGATCAACCACCGAAGTTTCACCGGCGGTGATAATCAGATCGGCGCCGATAGTGAGGAGGGCTGCGAGGCTATCGGCAATTGCATACTCGTCAGGGATAGTGCGGCAACAGTCGATCATTGTTGCGCCCAAATCAGCAATCCGTCCGGCAATTGCCGGTAACATCCCGCGTTCTACCCGGGCCCGAGCAGCCTGACTACTCACCAACACAACTCCGATCCGCCGTCGCACGAGGGTCGCTACGTACAAGACACCGGTAGGCCCGACAGCGGCAGCAGCTTGTGCGAGATCGGCGGATGGTACGGCAAAGGGGATAATCTTGATCGTCGCCAACATCTGGCCGGGATGCACGAGTGTGGAGGGGGGTAAGGTAGCGACAGTCAGCCCGTCGATCATATTGATCGCAAAGAGAGATTCGGCATCGATCATGAGTGGACCATTGATCGCAGCCCGTACATTGACGCGCCCAGCGTGTGGTTCATCAATGATAATGCCCGGCCCGGCTACTATGTTCGCCAACTGTATTGCTGCTTCGTCTTCGTGAACATCGTCGGGGTTCAGGATAGCAACTCGTACCGCACTATAGCCAAGTTCGGCCAAGCGTGGCAGATCTTCGGCCCGTAACCGCCACCCCTTTCTAAACGCCTTACGCCCTTGCCCATCGGCCAAATTGTGGCAGAGAATATGCCCAACTGCTGCTGCCGGTGGCAAGGTTTCAATTCGCATAGTTGTACCTATAGGTTACATATGGTGCCTATTTAACTCATGGTACCATGTTCTCGGTAAGATTGAGTAAGGAGCATGCGACAACTATGCTAAAAAGTGCAACGATGCCCCGTGAGCGTGGTCTAGGTTATGCTTTGCTCGGTGGCCTAGCTATCACGATAATTGCTGCCTTAGTCGGTGTTACTTTCATTTATTGGTTTACGACCATCCAGCGAGGGCCAGCACCGGCAGAACTCTTACCGGCAGATGTGCAGCTCTATGCCAGTCTGTCGCCGACGCTGAGTGATGTACCGGAGCAACCGCGGATCGAGTTGGCGTTGAAAGAGGTGTTTGGCTTGTCGATGCCGGCTGATGCTGCGGCGAATGTGGCTGCCCTGCTAGGCGTGAAGCTTGATAGCGACGTGATTACGTGGGTTGGCAGTGATATTGCGATTGTCGTGCGTGATTTTACGCCGGTGACGCGCGACGTAGCCGCTGACTTGATCACGAACGGTGAGGTGATGATCTTTTTAGCCTCGCGTAACGATCCGCAGGCACGAATGTTTCTTGATAAACATTTGGAAGTGCGTCGTCTGCGTGGTGAGACATTTACCGAGCAGCGGGTTGGCGAGACGATCATCTACGTCGGCGAGATCGATAGTCCCCTGCGCGCAGTCGGCTTGATCGAACACTACATTGTCTTCGCCAACCGACCGGAACCCTTGCTCGATCTGGCAGCCGGTCCCGGTCGGCCAAACCGTCTTATCGATGTGCCGGCATATCAGCAGTTTCGCGAGACGATAGCTGCGGTGCGTTCGGGTGCCATCTATACCGATGGCTCACCGGTGTCGGAAGCAGCTCGGGCAGCGGTACGGGCGTGGTTGGTGCGGCTGTTGACGTCGCAGATCACACCGTAGCGGATAACATGGATACGACGGATGAGCATGGAATGCGTCATGCGTTTTCTCTATCCCGTCCGTGTGCTATCACTCTAGACAGTGCCCACGGATCGGACGGATGGGCGCGGATCGGGCTTTATCACCATCCGCGTTCCATCCGTCGCATTCGTGTCCCATAATGGTTCGATGCGAACTCTATTCACCGTCTTGCTTTTCCACGATCTGCACTTTACTACTAGATGGTGGCGGTGTTGGACGGCGGTTCCAATTCAACACCTGTCCGATCAGCGTCCACATACGCTGTTCAACTTGGGCTTCGCGCCCACGTAGCAATAGGCTTGCACCACCGAGGATGAGGATACCCGGCCAGACCAGATGGAAGAGTGAAAGCAGGGCCAGCCCTATGCCCCACAACAGCGCTTGCAACGCTTCATCGGTACGACCAAGGCTGCGCTGGCGACGGTAGATGACGATACCGCCACCGGCCAGCAGCGCAGCTGGTACGAGCCACCACAATTTGAAGATCGTTACGATCCCTAATGTAATAAGGATCAGACCGATCCAGCGGGTCTGTTCGTTTTGGAACGACATAGCAAACTCCTTACGCTAACGAGCTACTGTTTTCTGCGAGTAAGACGGTAGGTGGAGTGCAAAAGTTGCAGCAGGCTGTGGTACCATACAGTTTGTGAGCGGCTTTGCTGCTCTCCCCACGTTTTCACCGCAACACCGCGTGCAGCATGAGAGGTTCAGTGATGTCTACACCACGCAGCGCCGAGCGCGTTCGTCAGTTTGGCACGACTATCTTTGCCGAGATGAGTGCTCTTGCCGTTCAATGCGGTGCCGTGAATCTCGGTCAAGGCTTTCCTGATTTTGCCGGGCCAGAATGGGTGAAGCAAGCTGCAGCTGAAGCCATCGCTGCCGATGCGAACCAATACGCACCCTATATCGGTGTCCCCCGCTTGCGCGAGGCAATTGCAGCGACATGGCAAGCGCACGGCTGGCGCTCCATCGATCCTCAACGTGAAGTGACCGTCACGAGCGGTGCGACTGAAGCCCTCTTTGGTGCTGTGCAGGCGCTGATTAACCCCGGTGACGAGGTCATTCTGTTCGAGCCGTTCTACGATGCGTATCTGCCTGATGTCACGATGGCCGGTGGGATACCGCGGTTTGTGCGGTTACATCCACCAACATCCGGCCAGTCGGGCTGGTGGTTCGATCTGGCAGAATTGCAGGCAGCGTTCTCGCCACGTACCCGTCTCTTGATGCTCAACACGCCGCATAACCCGACCGGCAAGGTCTTTCGTCGTGATGAACTCGAGCAGATTGCTGAACTGTGCCAACGATACGATGTGATTGTGGTGTCTGACGAGGTGTACGATCAACTGGTTTTTGCCGGAGCCGAGCACATTCCAATTGCGACTCTGTCGGGGATGTGGGAGCGGACGCTCACGATCAATAGTCTAGGCAAAACGTTTAGTCTTACCGGTTGGAAGATTGGGTATGCGGTTGGCTCTGCTGAGCTAAACACTGCACTGCGCGCTGCTCACCAATGGATTACGTTTGCTACTGCAACGCCATTGCAATATGCTGCTGCTGCCGCGCTAGAAGGAGCATTGCACAACGGGTATTACGATCAATTTCGTGCTGAATATACCGCACGCTATCATCTGCTTGCCGAGATTTTGGAGAGCGTTGGATTACCAGTTTTACCAACCGAAGGTAGTTATTTCTTGATGGCCGACATCTCAGCGACCGGATTTCACGACGATGTTGCCTTTTGCCGGTATTTGACCCAAGAGGTTGGGGTGGCTGCGATCCCACCATCGGCATTCTATGCTCGCCAGCACGATTTGCCGTTGTTGGCGCGGTTTTGTTTTGCCAAGCGTGACGAGACCCTGCGCGCTGCGCAACAGCGATTGTTGGCGTGGCGGCAGCGGAATCGTTGAGATTGGTTGGTATGGTATCGTGTTCAACGGCGACACGACAATAGACTAGAAAGTGAGAAGCCTTTGATGGAGTCCAGGTTACAAGAACTTCGTGCCCGTCTCCTCGAGATCGACGATATTAACAGTGCTGCCGCAGTGTTGGGGTGGGATCAGAGTACGTATATGCCACCTGGTGGTGCTGCGGCACGCGCACGCCAACTGGCGACCCTCTCGCGGTTGGCTCACGTGCGGAGCACCGATCCGGCGTTGGGTGCTCTGTTGGCCGAATTGATGCCGTATGCTGAACAATTGCCCTACGACCATCCCGATGCCGCACTGATTAGGGTAGCCCATCGCAACTACGAGCGTATGACCCGAATTCCGGTGGAGCTGGCAAGTGAGATCGCTTCGCATACTGCTGCGAGCTATCAGGCATGGACGCAGGCGCGACCGGCGAATGATTTTGCCACGATGTTGCCCTATCTCGAGCGAACGCTTGAGCTGAGTCGACGAGTTGCCGATTGTTTCCCCGGCTATGATCATCCCGCCGATCCGCTGATCGACTTTAGCGACTACGGGATGCGGGCATCTGAGATTCGCGATCTTTTTGCTCGACTGCGTGCCGAGCTGACCCCGATCATTCGCGCAATTGTGGCCCAGCCGCCAATTGACGATTCGTGTCTGCGCAAGTATTACCCGCGCAACGATCAACTGGCTTTTGGTGAGCAGATCATTCGTTGTTTTGGGTATGATTTCGAGCGCGGTCGGCAGGATTTAACCCATCATCCGTTTGCTACGAAGTTTTCGATTGGCGATGTGCGGATTACCACCCGCATCAACGAGCACGATCTCGGAGATGGGTTGTTTAGCACTCTGCACGAGTCGGGTCATGCGATGTATGAGCAGGGGATCGATCCGGCGTTTGAAGGGACACCGCTCTGCAATGGTGTTTCGGCGGGTGTTCACGAGAGTCAATCGCGTTTGTGGGAAAATCTGATCGGTCGTTCTCGGCCATTCTGGGAATATTTTTACCCTGAATTACAACAGACCTTCCCGCAGCAGTTAGGGAATGTTTCGCTCGACGAGTTCTATCGAGCGATTAACCGCGTGCAACCGTCGCTCATCCGTACCGATGCCGATGAAGTGACATACAATCTCCACGTGATGATCCGGTTTGATCTCGAGTTAGCGTTGCTCGAAGGCAGTCTGAAGCTCACCGATCTGCCTGAAGCGTGGAATGCTCGCTATGCGGAAGATTTGGGGGTTGTCGTCCCCGATTACCGTGATGGCGTGTTGCAGGATGTGCATTGGTTTGGTGGATTGATCGGTGGTGCGTTTCAGGGCTATACCATTGGTAATATCCTGAGCGCGCAATTTCTTGCCGCGGCGCGGTCTGCTCACCCCGAAATCGATGCTGAGATCGGACAGGGTGAGTTTGCGACGTTGCATGGATGGTTGCGGGAGCATATCTACCGTCACGGCAGTGTCTTTACGCCTGCGGAGTTGATCGAGCGGGCAACCGGTCGGTCAATGCAGATCGAGCCGTACCTCCAATACCTACGGCAGAAGTATTCGGCCATTTACGGGATCGAGTTATAGAAGCCGGTCAGTAGCGATACAGGGGCTACACTTGCTACGCCAGGCGAGAGGTAGCCCCTGTTTAACGAATGGTGTAGGCACTGAGTATGCTCCTCTCGCCGAGTATTTGGCTTTGGTTTTGAAAACTCGCCTGTGCCCGCTCGATAAATGCGCGTGCCTCTTGGAAACGAAGCGCAGCCCGGTTGGCATTGGCAACATCATACGTGCTGTAGAACTCAAGAATAGCGTCGAGACCGGCTAGTTCGAATTCGAGACCACGTCGGTAATCTTCGTGAGCTGGGGTTAGCACTCCCGGTACTCGTAGTTCGCCGAGGTTGGCTAACGCTTGCGCCACTGCGGCGCGCAGACGTTGCGTTGCAGCCACATGGTTGATCGATGCGCCACCGGGCTGTCCTGTCTCTTGGCGGTAGGTGTCGGTCGCTTTCCGCAGTTCGGCGCGAATTGTGTCGATGGCAGTTAGATACGATACCGTTAGACTCTCGACTACAGCGAGTGGTTCGGCCTCAAGTTCAGGGACAGGCGTGGGAGTGGCGAATGGCAGTACTGGGTCGTTTGTGATGGTAAAGGTTTGATCCTGTTCAGCGGCGAGGGCGGCAAGAGTTTGCTCGCGTGCTGCGCGGACGCTCTGGTGGAGCAAGAGGGCGACTGTCAGCAAGACGATTGGCAGTAGCCAGAGCACTACACGCACGCGCGAGGTTTCATGGCGCTGCCAGCGCCATTGTAACCACCAGTCGCGATTCGGCGAGGCGGTAGCTTGCTCTGCAGGGGTTGCTACCGGCGTCGATTCGGCTGTAAGAGCGGTAAGGTCTGCTACCTGACGCGCAGTTGTTGTCCCTTGACGGGCAAGGTAGGCCAGGCCACGGTGGGCGTGCGGATTGTGAGGATTGATCCGTAAAACAGCGTGCAAGCAAAACGCACGTTGTTCTGGATCGTCAACAACTTCGCTCAACCACAACCATGCCCGTTCGTCGCGCGGGTCGAGCTTGAGGGCGCGGGCTAAGAGGCCGGCTGCGACGCGACGTTGCCCGCCGCGGGCTGCCGCAATGCCGCGCTCAACAAGTTCACGTGCTTCGGTTGGATTGGCTCGTACTCCGGGTTCACCTGCGGTGGTTGTCATAGAACGGTTTTGGTGTGTGTTGACAGTATATGTCGATCCTTAGAGATTATCCCATGATGCCGTTGGACGACTGGTACCGGTAGCGGCGGGTGTCGGGCCAGGGTAGCGGCGCACACCGTGCCAGTGGCGGCGCACACCGTGCCAGTGGCGGCGCACACCGTGCCAGTGGCGGCGCACACCGTGCCAGTGGCGGCGCACACCGTG
>NZ_JBWGQH010000016.1:91560-97668 GCF_056331925.1 Chloroflexus sp.
GCGCCGCTACCTAGGGGTCTGGTAACAAGGTGTTTAATGCGCGTTGTATCAACGTTGAATCCTGCACGAGATTGGTTCGTACTGTTTGCCAATATTCGGGACGTTCGTACCCCAATTGCCAAATGGCAATGCCGGCCAGATCAAGCTTCTGCACGGTGGTAATTTTGTCGGCGAGACCGGTATCGGTCATAAACCAGACGGTGCGCGTACCGACGCTTGTGCGATAGGTGAAGGTGCTCTCGCCGACCCGACCACGTGCATTCCGTTCAATGAAGCTTACCGTCGGTTGATACTCGTTGATAATCTCCTCGATCACACGCCATGGACGCGCAGTTGCGTTGCCGTTGGGTGGCCAGTCGTAGCCATAGAAGTGAACACCGATCAACACTTTGGCCGGGTCAACGACTTCGCGCGCGTAATTGGCTACTGCTTCAATCCAGTAGGCAGGTGCGACCGGTCCTGGCCCTGAGCCGCGCCAATGATAATCGTAGGTCATGATCCGCAATTGATCAACATGCGGTCCGATAGCCCGCCAGTCTTGGAATGCCCCTAATCCGCCATTATCGCGGTCTTTAGCATGAACGGCGACGGTCAAGAGTTTGTTGTGTGCGTGGAGTGCGGCAGCCAAGTCAATGATAAACGCGGTAAAATCGTCGCGCAGTGAGGGATCTAGTGCTTCGTAGTCGATGTCGATGCCGTCGTAGCCACGAGCCAGTACTTCATCAACGATATTCTGAATATGGCGCGCACGGAGCTGTGGATTGGTTAACACCGGTACAACCACACCGGGGTTGCCGACATTGTGGATCGAGGGGATGATTCGTATGTTGTTTTCATGGGCAATGCGCACCAGATCATCGTCGCGCTGCCCGTACAGCCGTCCGCTAGCATCGGTGGTGTACCAGAATGGGCTGATGTCGTCGATAATATCGACGTTGGCGAAAAACGACTCACGGGCATCACCGGTGAAGTTCGGTGGTAGCCAAACGGCAATGTATCGCCCACTCTTGGGGTGATAGCCGAAAGTTTCCGGTTGCGGCGGTGCGGTGGTAGGCAAGGGTGTTGGTGGGATAGGGGTTGGTAACACCAGTAACGGCGCGGCTGTCGGCATTGGTGTTGGTACTGGTGTTGGAGTTGATGCGTTGGCCGAGAGCGCGATGAGAGTACGTGACATTTCTACCGTCTGCCAGAGTAGTAGCCCTGCCACGACCAAGGCACCAATGTAGATTGCTCCGGCTACTATCGTGCCGATCCGCACGGATTTTCTCACCTTTCGACGACTAAGTTGGCAACTTTAGTATACACCTAGTTCGTGTAGTCGTTCATCACTAATCCCAAAATGGTGGGCAATTTCATGCAGAATGGTGCGTCGAATCTGCTCACGCAGCGACGCTATCGTGCGAAAGTCTCGTTCGAGCGGTGCTTGAAAAATGGTGATGGTTGCCGGTGCGTTGTACTCTTCGGTGAACGGGACCCCCTCGTAAAGACCGTAGATTGTCTGCCATGGTCGTAAGCCGAGTGCGCGACGTTGTGCGCGGCTCGGACGGGGTGCAATGACGATCTCAACCGTTTCGAGATGGCGAGCAAAGGTGGGAGGTAATTGTTCGAGCACTTCCGCAACCAGATCGGCGAATTGTGGTTTCTCCATTACTTTGTGTAATTAGATATAATCAACACCATAGCTCATTATACTTGTCGCGAGTAATGAGCGTCAAGCATTTGAGCTGTGTTGATGCGAGATACGGCCGGTGATGGCGTGATCAGAATCGGCAAAAGCGGTAACACTTGGCCGGTTGCACGACGCGAACAATGTGTGGTACAGTCAAGGTTCTCGTCAACCGGATGTGCTACAAACGGGTTGTGGCTTTGTGGTTTCAGCCTTTCCTAACGAATCGAGGGATAGTATGCAAGAACATCAAATTTCATTCCTCAAGCGCCTTCTTGCCGCACCGGGGCCTTCAGGAGAGGAAGATCGTGCCGCACGGGTTTGGCGTACCGAGGCCCGGACTTTTGCCGATACGGTGTACAGTGATGTGCTCGGGAATAGTTTTGCGGTATTGGAAGGAAGTGATCCCCGGATTCTACTGGCAGGCCATATCGACGAGATTGGGTTGATGATTAGCCATATTGATGATAACGGCTTTCTCTTCTTCAGTTCGATCGGTGGTTGGGATCCGCAGGTCTTAATTGGGCAGCGGGTACGTTTGCTGGGTCGGCATGGTGAAGTTATTGGAGTGATCGGTAAGAAACCTATTCACCTGCTGAAATCCGGTGAGCGCGATCAGGCGACCAAGATCGAACAGATGTGGATCGACATTGGCGTCACGAATCGCGCCGAAGCAAGTGAGCTGGTGAATGTTGGTGATGTAGGTGTGATCGACGCACCTGTCTACGAATTACGCGGTGGTCGTATCGTTAGTCGCTCGATTGACAATCGGATCGGGGCGTTTACCGTATTGGAGGCGTTGCGTTTGCTGAGTCAGAATCGTCCGGCTGCTTGTGTTGCCGCGGTTGCGACGACCCAAGAAGAGATTACCTTCGGTGGTGCAACGACGGCGGCGTTTAGTTTTGATCCACAGGTGGCGATTGTGGTCGATGTTACTTTTGCCACCGATCATCCCGACGCGGACCAAAGGCAATGGAACGTTGTGAAACTCGGTGGTGGCCCAGTACTGTCACGAGGTTCAGCCAACAGTGGGCGTGTGTTCCGCCGCTTGGTTGATCTGGCCGAACGCGAAGGAATTCCGTACAGTGTACAAATCTCGCCACGTTATACCGGTACCGATGCTGATGCGATCCACCACGTGCGTGGCGGGATTGCCAGTGCGGTTATCTCCATTCCCAATCGCTATATGCATTCGCCGAACGAGATGATCGCATTGAGTGACGTTGAGTACGCAGTGCAATTGATCGCTGCGTTCGTTCATTCTGTGAATAGTGTCAATGAATTCATTCCAGTTGATGAATGATCTCATTCCAACGCAATCATTGCATGCTACAATACCATCCACTGCGACATCGGAGTCGCAACCGGCCAATGTTGGCCGTGTAGCTCATCGTTGAGAGGTACAGCATTATGGTGATGACTGATGTTGAACGATCTGCAGCTGCACCTTCAGAGCGGGTAGGCCTGTTGCAGACGGTTTTGCAGCAGTTTGACGAAGCTGCTGACCGCCTCGATCTACCGGCGCGTCTGCGTGGCATTTTGCGCGTGCCACAGCGTGAACTAACCGTTAACTTCCCGGTTAAGCGTGACAATGGTCGGATCGAGGTCTTTCAAGGTTTTCGGGTGCAGCACAATCTGGCCCGTGGCCCAACGAAAGGCGGGATTCGCTATCATCCGGCGGTGACGCTCGATGAGACACGGGCGTTGGCGATGTTGATGACGTGGAAATGTGCGCTGGCCGGCTTGCCGTATGGTGGGGCCAAGGGTGCCGTCATTGTCGATCCGAAACAGCTCTCTATTGGTGAAATCGAACGGCTCACTCGCCGTTTTGCTACCGAGATTAGCGTCGTTATCGGCCCTGAACGTGATATTCCTGCCCCTGATATTGGTACTACGCCACAGGTGATGGCGTGGATTATGGATACGATCTCGATGCATCAGGGTCATACCGTTCCGGCAGTGGTGACCGGTAAGCCGATTAATGTCGGTGGCTCGGAAGGGCGGTTGGAAGCGACCGGACGTGGATTGACCTACGTATTGATGTCGGCTTCGCAACATCTTGGGCTAAACGTACCTGATATCCGTCTGGCAATCCAGGGCTGTGGTAATGTTGGTTCGACGGTAGCACGGGAGGCAGTTGCGCTGGGGATGAAGGTCGTCGCCATTAGTGATAGCCGCGGTGGGGTGTACAATCCCTATGGTCTTCATGTGGAAGCGGTATTAGCCCACAAAGCTGCTACCGGTAGTGTGGTCGGTGCTGCGAATGCCGATACGCTAACCAATGAAGAGTTGCTCGAGGTTGAGTGTGAGGTGTTGGTTCCGGCAGCGTTGAGTGGAGTGATAACGGCCCACAATGCCGACCGGATCAAAGCACAGATTATTGCCGAAGCGGCCAATGGTCCGACGACGAGAGCTGCCGATGCAATTTTGTACGAGCGAGGTTGTGTGGTTATCCCCGATATCCTCGCCAATGCCGGTGGCGTGACGGTGAGTTATTTTGAGTGGGTGCAGGGGTTGCAAGAGTTTTTCTGGAGTGAGCGTGAAGTCAATGCACAACTGCGGCGGGTGATGACGAATGCACTCCAGCAGGTGTTGCGGGTGGCTGCCGAGCAGCACGTTGATCTCCGCACAGCCGCTTATATCTTGGCGGTGCAGCGTGTGGCCGATGCAGTGACAACACGCGGTATCTATCCATAACGAAGATGGAGAGTATATCGCTATGGATGATCTTGATGCGATGATCGATAGCTTAATCCCACGTCGGACCAGCGGAAGACGTTTTTGGCAGGGTCTGCTAATCGGGTTGCTTATCGGTAGTGGGATCGCAACACTGTTTAGCCCGCGCAGTGGGCCGGTGCTCCGGGCGTTGGTGGCCGAGCGAATGCAGGCAGGGTTGGGGCAGCTACGCCATGCCTTGAATGGTCGGCAATCTTTGTAAGTGGGATGGTTGCCCAGATATTGTGTTCTCGGTGGTACGCTGACCACCGAAAACATAATGGGCGTTGACAAGTCAACGATACAATACCGCTATGTGCATCGAAGGCAGAGCTATGCGCTAAGGCATAGTTCTGCTTTTGGTGTTTGTGATCGCATGATTAATCGGATCATGGGTTGCGGCGCGCGATATTTGCGAAGATCATATACTTTTTCAACATTTTCTACACAATGATTCAGTATCATGGTTTGTAGCACAAAAGCGGTATGCTGTGAGGTACTGTGCATTGTGCCCTTACTCACCAGATACGTGGTAGTGGTATACTGAGCATAGCAACAAACATCTATTACGTTTAAGCACACGAAGGAGGCGACTATGCCATTTTTCTTCGATCCAATGTATATCATCTTTGCGGTACCGGCGATGCTTTTCGCGCTGTGGGCCCAGTTTCAGGTCCAGTCGGCGTTTAATAAATGGTCTCGTGTTCCGAATATGCGGCGTCTGAACGGTTTTGATGTCGCCCGCATCTTAATTCGGAATGAGGGCTTAGAGCATGTCGGGGTTGAGACCATTCCCGGCATGCTCACCGATCACTACGATCCATCGAGCAAAGTAATCCGTCTCTCGGAAGGATCGGTACAACCATCGGTAGCGGCGATGGCAATTGTTGCCCATGAGTTGGGCCATGCCGCTCAAGATAAAGCGGGATACGTATGGTTACGGGTTCGGTCAGGGATTGTTGGCTTTGCGAACATTGGCTCGCAACTAGGGACGTGGCTATTCTTTATCGGTATGCTGCTCGGTGCCGGCGGTGGGAGCCGTTTCGGTTTTCAATTGGCAGTTTTGGGTGTAATCTTGTTCAGCGCGGCGGTGGCATTTACACTGGTGACGTTACCGGTGGAGTTTAATGCCAGTGCTCGGGCTCGTGAGATGCTGCAACGTAACGGTCTGGTCACGGTACAAGAGGCCGAGGGGGTGAACGCAGTCCTGAATGCTGCCGCGTTGACGTATGTGGCTGCTGCGGCCCAAGCCATCGCCCAGTTGCTCTACTTTGTCACGATTTTAATGCGACGGAGGGACTAAAGCTATGGAAGAAGACTTGCGCCGGAAACTCGTGCATGGTCTGATCAGTCTCGTGTTGAGTCTGGCTGCGGCATGGCTGGCAACCTATCTGACCAATAAGATTCTCGGTGAACCGTCGAAGCCGGAGTCGCAAACGGTGTAGGCAACGTTTGCGCGGCGATGATCTGCTTGGTACCCTTCACGCCTTGGTGTTGTTGCACAGGTGTATGTGTCGGTCAGGTACGATTGACCTATAATAGAATAAACCGGGGAAAGGGTGGAACAGTGCGCTGCCATCATAGCTCGCGCTAGTTCGTGATGGGGTAGGGACGCAGTAGCGTATTGCTGTCTCCCTACATTTCGAGTTGAGCGAAGCGAGCAATCTGCCCATCCGTCGCGTTCCACTCGACACAACAAAGACCGATAAGCAGCGTTGAAGATGGCT
>NZ_JBWGQH010000016.1:97765-103949 GCF_056331925.1 Chloroflexus sp.
GAAGCGAGCAATCTGCCCATCCGTCGCGTTCCACTCGACACAACAAAGACCGATAAGCAGCGTTGAAGATGGCTCGCTCCGCTCACTACGACGAAAGAGACATTGCATAAATGGGCGGATGTGGATACACTTGTGCATGGAGAATCTCCGCACCGTGTAAAGAGGGTATGGCAAATCAAGGGTATCAGTTGTGGTGCTCCTCATTTTTACCTTGGGTATCCTAACGTATGTTCAAACCTCCGACACATATGCAGTTCAACCCTATTATCATCGGTGTTGCCGGTGGCAGTGCAAGTGGCAAGACTAGTGTGGCACAGGCGATTTTGCAGCGGGTTGGTGCTGATCGAATTGCTCACATTGATCACGACCGCTACTACAAAGACCTCAGTCATCTACCGCTGGAAGAGCGGGCTCGATTCAATTTTGATCACCCTGACGCGCTTGACAACGATCTGCTGGTAGCGCATCTCGATGCGTTGTGTGCCGGACAAGCAGTTGATCTACCGACCTACGACTACGCAACGTATGTGCGTTTGCCGTATACCGAACGGATCGAGCCGCGCCCAGTGATTTTGGTGGAGGGCATTTTAATCTTCTACGAGCCGGTATTGCGTCGTCGCATGCATATTAAGCTGTTTGTCGATACCGATGCTGACCTGCGCTTTATTCGCCGTCTGCGTCGTGATATTGCTGAACGTGGGCGGTCGGTCGAGTCGGTGATCGAGCAGTATTTGGCAACGGTGCGTCCAATGCATCTTGAGTTTGTTGAGCCGACCAAACGTTATGCCGATGTCATCTTTCCCGGTGGTGGACGTAATCCGATAGCTATTGATATGGTGGTGGCACGGATTGAGGCGGCATTGCAATCGATGGCTTGACGATATTGGTAATCAGGCGCAAACTACATACATAGAGCACTCATCTGTCTGCGCTATACAGTTGCGATGTAGTAATTCTCTAACACTCAGATATTGGTATGTCCTTGTCTGCGCTCGTTGATAGCAATGAACTGCCCCTCAGTTGGACGCGGGGCAGTTTTGCTGTACCGCGTTTGCAGTATGTGCGCTTGCCTCTGTCGCGGTTAACTTGGTTAGCGTATGCGACATTACCGGATAGTAGTCGCTCCGATTGGTTTCACGATCATCGAGCGGGGCAGCGTTGGTTGGTGCGAGGTTGTCCGGAACAGGTGGCTTGTCGGTTGGCTGCGTCTGGATGGGAGACGTTCCGGGTAGGGATCGAAGGGGTGATCGATCTGGCCGGTGATGGCTTACAGCGGCGTTCGGTGCGCAAAATGGCGCGGGCTGCCCTTCGTTTTGGTCAAGTGAGTGAAATTCCTTGGAGTCCAGCGGCGGTCGCACGTTTGCGTTGGCTGGCGCGCGAGTCACGGTATGGGCAACGACCGCAGCTTCGTTATCTGTTTCGGACCACTTTTGATCCAGAAACACGTCTCTTTGTGTTTGGTGATACTGCCGGTGTGTGGCAAGGCGCAGTGTTACTCACCCAACCATCACCGACTACTGCCGTGACCGAATTGATGTTGCGCCGACCACAAGCACCGGCAGGGGTGATGGAGGCGCTGTTCAGTTTTGTCGGTGCCCGGTTGTTGGCTGAGGGTTGCCGTAGTCTAAGCCTCAATGAAGTGCCGTTCCACCATCTTGACGACAATTTACGTCCATTAGAGCGCCTCATCACGCTGATCGGGCGCCAGATGGCAACCGTCTACGATAGCGAGGGCTTATACCGTTTTAAAAACAAGTTTGCTCCCGTATGGCGACCGATCTACCTCTGTGTGCAAACGCGGCTACCCTTGCTCGCATTAGCCGATCTCTTTGCCGTATCGGGATGCCTCGAACTGGCAACGAGTGGGCTTCATCGTCGGCAGGCGGTATGATCTACCGATGTTGGCGGCGTTGGTGAAGGAGCTGCTCGTACTCGCGGAGTCGGACGAGCTGCCGGCGGTTGGGCCGGATGATCGGACGTGCAGCATGCACTATCTTGAGGGCTGTCCGATGATCAACACCATGACGTGCGATCAGATACGCTGCCGTCATCAATGGTGCGCGCCCTACCCCAGCGTGACAGTGGATAAACACGGGCAGACCATCACTGATAGCATTGGCAATGAAATGGACTCCTTCATCGAGTTGCTCGATGGTTGGGGGGTGAAAATCCGGGACCAATAAACGGAGACTACGGTTAGGCAGTGGCTCAGAAAAGGTATCAGCCCGCTCAGCTTGGAGGGAGAGTACGGCACGCACACCGAGTGCATAGATGTCTGACCATTGTTCAGGGTGAAATTGCCCGCCGACGAACAGCATGGTGTTGATTTGACTAATGTTTAGCCCGAAAAATCGTTGCCATTGGGTCGAAACGTACTTATGTACCAAGTCGATCATCGTACTTCTCTGCTACAATACAAGGCTAGATTCTACGTTTATGGTAACACAAGTATGTGGCCGTTTCGTAAACCTCCAGATCTCAATGCTGCTGTTGTCCGACCTAGCCAGCCCGATGACGTTCCTGCGGTGAGCCATCTGTTCCGGTCTGCTGGCCGCCGGTTTTTAGCGGTCGGGGTTGCTGATTTGTACGCTGCCATCGAACATGGTCGGGCAGCGGTGCTCCAACTCGACCAAGAGGTGTTGGCGGTTGCTGTACTGAGTCGGCCTATCGCTCAGGTAGCGTGGTTGCGGGGATTGGCGTTGAGTGAAAGAGTACAGCCACGTGAGGCTATTGCTCGTCTCTTGCCAGCTTTAGACGATGTGGCTCGTGGACTCACGATCCAACATGTATACTACGCCGGTGATGATCAGTCGGATCAATGGTTGCGTCCGCTCCTTGAACATGCCGGCTATGCTCACCAAACCGATGTCGTCGTCTATGAGAAACGCGGCTGGAATATTCCTAACTATGGTAATGCGCATGTGCAAGTTCGCCCCGCCTATGCCGTTGATCTAGCTGAGGTGTTGCAACTCGACATGCGCTGTTTTGAACCGCAGTGGGTTAAGGATGAAGGGATTTTGGCACCGGCAATTGCCGATGGATCATTCTTCGTGACGGCTGAACTTGATGGACAGGTCGTCGGGTATAGTTACGCGACGAGTCATTTTGGTGGCCGGTTAGTCCATCTAGTACGTATTGCCGTCGATCCATCCCAACGTGGGCGAGGGATTGGCGTGCGGTTATTAGCGGAATTCGTTTCGTATGCGGCTGAAATTGGCGCCGGGTTGCTCACTCTCAACACACAAGCGTACAACTATCACGCTCAGCGGCTGTATCGCTGGTTTGGCTTTACGCCAACCGGTGAACGCCAGCCGGTGTTGTGTCGCTGGCTGTAGAGAGAGGAAACTGTGCCTGCCAAAATTGATCCGCGTGATTGGGAACGGTTGTTTAACCGCCGACGGCGACGTGGGCCGCTCAGTATTTTGCTGCGTGCTCTCGTGGGTGGGTTGCTCGTGCTCGGTCTGATTGGAGTAGCACCGTTGATAATGAACCAGATCAAGTTGGCTCGCGTTACAACGGCGCAAACGCAGATTGCGTTGCAGACGCGCGAGGCACGGGCAACAATCCAGCAGGCGGCAACCCAAAGTGCAATCCCGCCGGTAACACTAACTATTGTGGCTACCTCCACTGCCACGCCAACGCTTACACCAGAACCGATCCTTGGTCGTGCCCAAGTGGTCAGGGGCGGCAACATTCGCAGTGCACCACAAGTTGTACCGGCAACCGTGATTGGACAGGTTTGTGTCGGTGATCGGGTTGAGCTATTCGAAGAGCGGATCGTTGATACCAATAACCGCTGGTACCGGTTGCGGGTCGTCGAAACCGTTGGTCGTTGTGTTCCCGAACGGGTCAGCGCCGGTACAGAAGGCTGGGTAAATGGGCAATTGCTCGGTGCAATTGAGCGATGATAGCGGGATGCCAGGTGTTCAGCGCTGCACCGCTTCCTCGTAAACGGCAAGGGTAGCTTGGGCAGTAGCTTGCCACGAAAATCGTGCTGCTTGCCGTAATCCACGACTTCGCAGCAATTCACGGAGATCGGGCGAACGGAGGACGCGCAAGATGCCCTCGACGATGTCGTGCATGTTGTGTGGGTCAACCGTCAATGCGGCGTCATCAACCACTTCGGGCAAACTACCGGCGTAGGCACAAACCACCGGGGTGCCGCAGGCCATCGCTTCGAGTGGTGGAAGACCAAATCCCTCATACGACGAAGGAAAGACAAAAAGTAAGGCACCGCTGTAGAGTGCGGGCAGATCGGTGTCGGCGACATTCGGTAAGACCTTCACCTGGTCGGCCACGCCGTGTTCGGCGGCAAGCGTAGTCGGCAACGGATAGCGAGGGTCAAACTTTCCAGCTATGACCAGTACGGTGTTGGCATACTGTTCTGGTAAGGCCGGGAGCACGCGCTGCCATGCCCGCAGGAGGCGGTCAATGTTTTTGTGTGGTTTATTCGATCCAACGTAGAGTACGTAGTGTCGCGGTAAACCGTAGCGCAAGCGTACTTCAGTAATCTCATCAATCGGTTGTGGGACAAACAATGGTTCAGCGGCCAGCGGCGTTACGGCGATCTGTTGGCGTGGTATGTGAAGGTGAAAGGCAAGATCATCGCGCGAGACCGACGAGATGGTAATCAATTTCCGCGCGCTTTGTGCAGCGAGTCGTAAGCTTACGTGATAAAAACGTCGTCCGCGTGGGCTGAGCGTTTGTGGGTAACGCAACGGCACAACATCGTAGATAGTGACAACCGATGGGCAGGGGAGCAGATACGGCTTGACGAGATAGGGCGAATGGAACACATCGAGATGCAACCGTCGAGCAATAAGGGGTAGTTCAATCTGTTGGCTTAGAGCAAAAGGGCCACTCCGTACCGGGACCAATTCGACCACATCGGCGGTAAGGGATGGCAGCGATTGATCGGCATTGGTGAAGACGAACAGGTGATGAGAGCGGCAATGCCGACTGAGTGCCGGTAAGAGAGCGGTAATGTAGCGACCGATACCGGGAAAATGGTCGCGAGCGTAGCGGGCATCGAAGCCAATGCGAAGAGGCGGCATGTGAACTCTAGCGGTGTGTTTGTCAAGTAGGTCAAAGATGGCGAAGGGTGTAGTTTTGTTAGCAGGCCTATCGGGAGTGAGCAACGTTGCCTATTTGGACTTACCCTTTACGCCTCTTACTGCAGCTCTTACTAATTCCTGGTATGTACTTGTTGAGTGGTTAGTAATAATTCGTTTGTAACCGGTTTATCGTTGTAGCAGTTTCTTCGCTGAAAAGGGAGAGCTGGGAGGCCCCTTCCATATATTCTACAATATCTCGTTTCGCAAGAGTCCGGGCTATATCGTATTCCTTACCCAAGCGGCGTGCAAGCGCCATCAAATCAAGTGAATTAAGAAGTTGTGCGGCTTTGGTGCATAAATCTGAGGAACAGACAGCCCCCCCTTTCCCCTGCTGGGGGTTCAGGCAGTTGCTCCTGGGAGAATAACCTTGTAACTCGCATTGAGATGAGATTGCAGGGTAGAAAACGTCAGGTTCAGGCAGTTGCTCCTGGGAGAATAACCTTGTAACTTTCGGGCATGCCCAAATGGGTCATCCGATTGAGCGCGGCGCAACAAACCAGGGCCTCGGTCTGCTGGATAGCCAGCAGGCGCGCAGAGAGGCGCTCGCCAACGATGGGCTTATAACGACAGGCTGCCGTCTCAGCGAGTGAGCGTTGATGGGAACCAGACGTTTCTTGCCAGGCTCTTCGTCCCATCTTGCGAATGGCGCGCAGGTTCTCGTCACGGGGATGGGGCGGCGCATGGCAGTTGCCATGTTCCCAGATGTGCGCATCCGTGCGCGACGGGATGAGCGGCTTCGCCTGTGGGGAATGTTGGCGCAGGCAATCATAGACGTTGCGCCGGTCATAACTGCCATCGCCCGCCAGGCGGTCAATCGGCTGCTCCATCTGGCCCAGCAAGGGTTCGATCGCCTCCGCGTCATGAACATTGTTTTCGGTCAAGAGAACGGCTTCAAACTCGCCGCTCTGCGGGTCTATCCCCAGATGGAGTTTGCGCCAGGTACGCCGCTTTGTCTTGCCGTGTATTCTGACCTTCCAAGCCCCTTCGCCATACACTTTCAGCCCGGTGCTGTCGATGACGATATCAAGATGCCCGCTGACCTTTTTCGGCAATCTCACGTTCCATCCCTT
>NZ_JBWGQH010000017.1:0-15349 GCF_056331925.1 Chloroflexus sp.
CTCAACGGGCAATGAGTGGCGATCCGAGTCGTCTTAGGTTGGAAGCTCCCAAGGCATGGAATTACCTTACTGCCCATGCACATTTTTTGGACAAACGAAAGAGTTCAATATACAGGAACTGTCCGCGCTTCTCAGTCTCTGGAGTTGGACCATATTCATTTGCTCCTTGGAAGATTGCTATTTCGGGTTTATACAAGAAACTCGAGTTTGTTCAAGTTCCACCTTTTCTGGGAAGCCCGGTGGTTCTCGACGACACATGTTATTTTTTCCCATGTCAGTCTGAAGAAGAATGCAACCTATTGTACGAATTGGTTACATCCGAACCGGCCAGAGAGTTCTGGTCTGCATTCATTTTCTGGGATGCAAAGCGGCCAATTACGGCACAACTTGGCTTTGGTGCATGAAAGGTTGACAAAGGGAGCGTGACCGTGTAACTTTGGTTTATGACAAAACAAAAGCACACACGCTCACGCTCAAAGCTATTATACCGTGTCAAGAACTGGTCTGAATACGATCAAGCGCTGGTTCAGCGCGGTTCGCTTACCATCTGGCTGTCGGATGAGGTCAGCGAGAAATGGCGCTATACAGGCGAACAGCAGCGCGGCGCCCAATTTGAGGACAGCGACTGGGCCATCACCATAATGTGGACCCTGAAGAAACTCTTTCATGTGCCCAACCGCGCCACGGCAGGGTTTGTGCGTGCGATATTTGGGTTGATGGGGGTGGACTTGCCTGTCCCCGACCACACCACCCTGTCGCGGCGGGGCAAGGGATGGAACGTGAGATTGCCGAAAAAGGTCAGCGGGCATCTTGATATCGTCATCGACAGCACCGGGCTGAAAGTTTTTTCATCATCTAATTGCTTTGTCACTTCCAGGCATGTTAAACACTAAGGAGGTTATCTATGCGAGTAGGAATCGACATGTATCCTTACCATATATTTAAAACTGGGGTTCGTACGGTTATAGAGAATTTATTACAAAGATGGCAAAAACACTTCAATCAACACGAATTTGTTTTATTACAACCATCACGAAAAATTATTACACAACCACGCACAAAACTAGAAAAAGTCCGAAATCATCTCTATCACTTATATTGGTCACAGATAGAGTCACAAGTACAAGCAAAACAACGGCGCTGTGATCTTGTCTTCGCAACTTGCATGTTTAGTCCCTATCACCAACTTGTTCCAACAGTAACCCTAATTCATGATATGGCACTCTGGCGCCATCCTGAATGGTATCCTCGATGGTGGCTGCTGATTAATCGTATATTTACTGAATATCCGGCACGCAACATCCGGCATATTGTAGCTGTATCGGAATATACTCGTCAAGACATCTTGACGTTCTTCAAACTACCAGAATCACGAGTTTCTACCATCTACTCAGGCGGAGATTTACCAGAAGTAGACCCTCGAAATGATCGTAGTATATTGTATCAATACAATATTCCAGAAACAGCAAAATATATTTTACATGTGGGTCTCTCTATACCACACAAGAATTTACCGAGATTGGTTGAGGCCTTTGGGATCTTAGTTAAATATCTTCCAGATCAACCACTCTTTCTTGTCCTAGCAGGTCCAAAAACAAACACTCACGGACAATCTGACGATTATCGTATTAAAGAAAAGTCATTGCAATATAACATTAGTAATCGACTGTTGTTCACCGGTTTCATCCCAAAAGAACATGTTACTGTCCTGTATCGAAATGCATATATATATGCTTTCCCGTCGCTTTTTGAAGGGTTCGGGTTACCGCTAGTTGAGGCAATGTCTAGCGGAGTTCCAGTTGTGGCATCAAATCGTGCTGCTTTACCAGAGATTGGAGGAGACGCTGGGTACTACTTTGATCCACTCGATGTTCAAGATATAGTTAATGCTTTATACACCGTTGCAACACAACCTTCTCTTCGCCAACATATGATTCAGCGTGGCATCGAAAGAGCAAAAATATTTTCTTGGAATAAAGCAGCAGCTCAATATGTCGACCTCTTTGAAGATATAGCACGAGGTTTATAAGATGAGAATTTTACGAGTTCACATATATTACCAACAGCCTGGTAGCGAAGTCAGTGATTCCAAACCGAAGTTGATCCTCTCAAAAGGTACGGTCGCCAAGTTGTCTGTTTTACTAAACACAATAATATGATTACAATATCTCTTCTATCTGTTACCTAGAAAACGATTTGAGATTCTTTTCCGCATTAGTCCAGCTTATTCTAAGAGAATGGCCAGACATGATTTGCATAAAAATTGCCTCTTATATCACTGTCTGCTTACTATGTAACTCATCAAGAATAAGTACCTGTTGTTCAATCACTACATAATTTACCGTCTCTTCTATGCTGATGCCTTTTTCCTACGCAATGGATCAGTATGTGAATCTTGTCTTGACAAACTAATATTTCCGGATCTTTACTGCAAGTGCTACCGTGATGGTTCCTTTTCGACGTCTGTCGTTACAGCATTACAGAATTATTCATCGATTTATGAAAACTTGGCAACAAGGCAACAAGTTGTTGTTATGTAGTTCCTATCAATTTTACTCAAAAATTCTGAACTTCCAAGTACAAAGTTGTAATAAAAATCGTATTTTCTTACTGAATTCGGGAAATTGCTCTTTCATACAGGTAATCATCAAGACATTGACCACGAGGTTACATTTAGGCGATCTACATATAATGCTCGCACTCACTAGTGAGGAAAACTGTCAACAGATCTTGCACTTGTACCAAGAAACTGTTATAATGAGGTGGGTAATTCATACTACTAGATCATAGGTTTAACTATGGGTATCGCTATTATTACCGGGTCGGCCGGCCTGATCGGTTCGGAAGCGGTCACATACTTTGCCAATCAGGGTATGGATATCGTCGGTATCGATAATGATATGCGACGCTATTTCTTTGGTGATGAGGCATCAACACAATGGAATCGACAACGGCTGGAGAGCGAAGTTAGGCAATACAAACATTACGAAGTTGATATTCGCGATCGTGAAGCTATTGAGCGTATTTTTGCCCACTACGGTAACAATATTCGCCTGGTCATTCATACTGCTGCCCAACCGAGTCACGATTGGGCAGCACGTGAACCGATTACTGATTTCTCGGTTAATGCAACCGGTACGCTTTATCTGTTGGAAGCAACCCGTCGCTATGCTCCAACGGCAGTGTTTATCTTTTTGTCGACAAACAAGGTCTACGGTGATACTCCGAATAGACTGCCCCTGGTCGAGCATGAATTGCGTTGGGAAATCGATCCTTCTCATCCTTATACAAACGGTATTAGTGAAGATATGCCGATTGATCAGAGTCTTCACAGTCTATTTGGAGCATCAAAGCTGGCAGCCGATGTTCTTGTGCAAGAGTACGGTCGTTATTTTGGTATGTATACTGCTTGCTTTCGTGGTGGTTGTCTTACCGGTCCTAATCATGCCGGAGTTCAACTCCACGGTTTCCTCGCTTACCTGATGCGCTGTACCATGACTGGCAAACCATATACCGTTTTTGGTTACAAAGGTAAGCAAGTTCGCGACAACATCCACAGTGCCGACCTTATTAGGGCATTTGACGCTTTTTTTCGTAAACCGCGTATTGCTGAAGTATACAATATAGGCGGAGGAAGAGCGAGTAATTGTTCGATATTAGAGGCTATCCAGCTATGTGAATCGATAACCGGTAAGCCACTTACATGGCGTTATTCGGATGATAACCGCATCGGTGATCATATGTGGTGGATCAGTGATCTGCGCCGTTTTCAAGAGCATTATCCAGAGTGGCGTATTCAGTATACAATCCCTGATATCTTGCAGGAGATATTTGAAGCTAATCGTGACCGCTGGTGCTAAATATTTCAACCAACTTTTGTCACGAGGAATTGCTTATTATGGTCGATAAAGGCAAATACAATCTATTAGGTGTTCTTATCAATGCTATTGATTACGAAGCAGCAGTTAACCGAGTATTAACTGCTGCTCATCATTGTCAACCACTCACTCTATCAGCTCTTGCTGTGCATGGCGTAATGACCGGAGTTCTAGACGCTGAGCAACGCTACAGACTCAACCACCTCGATATTGTTGTCCCTGATGGGCAACCGGTACGCTGGGCGCTAAACATCCTTTATCGCCTCGGCATCAGCGAACGCGTTTACGGACCGACTCTGATGCTACGCATCTGTGAACGAGCAAGTCTCGAGGGACTACCGATCTACCTATACGGCAGTCGGCCTCAAGTGCTACAACAGCTTTGTAACAATCTACAGCGGCGATTTCCGCATCTTATTATTGCCGGAGCACGGCCTTCACAATTTCGTCGGCTGACCGCGGAAGAACAGCAGGCTATTGCCGCTCATATCAGAACCAGCAGCGCTGCCATAACTTTCGTTGGATTAGGCTGTCCTCGACAAGAGGTATGGGCTTACGAACACCGCGATTTATTATCAATGCCAATTATCGCTGTAGGGGCAGCCTTCGATTTCCACGCCGGCCTTCTGCCCCAAGCCCCTCCAATGCTCCAGCGGCTTGGTCTGGAATGGGCATTTCGTTTATGGCAAGAACCGCGTCGGCTGTGGCGAAGGTATCTATTGCTCAATCCACTCTATGTGAGTCTATTATTCGCCCAATTAGCGCAATTACAGCGCTTTGACCCCACAGGACACGCACCTAAACCAATAAGATATGGATAGAAAGAGAGTCTAATCATAAACATCCATAACGTTCATCTGCCAATTTTACGCTTTTTGCAGAAGGATAATGAAAATCTTTGAAAAACACTTCTTACGCATAGTAGAGTAATGCCTCTTGATGTTGGTGGAGTTCCTTGGGTGGTTGCAGATGGAAGAAATTTTTCATTTTATGATCACTCTTTCGATATTGTATATAGCAACTCAATCATTGAACATCTAAGAACATTAGAAAATCACAAACTATTTGCTAAAGAATGTCAGTAAGTCAGACCTTATTTCCAGATGATGAAATCTGGTAAGAAAAGGTTGTCGGTTTCACAAAGTCCTTGATAGCTGTACGCAAATAACACGTAGCTTAATTGCTATGGAACGTCGTCGTTTATCGTACCGTTGCAGAATATGAACGCACGCTGTTCGACATTTGTAATATCAACTGACACTCGCCGTCACTATATTTTTTCTATGTTCTATCACTACCGGATCAGGAGCAACGTATGCGTGTCCTCAATCTCGGATGTGGAACGAAAGTCAGTGCGCACCCGGACGTGGTAAATATTGATTGGTCAATGTATGCACGGCTTAAGCAATCGCGGCTCGGTAGTCTGCTGGCACCACTCGTGCTTGACGCCGAGCGACTTGCACGGTTTCGTGCGCTGTCGTCCAACATTCGAGCGCATAATCTCGCAAAAGGGATTCCATTTCCTGAAAATTCAGTAGATGTCGTATACCACTCACACGTGCTAGAACATCTTGACCGCGATGTCGCTGAGAATTTATGAATGAAGTCCGGCGCGTCCTGCGGCCAAACGGGTTTCAACGTATTGTCGTACCCGATTTAGAACAACTTTGTCGCGATTATATACTGCATATCCAACTGTCAGAGCAATCGAGCCACGAGCAGTATCGGCATGATGAATATGTAGCCGCAATTATTGAGCAATCGGTGCGGAAAGCAGCCTTTTCAACGAAATATAAGAAACCGTTGCGTCGATTCATCGAACAGCTTGTTTTGGGTGATGCTCGGCGGCGAGGCGAAACCCACCAGTGGATGTATGACCGGATTAATCTGCGAGTCTTGCTTGAAAGAACAGGATTCCGCAATATCACGGTGCTTGCGTATAACACAAGCAATATCCCCAATTGGGAACGCTATGGGTTAGATGTCGATACCGATGGTCGTCAGTATAAACCCGGATCCCTATACATTGAAGCACAAAAATAGGATAACCTTTGAACGACTAAATAACTTGTCCTTTACTATACCGTGTGCTATACTACCCCTCGACATACTCCACGTTATGGGTGGGAAACCGCCGAGCCTGGGTGAAGGCGCAATCAAGCTGATCACACTGCAGATAAGCGCCTCCACGTGAGGAGTAGGAATGATCGAACGCTTAAGTGCGCGCTTGATCGGCAGCGTCATCGTATGGGATCTGATTGCAACCATGCTGTGCTTCGCATGGAGTACCGGTACCCCGTTATTCACAATCCAGCACGTGATCCTCTACGGTAGTGTGATCACGATTTGGTCGTTAGTGTTTATCATTCTCGCTCCTCAGCAAGCACTCTTTACCCATACCCTGCCCGAAGCTACCATCCGCTTGTTCCTCACCATTGGCCTGGCAGCAACGTCGTTGGCCGGGTTGCTCTATCTGCTCAACGGGACAACGCTTGAACGCAGTACGTTCGTAACCTTTGTTGCGCTTGATCTGGTCATTCTTAGTCTCTTCCACTTCGGCTTCCGCACCATGATCAACCACTGGCGCCGCGTCGGCGCCGGGAGGCAGACGCTGATCGTTGGTAATGCGGCTACGGCAACACGGCTCGCAGATGAATTCAGCTGTCGACCTTGGACGGGGGTGCAAATCGTCGGTTATGCCTCAGATGAATGCGACGAACCGGTTGCACTGCCCCGGCTTGGCAGTCTGAACGATCTAGTCACTATTGTGCAGCGTCACCGGATTGATGAAGTCATTTTTGCGTTGCCACCGGCACAGTACGACCGCGTTGTCGAGTTATCCCTCCTGCTGTTGCGCGAGCCGGTGATGCTCCATACGGTTCCGACCGCGCTCGATTTGGTCTTCGCTCGGACACCAGTTGATAGCGTTGGTGGGATCCCCCTCGTCTCACTCCGTGAGTCGGCCCTCACTCTCTCGCAGCGCATTGTGAAACGACTGTTTGATATTGTCGTGAGTTTTGGGCTGATTGTCCTCCTCGCACCACTGATGCTGGTGATTGCGCTCTTGATAAAGCTCGAATCACCCGGCCCGGTGATTTTTACGCAAGAGCGTATCGGTGAGCACGGTCGTCGGTTTAAGATGTTCAAATTTCGCAGTATGTATATCGATGCTGACCGGCGCTGGCATGAGGTGGCAAAGCGTGATGCGACGACCGGGAAACTCATTCACAAGCAGAAAGACGATCCGCGGGTGACCCGTGTGGGCCGGAAGCTGCGCCGTACCTCGCTCGATGAGTTGCCGCAACTGTTTAACGTCTTGCGCGGGGAAATGAGCCTCGTCGGACCACGCCCCGAAATGCCGTACATCGCTGCTGAGTATGAGCCATGGCAATGGCAGCGCTTCCGTGTCCCGCCCGGCATGACGGGCTGGTGGCAGGTGAACGGACGGAGTGAGAAACCGATGCACTTGCATACCGAAGATGATCTGTATTACATTCAAAACTACTCGTTCTGGCTTGACCTACGCATCTTAGCCAAGACGCTGGTAGTGGTGTGGCAAGGGTATGGCGCGTACTGAGGCAATGAAGCCGGCATTTTCAGCCTTCGCCCTTCAGTGGCGGCATTTGTTCGCCCAATATGTTGCTGAATGGCGGATCATCCGCTGGCTCGCACCGCTCGTTCTGATACACTCGCTCGTGTACGTCTTTCTCGTTCCGCCGTGGCAACACTACGACGAACCGGGCCACTTTCTCTATGCAGCCTACATTGTTCGTGGAGGGATCGCAGCACCGGACAATGTCGCAATTGCCCGCGAAGTAGCTGATTCGATGTATCGCCATCATTTTTGGCCGCCGGATGTACGACCCGACTTGCTCAGTCCACATCCGCCGGGAATTCCAACCGACCAGCGCCATCATCCACCGCTTTACTACCTCGTGATGGCGACGATCCTCTATCCGCTGCGCTATTTGCCGGTTGAACTGCAACTGTACGTCGGCCGACTCGTCAGTGCGGGGTTGATGATGCTGACCGTCCTCGCCGTTTGGCGCACGGTACGGATTATGGCTCCCGACGAGCCACATATGGCAATCGTACTGGCGGCATTAGTGACAATGGCGCCAGCGTTTGTCGATCTGATGAGTGCATTCAATAGTGACGTCCTGATGAATTTCGCGGCAGCGGCAGCGTTTTTAGGTATGGCTATCATGCTCCGTGACGGCTGGCGTCCGTCCGGCTTAGCGCTGGCGCTCTTGGGTGCCACCGTCGCCATACTGACCAAACGCACGGCATTGCCACTGGTGGTACCGCTGATGCTGGCGCTTCTCTGGACTGGCTACCGGCGCCCGATCCACCGGTGGATATATGTACTGATGGGCGTAGTTGCTATTGGAACGTTGGTCGTGAGCAGCGTTACAGTGACCGACGAGGGCGTGCAGACACAACCTTGGCTGGCCACGATTGAGCGCGATTATCTGCGCGTCTCACTGGTGCCATGGCTAATGTCGTGGACTGATTGGGAACGGGCATGGCCGTGGTACCGGCGCACCGTAGAAGTTGCCCATAGCCACTTCTGGGTCCGGCTCACGTGGGGCCACGTTGCCGTGTTACCACCACTAGGTGATTGGCTGGTCGGAGGGTTGAGCATTGCTGCCCTCATTGGCCTTGTGCGTAGTACCTTCATCCGGCACAAAGACCTCTCACTCGCACAACAACGGTGGATCTGGCTGTGTTTGTTGGCAGTGGGTATCGCATGGCTCGCGTTGTTTGGTCGTCTCCACCCGTTACCGGAAACCGGCAACACCTACATTCCGCGCGGTCGCTATCTATATTGGGCAGTGTTGCCGACGATGTGGCTCCTTCTGCTCGGTTGGCAACATCTCTGGCCCGCGCACTGGCGGGAGTATAGCCCGTATGTGCTCCTCGCAATCCTGGTCGGTCTGGATGGCGCAGCACTGGTCACCCTCTTTATTTTTTACTATCATTGACAAAGCGCAGGACTATCTGCTACAATCGGTCAGGAATACCACGGATCGACAGGCAAGCGTATGATGAACGATGAAATTGATTTGAAACCCTACCTGCAAGCACTATTACGACGCTGGTGGCTCATAATAGGTATGGCCGTGATTGGTGGGACGATTGCTGTCCTGCGCATACCACCATATGCGGCCAGTTCATCACTGCTAATCGTACCCGTCAGTTCTCAGGTTACCCTCGATAATCGTTTTACCAGTCGCGACTCACTCCTCTTCACGACGACGACCAATCAGCGTGAAGCGTTGTTGGGGCTTGCCGAAGATCTTACCTTGGCAGCGAGCGTTGCCGATACCCTTAGTGCGGCGGGCATATTACCCGCCAACTCTAGTGACAGTGCATTAAGAAAATTACTTGATCGGATTACGGTCGAAACCAATGGCGATCTGATAGAAATTACCGCTCGCGCCGACAGTAGCGACCTAGCACGCCAGATTGCTGAAGTATGGTCCAAAGAGTATGTCCGCTTGGTCGTCAAAATCTACAGCCGTGATGTGGCATTGTTTGAGTCGGTACAGCAACAGTTAGTAGAAGCCCAAGAACGCTATCGCACTGCACAGGCTGCTGTTGAAGCATTCATTGCGAAAGGTGAACTCACCGAAGTTGAACAAACTGTACAGCGCTTGAGTGATATCGTCAACAGCGCACGTTCTTCGGGCACTGAACGTTTTGCTTCGTATCTACGCCGTAACAACGAGTTGGAACAGGTCTTGCGGGATGCACAGCTCTTACGGGCCCGGCTGGCCGGGCAACCAAATGCCGATGGCAATACCGCCGATGCGGTAGCGGCATTGTTGCTCAGGATTCGCAATCTGAGCGATCGTGGAGCTGACCGCCCGATTTTGCAAATCGATTCTTCGCTCACAGATCGGGCAACTGTGACCTTAGCGGAGCTCGATCAATTGATAGAAGTTCTTGATACTGAATACCGTGCAGTTCGCGCCGAAATACAGCGGTTGAGTCGACTTCAGCCGGAAGAGTTAAGCCCTGAGATCAGCCAACAATTGTACGAACAACTAGCCGCAGCGCAAACCCGATTAGAACAGCTTTACGGTCAACAACGTGAATTGACACGAGATCGTGATACTGCATTTGAATTAGTGCAAGTATTATCGCAACGGATTAATGAACTGCAATTGGCCGATTCCGCACCTCAAGTAACCGTGCGTTACCTCGGCACGGTAAATAAGCCGCCTTCGGTTTTGGAACGACAGGTGATTACGCAAGCTGCGATTGCTGCTCTCGCCGGGATTGTCCTCTCCGCAATGGTCGTTATAGTACGTGAAGCTATAGTTATTGCCCGCCGCAACCCATCAACCCAACCGAAACCGACCGGTGATTAGTGATGAGGAAGCTGTAGATCGGTGTGTTGTCTGGTTAGGTTGCGCTGGCCAAAAAGTCCTATTAGGGACTTTTTGGCGCTATTTCCTTTATCATCTATCCAGCTATATTGAGACTCATCGTTAAAGGCATTCCGTATTCTGTGTATTGGAATTCATACATCTATGAACCGACCGCTCATTTCGGTGATTATTCCATGCTACAACGAAGCTGCCACACTGCCAGACATTCTCGCCCAAGTAGAAGCGGTGAACCTCGACAAAGAGATTATTGTGGTTGACGATCATTCGACGGATGCAACACCGGCGCTCTTGACCGAGATGGCGCGTGACCGTCCGTATCTGACGGTGATCCGCCATCCCCAGAATCGCGGGAAAGGTGCCGCAGTCCGGAGTGGGTTGGCCCATGCCCGGGGCGAGATCACGATTATTCAAGACGCCGATTTAGAGTACGATCCGCAAGACTACTACGAGTTGGTGAAGCCGATTGTCAATCGACGAGTCGATGTGGTATTCGGGAGCCGGTTTCTCGGTCGTCATACCGGAATGTATTTTTGGAATGCACTTGGCAACAAGTTTCTTACCTTCCTGACTAATTTTCTCTTTGATTGCTGGATCTCTGATATGGAAACTTGTTACAAAGTGATGCGCACCGATATTTTACGGGATTTACGACTTGAGAGTAATGATTTTCGTATCGAGCCAGAAATTACTGCTAAATTATTACGAAGCGGCTACCGAATCTACGAAGTTCCAGTGAGTTATCTAGGTCGCACCTACGAGGAAGGTAAGAAAATGAAACCGATTCAGGGAATTTACGCCATTGTTGCGCTCTTAAAGTATCGGTTTTGGCACTAACACCATGATCGCGGGGCTGATGACACCAACCGGTGAATCCACCGACAGCGGGGATGCGATGGCGGAATGAAGCGTCCATACATGCGTGTATCGGCGTTGAACTGGGCTACGGCGTGGGCGCGTGGGAAGCGCGATGCTTGCTCGAACATGCCGGTCATCGGTAATACTTGTGCAATCAGATAATTTGTGATACAACTCTCAGGGAAGGCAGGTGATGGGCCTGTCGTCATTCCGCGGAGGGGCGGGCGGTGCAGGAACATTCCGGCACGCTCGCTTTTCATTCATAGCGAGGAATCAATGCGCATTGCGATGCTGAGTGTGCATAGTAGCCCGTTGGCCCGCCTTGGCGGGAAAGAAGCCGGTGGCATGAACGTGTATGTCCGCGAGTTGGCCCGTGAGTTGGGACAGCGCGGGATAGGGGTT
Organism: Chloroflexus sp.; assembly: GCF_056331925.1. Lineage (NCBI taxonomy): Bacteria > Bacillati > Chloroflexota > Chloroflexia > Chloroflexales > Chloroflexaceae > Chloroflexus > Chloroflexus sp. The sequence goes on from NZ_JBWGQH010000017.1 coordinate 11,534, forward strand.
GATATTTTTACCCGTAGCCAAGATCGAACAACACCAACGGTGCTTCCGCTAGGACGTGGTGTCCGCTTGATCAGTTTGCACGCCGGTCCGGCTGCACCCTACGATAAAAATCTGCTCCTGACCTACTTGCCGGAGTTTGTTAGCCGGGTACGCTGTTTTGCCGATAATGAAGATGTGAGTTATGATCTCATCCATAGTCACTATTGGCTGTCGGGTGAAGCGGCGCTGCGCCTCCGTCATGTGTGGCGCGCACCGGTCGTACAGATGTTTCACACCTTGGGAGCAATGAAGAATAGTGTCGCTCGCTCGGAAGAAGAGGTGGAGACTAAGCACCGCATTGCGATTGAACGGCGTTTGATGCGGGAGGTTGATGCCGTCGTCGCCGCTACACCTCTTGACCGGGCGCAGATGGTGTGGCACTACGGCGCTGACGCGAACCGCATCAGGGTGATTCCGTGTGGGGTTGATTTACGCCGATTTCAACCGGGCGATCGTATGCAGGCGCGGGCAGCGCTCGGGATTACACCTGATGCGATAATGCTGGTATGCGTGGGGCGGATGGAGCCGCTGAAGGGGATGGATGCGCTGATCCTAGCAGCAGCGCGGTTGCTAGTCCAACATCCAGAATGGAAAGAGCGATTGCAGGTAGTGCTGGTCGGCGGCGATGATGAAACGCAGCCAGAGCGGTGGAATAGTGAACAGCGCCGGCTAGATGGGCTGCGGCGCGAGCTTGGCATTACGGCACAGGTGCAGTTTGCCGGCGCACAACCGCAAGAGCGGTTGCCGCTTTACTACACCGCCGCCGATGTGGTGGCCGCCCCCTCGCATTACGAATCGTTTGGCTTGGCAGCGCTGGAAGCGTTAGCGTGCGGGGCGGCGGTAGTGGCGTCAAATGTGGGCGGGTTGGCGCTGACGATTGAAGATCGCCGCAGCGGTTTGCTGGTTCCGCCGGATGATGATGCGGCGCTCGCTGCCCAGATCGAGCGCATTCTGACCGACGCAGCCCTGGCCGCGCGGCTGCGTTCGGGAGCAGTACAGCGTGCGGCTGAATATGGCTGGCCGGCGGTGGCGCGCCGCATTATTGCCCTCTACGATGAGTTGTTGCAGGTGCATGCGGCGTTTTGGTCGGAACGGCGATTGGTGCGGGTATCGTGAAGCGAACGTGGGCGTTAATCATTGTCGGTTTGCTCTATTTTGGTGTCGGCTGGATTCTGTCGGCAATCGGGCCGAGCTTACCCGGTTTGGCCGTACAGGTGAATCGTGATGTTACCGAACTAGGGGCCGTCTTTACTGCTTTCTCACTCGGTGCAGTCCTGGCATCGGTAGGTGTGGGCGTTGCAATTGGGCGCTGGGGTATGCGTACCGTGATCGCCGGTGGTGCTGCTCTAATGGGTGGTGGCATATTGTGGGCCGGGTTTAGCCCAACGCTCCTCGGTTTATTGGCCGGTACCTTGATCGGAGGGTTTGGGTATGGCGGAATGTTGGCCGGGGGGAATCTGCTTATTGCACGTCTGTATCAAGGTGCTGCCGGAGCGCTCAATGCGCTCAACCTTTTTTTCAGCGTTGGCTCAATCGGTGGCCCGTTGTTGGTAGCCACAATGATTGGACTATTCGGCCAACCGCAAGCGGCGATTTGGCTGGCCGCGATCGTGATGTTGGTGTTGGTGGTGCCGGCCCTGCGACTCGGTGAACCTACCCAAGCGTCAACAGCGCAGATGTCCGGGGCGCCACGCTGGCTGGCCGCAGTGATGTTCGGTCTAATCATGTTTACGTATATCGGTACCGAGATCGGGATCGGCGGCTGGATTGCGCTGATCCTCGAACGAGGGGCCGGGCTGGCCGCACCCCAAGCAGCATTAGGTACGAGCCTCTTCTGGGGAATGTTGACCGGTGGACGGTTGGCCGCTACCTTTTGGGGTGATCGCTTGGGGCCGCTGAAGTTGCTGTTGTTGTGTTTGGTTGGTCTAGGGCTGGGTGGAGCGTTGTTAGTTATCGGTACCACCCAATCTGGACTAGCATTAACGGCAGTGGCACTGATGGGTCTAGCGTGTGGGCCGATTTTTCCCACCACGATGCTGATGATTACGCATGCGGCTGGACGGAGCGGAGTTGCGCTGAGTGTCGCGCTGACGATTGGTACCGGCGGAGGTCTGTTTCTGCCGGCCTTATTTGGCTTGTTCATCGGCTGGTTTGGGCCGGCAATGGGATCACTGTTGGTCGTGGCCGATGCTAGTCTGATGGTGGTGATGTTGGCCGTGGCCTATCGCGGAATGACGCGATCGGCACAACTGGCCGGTATGTCGGCCCAATAACAATGTGAGCAAGGCAAGGCACATGTGCAAGTAATTGCGACGATAGCCAACGGGTAGGGGTAGGATGCTCTCAATCGATCTCAATTGTGATTGCGGCGAAAGCTATGGTGCGTTTCAGATCGGTGACGACGAAGGCGTATTACCATTCGTCAGTTCGGCCAATATCGCTTGCGGTGGGCATGCCGGTGACCCAATCGTGATGCGGCATACAATACGCCGCTGCCGTGAGCTGGGTGTGGCAGTAGGAGCGCATCCGAGCTACCCCGACCTGCACGGGTTTGGCCGGCGCGTGTTGCCGATGTCACCGGCTGAGATTGAAGCATGGGTGTTGGCGCAGATCGGGGCGTTGGCCGCTATTGCACGCGCCGAAAGGGTTGCACTCAGCCATGTGAAGCCGCACGGTGCATTGTACAACGTGGCTGCACGTGATCATGTGGTGGCCATAGCTATTGCCCGTGCGGTCGCCGCGTTTAGCCACGATCTCGCCCTGGTTGGCTTGGCCGGTTCGGCGTTGATCGCTGCCGGTATTGAGGCAGGGCTGCCGGTGCTGGCCGAAGCCTTCGCTGATCGGGCTTACGAGGCCGATGGCCGACTGCGTGACCGACGGTGTCCCGATGCGTTGATTATTGACCCGATAGCGTGTCTCAAACAGACACTCAGTATCGTGCGCGATGGTGTCGTGATCGCGATAGACGGTACGCCGGTACCATTACAAGCCGATACGATCTGCTTGCACGGCGACACGCCAGGGGCTGCCGCCCGCGCAGCGGCACTGCGCCACGGTCTAGAGGCAGCAGGGATTACAGTGCGAACACCACGATAATGACGGCACGTATTGTCCCAATGGGTGAGGCGGCGTTACTGGTGCAGTGGTCAGTTGATGAAGCTCCCACAGGTGCGCCGCTCGCGTTGATGACTGCGTTAGAGCACCATCCGCCGGTGGGGTTGGTCGATCTGGTGCCGGCGATTGATACGTTGTTGGTGTGCTTCGACCCGTTAGCAACTGACTACACCGAAGTAACTGATCATGTTCAGCGTCTGATTGCCCACTCGCGATCACATGCGCCGCCGGACGGGCGTGAAGTAACGATTCCGGTACATTATGGCGGTGACGCCGGGCCTGATCTTAACAATGTTGCTGAACAGGTGGGGTTGTCACCTGCTGAGGTGATCGCAATTCATACGGCAACCGAGCAGCGGGTGCTAATGATCGGTTTTGCGCCGGGATACCCGTATTTGGGCTGGCTCCCACCGGTACTGTATCTACCACGGCGGGCAACGCCCCGTGTCGCGGTGCCGGCCGGTTCGGTGGCAATCGCGGCCGGTATGACCGGTATCTACCCTGCTGTCTTGCCCGGTGGTTGGCATTTGATCGGACGTACCGACGTGCGTTTGTTCGATCCAACTGCCGATCCACCGTGTCTCCTGCGACCCGGTGATCGGGTGCGGTTTGTGAACGTAGAGGCGCAGAGGAGGCAAAGACGCAGAGGGTGGTCAACGCAAA
>NZ_JBWGQH010000017.1:15444-74035 GCF_056331925.1 Chloroflexus sp.
GCAAAGACGCGACGGGCGCAGAGGACGCAAAGAGGTTTGAACGCAAAGACGCGACGGGCGCAGAGGACGCAAAGAGGTTTGAACGCAAAGACGCGACGGGCGCAGAGGACGCAAAGAGGTTTGATGATGGGGGCAGGAGAACGGATACACACGGTTTTTTCTGATCCGTGCATATTCGTCCCCAAGCCGTGTGAATCCGTGTCCTATTGATCCGAATCGAACACGCACGTGGCTACATTTCTCGACATCATCGCGGCCGGGCCGCTATTGACAATCCAAGACGGGGGGCGGCCAGCAGCGCGGCGCTACGGGGTACCGCCGGGTGGAGCGATGGATCGGTTTGCGTTAGCTGTAGCTAACCGCTTAGCCGGTAACCAGCCTCACGCACCGGCGTTCGAGATCACTGCTGGTGGAACCCAGCTCCGTTGCAGCACAGCTATCACCATTGGTCTGGCCGGCGCCGATTTGCAAGCGCGGCTCAACGATACACCGCTTGTCCCGTGGTATAGCGCCGTCGCTCCGGCCGGCAGTACCATCACCTTTGGCGGACGACGTGGCGGCTGGGGCGGCCGTGCGTATCTGGCGGTAGCCGGCGAACTAGCCGTGGAGTGGGCGATCGGTGGTGCAGGCACCTGTTTGGCCGGTGGGTTTGGTGGTTATCAAGGGCGGGCTTTACGTGCCGGTGATCGGATTATCGTCCACGCTCGATCCGCGATGGCAGCCGACGGGATGCGTTGGTGGCCGTCGAACCGGCGTCCACCCTACGGCCCTCAACCACGCTTGCGAGTCATTCCTGGCCCTCATGCGGATCAATTGCCGATGGCTTGGATCGGGCTACTATCCGCTACATGGCAGATCGAACAAGCGGCCAGCCGGCAAGGCTATCGACTGGCCGGTGCCATCTTACCTTCGTTTACCCACTCGCTAGCTTCATTCGGAATCGTACCGGGAGCGATCCAGTTACCACCCGATGGCCGACCGATCCTGTTGATGGCCGATGCCCAAACGACCGGCGGTTATCCGGTGATTGCTGTCGTCATCGGCGCCGATCTCCCGCTAGCGGCCCAACTCTTGCCTAGTGACCGGCTGGTGTTCGCGGCTACCGATCTGGCTACAGCGTATGCAGCGCTGGCCGAGCAAGCGGCATGGCTCGCCGCCGGCCCGGAAGATGACGAGAGCGGTGAACTGTTGGCGCAAGCCGGTGCCATTGGATAAGATCATCAGGCCATTGTTGCAATCATCACATTACTCAACACTAATACCAGCATAATTCCAAGCGCCGCCGGTGCTGACCACCGCCCAAGTTTGGCAAAGGGATTACGCGATCCGAAAAAGATATGGCCGACTACCGCCGTCGCTAAGCCTAGTAACGGATGGAGAATAAAGGGGAACGTGAGAAAATAGGTGATACCGCTAAAGATACCGACTAACCAGTAGATTAAACCCAACGTGGCTTGGATGTCCACCAACACCGGAAAGATTCGCGCCACCGGGCTACGCGGTGTGTTGGGCCGATAGGTAAAGGCCAGGTAGATGGCAGCCACAACGATTAAGACCGACATGACTTCACGCCCAAAAATGGCGTGAATTTGACGAATAGTGGTAAAGATGGGATCCATACGTTACTCCGTCTAAGACAGAACGATGCACCTCAGTACTCTGTATGCCGGCAGTACGCTAAGCGTAGCGTTCGCGGGCTAAACCGAGCAATGCAGCCGTGCTATTGGCATATGCTGCCCACGCGACAAACGCCGAACATTTATCACTCTCATCGTACAAATTTTCACAATAAAAGTCAAATCGGCTCATTCAGGCGGATACGCAGGTAGAGCGCTTCCGTTTCAGCCAACGGCTCAATACCTAATTCCTCACGTAACGCTTGGACACAACGTGTATAGGCGCGCATCGCCTGCGAACGGCTGCCGGCGCGGGCATGGGCACGCATCAGCAATTGGTACGCCTCCTCGTAACAGCGATCACGACGCAACACCTGTTCGGCGATCTGGATCGCCTCGTTGTGATTTCCTTCGGCACTCAGTTGTTCGGCATATGCAACAGCCGTTGCCAGATAACGGGCCAACAAACGCTCACGCTCTTCGGTTGTCCATGGATCATACAGTGATTCGGCGAGATAATCACCGCGGTAGAGTTGGAGCGCAGCTTGGGCGCTGCGGCGCGCAAAATCGGGGTCGGTTGCCGTCAATGCACTACTGGCACGCAGTTCAAACTCGTCAACATCGATCCATACACCGAAGGAAGGGGCAAAGCTATACGCTAACCCTTGCCGACGGATAAAGAACGGGGGTACGCGCGGCGGACGGTGTGGCTCAAGCGCTGTGTTAAGCGTGTTCAAGGTTACCTTAAACTGACGTTCGGCCGCTTCGAGGTCGGCATCAGGCCACAGCCATGCGCAGATCTGCTCGCGTTGTACCCAATTACCACGCATCGTCAGCAGCAACTGGAAAAGCTGACGCGCCTTCTCGCGCTGCCACTCACGCGCTTGAATCTCTTGATTCCCCCGCCAAACCCGGAATGCCCCCAACATCTGCACCCGTAGCGTAAAACCGGGATGGTAATCATCGACCGTGTCATCGGTGGCAATCGAGGGAAAACCCTGCCGCAGCAGACGAATAGCGGTATCGCGGTGGGCCGGCATCGTGCGGGCGCGTAGGAGTAGCGGCACCAACGCCGCAATATCGCGCGGTCCAAACAGACTCGGTCCGATCAAGACATTCTCGTAGCCATACTCCGCCGCTTCGCGCATGACCTGATCGACCAACGGATCGACCGCAGTAGTCCGACCGGCGCGCAGGGCTGCTAATGCTCGCCAGAGATGCACAAGAAACAAACCAAAGGTATCATGACCGGCTTGAAATCGTTGTTCGGCCTGATCGAGCCATTCGTAACCGCGCGGATCATCGGCCACAAGGGTAACACTGCCAAGGGCGAGCAACATGAGAGCGGCAACCCACTCATCGCCGGCTGAAGCGGCCAGCAATAGACCTTCACGAGCGTTGGCCTCAGCACGGGCCAAATCGCCGGCATGACCGTGAAGCAGCGTCAGACCCAGATACCCCTCGGCACGAGTCCGCGGCACTGTCACCTGTTGCAACAGACGCAAACCACGGCTATAGTGTTGGAGCGCCGCTTGATCATCGCCACGAGTGATGAGTTGATAAGCATGACCAAGGCGCAACTCGGCCAAAGCCTCCGTAACTACATTGCTACTCTGTTGCGCTTCGATCAACATGCGATGGGCAAAGGCTAGTGCTTGTGGCCCCATGCCGAGCATTGCGTTAATCAGCGCCAGCAATAAAAGTGGTTCACGATGGCCCGTTGCTCGCGTAAACGACTGTTCGGACCAAAGCCGTTCTTCGAGCAACTGCCGTGCTTCACGCAGACGTCCGGCCCGCAACAACAAGCGAGGCCGGAGCACTTCAGCCTGCGGATCGTACTGCGTGGACAACCCGTGGGCTTTCGCCAACTGACGCGCCGTCTGCTCAAGTCGCAACCCGATATCGGCTCGTCCGCGATTGGCCCAATTCTCGGCCTGCATCAGCAACAACTCGATCCGTTCCGCACCACATTGACGTGGCAACAACTTCAAAGCCCGACGTAACAGATCGGTAGCCGGAGCCGGTTGAACTGTATCAAGGTAGATTGCAGCCTGCCCACGCAGACAACGCGACTGACCAAGTCGATCACCGCTCGCGGCAAAAGCCCGCTCGGCCCGGCGGTAGGTGGCCAAGGCAGCTTCAAGCCGATTGAGCTGGTGAAGTGCAGCGGCTTGAATCTCGATCAATTCTGGGGTTTCATCACCGGTCAACGCTAACCGTCGCATCCAATCGAGCACAGCTTCGGCGCGACGCTCGGCTAGCAGCGTGCGGGCCAGTGGGAGGAAGGTGGTTACTGCGGCAGGATCACCGGCAGCAATCTGATGGTACAACGCACTTTCGTGATCACCGTGCTGCTGAAAGTATACCGCAGCCTTGCGGTGCAGATGCACCCATTCCGGATCGGCAGCCGCTCGGCGAGACAGCCACGCCGCGATCAGTGGCTGAAACCGGACACCATGCTCACCAAATGGTTCGACAAAGAGGCGGCGGCGACGTAATTCGGCAATGAGTTCAGATGAATTGAAGGTTGGATCGATGGCTGCACACAGATCGGGGGTGATCCAGCGCAGACCTGCGCTGCGTTGTAGGCAACGTTGCAACGGTGTGGGCAGCCGTGCAAACACTTCTCGTTCCAGATAATCGTCAAGGGCTGGCTTACTCTTCTGTTCACGCAGCCCAAGCGCACTCCGCCAATTGGTCGCATCGAGTGCAATCCGTAAAGCGAGTGGCCATCCGGCGCTGAACGACATTAACTCATCGAAATCAACCGGTAACGTTTTGCCGGCCTGCTGCCAAAGCTGAGCAGCTTCATCGGATGTAAAAAGCAAATCAGCGGTTTCGATCAACAACGCTTCACCACGCAAACGAGCTGTCGCGATCAGGGGAGAATCGGGTTCGTGCCATCCGGCGAGGATGAGATGTAATCGTGGAGGCTGAGCCATGATAAACCGTTCAATAAGGGCACGCAGTTCTGGCTGCTCATCGATCAGATGCGCATCATCGATAATCAACAGCGTTTCATCATCAAGCTCACCGGTTAGTGCGTTAATCAAACCATCAATCGTTCGTGGTAGACGATTGGGATCGAGGGATGTCACCCGACTCAGGGCAGCAGCAAGGTGGGCGAGCAGGCGCGGCGGATCATCGTCGGCATCGGCACGACACCATGCAGCGGGCCAGCCACCATGGGTTGCGAGTGCGGCTAAGGCAACCGTCTTCCCACTACCGGGTGGTGCCACTACAATAGTCAAGGGAGCATCGACAGCTACCGCCAGCCGCTGCTCGACCCGCACCCGACGGATGCGGTGCAACGGTGGTGGGGGTGGCAATAGGCGAGGCCGCAACAGATGTTCGTTATACTCACCTGTAACCGCTTGTGATACCATGAGGATAGCAGGGATCAGTTTCGCGAGCAACGTACTACGTTGCAACAATTACTCAGCGTAATGTCAACGTGATTGTATTGTACATGGGGCCAGATACAATGCAGAACAACGAAGAACACGACCGCCAATCCACGAACACCCCACGGTCAGCTATACCCGATCTGACCGATCCGATGTTTCAATCGTTGCGGGTTTGGAACGAGTTACTCACTGCCAGCACTGATATGGCGTTCGATTTGGTGCTGAAGAATTGGGACTACAGCCGTAGTTTACGCCATTCGACTGAACAAGCCGTGGCCGACGCAATCCGTACACAGCAACGTCTGAGTCAAGAGATGTTGCAGGCATGGCAAGGATACGTCGGCGATATCCAATCGATTATCGAACGGATGCGCAAATCGTAGCCGAAAGAACGGTTACATATATACGCCACCGTTAACGTTGATCTGTTGGCCGGTTATGTAATCGCCGTCAGCAGCAAGAAAGACGATAGCCTTTGCAATCTCTTCGGGTAAACCGAAGCGACCCATTGGGATACGGGCCTTGATCTGTTCTTGAATCTGCTCAGGTACTTTGGACAACATATCGGTGATGGTAAAACCGGGCGCAAGTGCGTTGACGGTGATATTGTATTTGGCCAGCTCAAGCGCTGCCGTTTTGGTAAAGGCGATAATTCCACCTTTTGAAGCAGCGTAGTTGGCTTGGCCGAAGTTCCCGGCTTGCCCCACAAACGAGCTAATATTGATAATCCGTCCGTACTTCTGTTCGATCATGTACGGCATCACGGCAGTCGTACAGTAATAGACACTGTTGAGGTTATTCTGGATGACCGTACTCCAATCCTCATCGGTAAGCTTACGAAGCGTGCGATCACGGGTGATACCGGCATTATTCACCAGAATATCGACCCTTCCCCATCGCTCAATCACCTGCTGCACCATTGACCGTGCTTCATCAGCTTGACCGACATTCGCACGGATCGGTATCGCCTCACCGCCCTGTGCAATAATAGTATCTACCACTTCTTGCGCGGCGGCTGCACTACTATTGTAATTGACGGCTACCTTTGCGCCTTCGGCTGCCAACGCCAATGCAATAGCCCGCCCAATCCCACGCGAAGCACCGGTGACGATCGCCACCCGGTTGGTTAACTTACCCATTCCTGCCTCCACCACAACCAAATTTTATTTGTGTTCTTTGAGCGGGCAACCTCGTGCCCAGGATTGCCCGCTCGCTCCCCAACAATTGTAGCACACCTACATCCGCTCAAAAATCGCAGCGATACCTTGTCCGCCACCGATACACATCGTCACCAGCGCATAACGGCCACCGGTACGGTGCAGCTCGTGAATTGCCTTGACGGTCAGGATACAACCGGTAGCGCCAATCGGGTGACCAAGCGAAATACCGCTGCCATTCGGATTGGTGCGATCCATGGGCAGGCCCAGATCGCGGATCACGGCCAACGCTTGGGCAGCGAAGGCCTCGTTGACCTCGAAGAGATCGATATCGTCGATCCGCAGACCGGTGCGCTCAAGCAGACGACGCACCGCCGGCACCGGGCCAATCCCCATATACTTCGGCTCAACAGCAGCGTTGCTATAACCGACCAAGCGTGCCAAGGGTTTGTAGCCACGCCGCTCAGCCGTTGCCCGATCCATCAAGACAACGGCAGCCGCAGCATCGTTGATACTCGAGGCATTCCCGGCGGTAACCGTCCCATCCTTGAGAAAGACAGGGCGTAGCTTGGCCAGCTTCTCAATGGTGGTATCACGACGCACGCCCTCATCGACCATAAACTGGGTAGTTCCACCTTTGGTCTCGATCTCAACCGGCACGATTTGGCTAGCGAAGCGTCCTTCGTCAATAGCACGCGCCGCACGCATATGGCTTTCGTAGGCGAGTTGGTCTTGATCTTCGCGGCTAATCCCCCACTTTGCCGCGACATGCTCAGCCGTGACCCCCATATGGCAATCGTCAAACGGATCGGTCAGTGCACCGACCATCATATCGACAACTTTGGTATCGTTCATCCGAGCACCAAACCGCATTGCCGGCAAGCTATAGGGACCACGGCTCATACATTCGGCGCCACCGGCCACTGCCGCGTCAATATCACCTTGCAGAATATACTGAGCAGCAGAGACAATCGCCTGCAGGCCACTCCCACATAATCGGTTGAGGGTGAGTGCCGGCGTCTCAACCGGTAAACCGCCACGCACCGCTGCATAACGGGCCATGTACATATCGTGTGGCTCAGTATTGATCACATGACCAAATACCACGTGGCCGATTTCGTCCGGTTGAACACCGGCGCGAGCTACTGCCTCGCGCGTTACCAGTGCCGCAAGTTCGGTTGGGGGGGTGTCTTTGAGAGTGCCACCAAACGTGCCAATAGCCGTGCGCACGCCACTCAGTACGACGACTTCACGCTTTTCGCTCATCACAACCTCCTTACGACGGGTCGTCGGCGACTCCGCCGGTTGCTGCCTCTTTCACGGAACGATTATCATTATACCAGCTTCAACCACACTTATCGTAAAGAAACACCTTCATGTTCAATCAAGTTGGGATTCGGAAACGTAACCGAGCTGTAACTTCATGTGGTATATTTCACATACTTGAATGGAGCATCGGATCCCTCATCGGCACACCGCAGGAGGCTGGGCATGGCCCTACGCAGCGATGCGATTAGCAATGTAGCATTGAAAGATGGCCGACAAGTAACCATTCGGCCACTGGTAGAAAATGATCGAGCAGCATTAGCCGATTTTGGTTTGAGTTTACCAAAAGACGATCTGCTGTATCTTGAAGAAGACTTTACTAACCCGGAAATTATTGCTCGGCTCGTCAACGCCTCATATGCCGAGAATTGGCGACAGATTGTCGCAGTCGCTGATGACGGCTCGATTGTCGCCTACACGTCGGCGCGGCGTATACCGGGTTGGTCAAACCACGTGGCCGAGCTGCGGTTAATTGTGAAGCCGGGTTGGCGACGGAGCGGGCTTGGTACCTATATGGCCCAAGCTATTGTTGATACAGCTCGTGATCTTGGTGCTCAGAAGGTGACAGTAGCGATGCTCGCCGCGTTAAAAGCCGGTCAAGCCATCTTCTCGCGTCTCGGTTTTGCAGTCGAAGGCCAATTGGCCCGTCACGCGATCGACCGCAACGGTGAGTTGCACGATGTGGTGATTATGTCGGCCTTCTTACGAGTGTGATGATATATCAAGATGAGTTGCGACAGGGTCACTCCCCAATGATTTGATATACGCTATACCAAACCTTTTGCGAAAACTCCCTGAGGCTGTCAAAAGGCCGCTGCGAAGCGTCCGCAATAGACTACAGAGGATGATAAACCTTATTCAATATCGTGGCAGTGGGGTCTTCTGCCCGGTTTGCCAACGCGAATCGCGAGCGTTTGCGCCATACGGTCGTCCAAAGCGCAGAAGTGCAATGTGTGTCTATTGCGGTTCGTTAGAACGCCACCGGTTGTTGTGGTTGTATCTCATTCATCGGACGAATCTTTTCGATGGGCTGCATAAAAATGTGCTCCACGTCGCTCCTGAACCGTGCTTTGAACCGAACTTCCGGCGCCTCATCGGCACCGGCTATCTTACCGCCGATTTACTCGATCCGCGTGCTATGGTTAAGATGGATATTACAAATATTCAATATCCTGATGCATATTTCGATGTCATTTTATGCAGTCATGTACTTGAACATGTGCCTGATGATCGCAAAGCAATGCGCGAATTTTGGCGCACGCTTAAGCCAAACGGCTGGACTATCCTATTGGTACCGATTACGGCTGAAGTGACTTTTGAAGATCCGACTATCATTGACCCGCAGGAACGGCTGATTGCATTTGGTCAAGAAGATCATGTGCGTAGGTATGGTCGGGATTATATCGATCGGTTGCGTGAAGCAGGGTTTACTGTAACAGTTACGACTGTAACCGATATGGTTCCTGATCACGAGACAGCGTTGCAGATGGGATTGACAGCCGCGAGTGGCGAGATTTACTATTGCACACGCGGAGGATGAGATGCCAAGAGCGGGACGTCATCCCGTCTGATTGACAATCCTCAAGATCACCTGTTATACTTCGTACAATTGCAGAACGCTGCACTCATCCAGAGCGGTGGAGGGACCGGCCCGATGAAACCGCGCCAACCCGGCGGATCAACGCCTGACGGGTGGCAACTCCGGCAGCATAAGGCTGGCAGATGAGAGGAGAGCGGCGTCATCTTGCCGATAGCAAGAGTACGTCAACTGCACTCTCATCGCCCTGATGAGAGGTTTTTTATGCCCACAAACCAATCTCCTGGCCTCGGTACGGCCGCCGTCCACGCAGGCGAACCACGCCGGCGCGCGTTTGACGCGATTACACCCCCTGTCGTCCATAGCGCTACGTACACATTCCGTGACAGCGCCGAGCTGATAGCCTTTCAGTCGGGCGAACTGGAGCGCGAAGAGTATGGTCGGTACGGAAATCCAACCGTGCGCGCTGTTGAAGCCCGTCTCGCTGCGCTGGAGTCACCGCATGCCCCCGCCGAGGCACTTCTCTGCGCCTCCGGGATGAATGCGCTGACTACAGTGATGCTTGCGATGCTTCCCGCCGGTAGTCACGTGATCCTAACCGACGACGGCTACCGCCGTACCCGTCAATTTGTCAGCACCATGCTGGCCCGTCTCGGGGTGCGTCATAGCGTGGTCGCCGCTGCCGACCCGGCAGCTATTGCGGCGGCAATCGAACCGGGGCGCACGCGCTTGATTGTCACCGAAGCGCCGACGAATCCGTACCTGCGCGTGATCGATCTGACCGCAGTGGCGAAGATAGCGCGCGAGCACCGGATCAAAACGGTGATCGATGCTACATTTGCCACCCCCTACAACATGCGTCCGCTTGAATACGGGATCGATCTGGTGGTACACAGTTGTAGCAAATATTTAGCCGGACACAACGATCTTTTGGCCGGAGTCATTATTGGCCGTCCGCCGATCATCAAAGCACTCCGGGAAACGCAGGGAATCCTTGGTGGAATCTGTGATCCGCACGCGGCCTATCTGCTCGGTCGTGGCCTCAAGACCTTTGCCTTGCGGATGGAGCGCCACAATCAGAATGGGCAAGCCGTCGCCGAGTTTCTCGCCCACCACCCACGGGTGACGCGGGTACATTACCCCGGCCTGCCCGATCATCCCGATCACGCGATTGCCCGCGCCCAGATGCGCGGCTTTGGCGGCGTAGTGTCGTTCGAGGTTGCAGGTGATCTGACCGGCGCGATGGCCGTTGTCGACCGGCTCCGGCTACCGTATATTGCCCCTAGCTTCGGCGGTGTCGAAAGCCTGGTTGAACAACCGGCACTCATGAGTTACTATGAACTAAGCAGTGAAGAACGCTTGGCGGTTGGTATTCGCGACAACTTGATCCGACTCTCATGCGGGATTGAAGATGCTGATGATCTGATCGCCGATCTGCAACAGGCCCTTGCCGACGAATAGTTATGCACTCGACCCTGCAACGCCGACTCGCCGCCGGGCAAACGGTTGTTACCGGTGAGATTGCACCGCCAAAGGGGGCGGCACGCGCTCATCTAGAAACCCTGGCGCAAAACCTTCGCACCTACGTCGATGCGGTGAACCTGACCGATAATCAGCGCGGAATCGCTCGCATGTCATCGCTTGGCGGTAGCGTCATTTTGCACCAGCTCGGCATTGAGCCGATTATGCAAATGACGTGCCAGCACCGTAATCGGATCGCCCTCCAAGCCGATGCACTCAGTGCATCGGCGCTCGGTGTGCGCAATCTTTTGGCAATGACCGGCGACCATCCGCGCATTGGTGATCATCCCGAAGCCAAAAATGTGCTCGATCTTAACTCGTTCCAACTGATCCGGATGCTGCGCACCCTCCGCGATCAGGGCACGTTCCAATCGGGTACGCCATTGAAGGAGGCACCGCGTTTTTTTATCGGTAGTGTCGCAAACCCAAACGTCGAACGAGCAGCGCGGCTGGAAAAAAAGATCGAGGCTGGCGCTGAGTTTGTGCAGACCCAGTTGATCTTCGATGTCAACCGTTTCCGGCAATGGATGGCAGATGTGCGTGCTGCCGGTTTGCACCAACAGGCCTACATTCTGGCCGGTGTGATGATTTTGCGTCGGCCACAATCGGCGATCTATCTCCGCGATCATCTCCCCGGCACCCTCATGCCTGATGCGATTGTTGAGCGGATGCAGCGCGCCACCGATAGTGAAGCCGAAGGCATTGTGCTGGCTGCCGAGTTAGTCACCGAGCTGCTCAGTATCGAAGGTGTAGCCGGTGTGCATCTGATGTCGGTTGACTGGACACGCGCCATCCCGCGGGTCGTGGAGCGGGCCGGCTTGCTGCCACGCCCGCCGGTGCCAGAGGCATTGGTGGATGAGGCGTAGCGGATGGGTGATGGGATCGTGTATCATCCATCCCGCATCGTAAGGCTATCGGTCGTGCGGTCTCACTGATACGTGATCGAACTGTTTGTCTTAGAGGTACCAAAACGTTCATCACCGACAAAACGGTTTGAAGTGAGGGTATCATGCCAATTATTCTGAAATCTCCTGCACAGATTGAACTGTTACGTGCCGCCGGGCAACTGGTGCGGCAGACGTTCAACGTGCTGCGCGAACATATCCGTCCGGGCGTAACCACGGCTGAACTGGACGCGATTGCTGAAGAGTTTATCCGTTCACACGGTGCCGAACCTGTCTATAAAGGGTATGTACCGGCGGGTCGCCGCAACTACGTGCCTCCGTTCCCTGGTACCATCTGTGCTTCAATTAACGATGTGATCTGCCACGGTATTCCGAGCAAGCGCGACCGGCTACGGCAAGGTGATATTGTTGGAATCGACATCGGCTTGCGTCTCAACGGTTGGATCGGTGACGCTTGCGAGACCTTCGCCGTAGGCGAGGTTGATGAAGAGACACAGCGTCTCCTCGATGTTACCCGTCGTTGCCTTGAGCTGGGAATTGAGCAGGCGCGCGTCGGTAATCCGTTGCGGTTGATCGGCGCAGCTATTCAACGCTATGCAGAAGCCAACGGTTTTGCTGTGGTGCGCGAATATACCGGTCACGGCTTGGGTCGTGATCTGCACGAGGAGCCAACTATTTTGCACTACGACGACCCTCGCCAGACCCGTAAAATCGTGGCCGGGATGGTCTTTACCATTGAGCCGATGATTAATGTCGGTACGGCGGCAACCAAAGTCGACCGTGACGGTTGGACGGTACGGACGGCTGATGGCAAGCGGTCGGCCCAGTTTGAGCATACGCTTGCTATTACCGATGAGGGACCGATCATTTTAACCGCCTAACACGCCACAACATGCAATGGGAGGTACCGATGACGCTCGAAGAGGAATTGATCGCGGCATTGGCTAGCGGTGATCGCGAGCGGGCAAAAACGATTGCGACGGCTTTACACGCCCGTGGCATCGATGCGGTGGCCATTGAAGCAGCGTTGGCAACGCAGCCCCAGCTTGAAGAGCAACTGTGGGTTGTCTTGCAAGAGGTAATACCGATTGCACGACGGGCGCTCAAGCGACGTGCTATTCGCGCCGCTGAAGAGCGTGATTGGGGTGATTGGGATGAAGGCCGGCGTCGGTTTTAATGCACCCGATAAAGGACAATCGTCTGCGTACCACTCGTCTCACGCAGGACAATTTCAACTTGATCGGGCCGAATGATGCCGCGGGAGAGCGGATCGTAGTTGGGCGCACCTTCGATATAGTAATAGTAGATCGAGCCAGCATACCGAAAACCACGGATATTGCTGACCCGAATGGTAATCCCCGGTTTCACCTCAATCAGCGGATCGATAATTTCCCCACTCATTCGACCTCGAATCTCATCGACGAGGGGCGTCAAATCGGGGTTTGCCGACAATGGTGTACGCGACGGAGTTGCACTGAGCAACCAACCAACTGCACTCACCAACAAGCATAGCTCGATCCCGATCATGAGTGTAAACAGGCTGAATCGACGCAACCGGGACATTCCGGTCATCGTCATAGGGTGCTTTGTTCTAGCTGATACTATTGGCTTAATCATACCGGTTGCCTTCGATCGTGCCTGTTTAGTTGACCCCGTGACCTGACGCCGACGAGTAAGGGTAGCTTATAGTGTAACAAAAGACAATGACAAACACCATAGGTCTTCGGTCATATTTCGCTGAAAATGGTTAACATTATCTGACAACAATTCCCGACACCGAGGATTATGGTGTAGACACAGTTGCTCAACACCTCTCATCTAGCAATCGCAACTATCGCTTGTGTTCTTGTACAATAAAAGAGACGTACAATAACAGCCAACAGTTCCACAAGGAGCGTAAGCATGAAGTTTGGCTCGACAGCTCAGTGGCGCGAAATAATCGCCATCCTTGGTGGTACGCTCTGCGGGCTACTGATCGTGCGATTGGTGCTGAAGCTGTTAGCTGCGCGCCCTGATAGTCCGACCGTAGCGTGGCTCTACGGGCTAACAGAGCCGCTCGTAACACCATTGACCATCATCGACCGCTCGCAACCGCGCTTTGGAGCTGTGTTAGAGTTTAGTACTCTTACCACCTTGCTCCTCATCGTAAGTGTTACAGCGCTGCTCTGGGTTGGGCTAGGGCCAAGGAAATCAGGATGAGTGACCAGTTAATGACAATTGTGGGGTGGCTGCTCATTGCTATGCTGAGCGGCTTGATACTGGCAGGGATCGTGCTCTGGTTGATATGGCGGCGCTTGCGCAGCTTGCAGGTACCGCCAGATGCCGGTTTCTTCACAACAATGCACTACATCCCAATCGCACTACCGATTGTGCTCGACCTGCTCGATTTTGGTTTGGATATACTGGCAATGCCGGTCAGTTGGCTCATCCTTGACCGACTAGGGTTATGTGGGCTACGCAACAAAGCCGCGATTGAGGCACTCATCCCTTTCACTCAGCCTATCCCGGTCTTCACACTTGGTTGGCTGATTGCACGTCTCACGGGTGTTGGTAAGACGGTGATAACCGAACAATCAACCTGAAAAGGAGACTACGTATGGCAACACCTATTACTTTAGCCCTCGATTGGACACCTAACACAAATCATATTGGGTTCTACGTAGCCATTGCCAAGGGATGGTACCGTGACGCCGGAATCGAACTGATTTTGCTATCCCCAGAAGAGGACAATTATCAGACGACACCGGCTGCGAAGGTGGCAGCGGGAAGAGCGTTATTGGCAATTGCTCCCTCGGAGAGTGCTTTGAGCTACCATCTTCACCCCACCAAACCATCGTTGGTTGCCATCGCAGCGCTAGCACAACGCGACACAAGTGCGATTGTGACATTAGCCAACAGCGGCATTGATCGACCGGCCAAACTTGATGGTCGTCGCTATGCTTCGTACAATGCGCGATTTGAGCGCGCAATCGTAGCGCAGATGATCCGAAACGACGGAGGGAAGGGTGAATTCGATGAGATCTTTCCACCCAAACTCGGCATCTGGGAAACATTGCTCACCGGCGTTGCCGATGCAACATGGGTCTTTATGCCGTGGGAAGGGGTGCAAGCCCGTCGAGCCGGGATCGCTCTCAACGCCTTCCACCTCGACGACTACGGTATTCCTTACGGCTACACGCCGATATTGTTGGCCCACCCGGATGCACTCCGCACCCATCCAGATGCCCTGCGCGCATTATTGAATGCAACTGCCGAGGGCTACCGCTTCGCCGTTCATCATCCCGATGAAGCCGTGGCAGCACTTATCACGGAAGCCAAGCACCCGAGCTTGCAGGATCGCGATTTTGTGACCGAAAGTTTGCATGAACTCGCCCCTGCTCTGCTGACCGCTGATGGTCGGTGGGGGGTGATGGATGACCAGCGGTGGCAAGCCTTTGTGACGTGGCTCGACCAACAAGGTCTGATTGTGGATCGCGATGGACAGCGCATCCCGTTAGCACCAGATACATACCTTGCTCTGTTCACAAATGAGCTATGGAACTAGGGTAATGCAGCGCCGGCAGTTGGTATACGCCGGCGCTCATCTGGTTAGGTTAGAATAGATTTTCATAATGAAAGGTTTTTTTGGATATGATCGTCTTAAACTACGCGCATCCGATTACAACTGCTCAGCAAGAGCAAATAGTCGCGTTAACCGGTCAATCTATCGCTCAACTAATCGACATCAACAGTCAAATCGATCAGCAGCAACCGCTCGAACCGCAAATCATCGCTCTTGCCGACGCTGCCGGATTGACGCCGCAGCAGTGGCAAAGTGAAGAAATTTTGGTCAATCTGCCGTCTTTAAATTTTAGTGCAGCCGCCCTGTTGGCAGAACTCCATGGTCGTATGGGGTACTTTCCGCCGGTGTTACGCTTACGACCAATTGCAGGGGCATTACCACCCCGTTTTGAAGTAGCCGAAATATTAAACCTGCAAGTCTTACGCGACGAAGCTCGTGCCCGTCGCACACGGTAGAGAGTCGTGTATGCCTGAGCACCTCCTGTATTTAGACTATGCCGCAACGACACCGCTCGACCCGCGTGTGCTCGAGGCAATGATGCCGTTTTTGAGCGGGATAAGCGGAAATGCCTCGAGTATCCATCAAGTAGGGCGAGCGGCATTGCAAGCGCTCGACGATGCCCGTGAACAAGTAGCGTTCGTCTTGGGCTGCCAACCGAAGGAGATCGTCTTTACGGGTGGCGGCAGTGAGAGCATTAATCTGGCGATCAAGGGTGTCGCTATGGCACTACGTGCGCAGGGGAAGACGCACGTGATCAGTAGTGCCATTGAGCATCACGCTGTCTTGCACGCTATCGATTACCTTGTGGAGTATGAAGGGTTTCGTGCGACCCTCCTCCCCGTCGACTGGAGTGGCCGGGTCAACCCTGCCGATCTCAGTGCTGCTATCCGTCCCGAAACGGCATTGGTATCGGTGATGTACGCTAATAACGAGACGGGAGTGATCCAGCCGATTGCCGAACTGGCCGCCATCTGTCACGAGCATGGGGTGTTATTCCATACCGATGCGGTGCAGGCCCCCGGCCAATTGCCGCTTGATGTGCAAGCGCTTGGTGTTGATTTACTCAGTCTGACAGCCCATAAGTTCTACGGGCCACAGGGAGTGGGAGTACTCTACATGCGCCGTGGCACACCACTGGTGCCGCAGATCAACGGTGGTGCTCAAGAACGCCGACGGCGAGCCGGGACAGAGAACATTGCCGGCATTGTCGGATTAGCAACGGCGTTAACGATTGCCGAGCGTGAGCGAGCACAGTATGTCCATCAGGTACGTACACTCAGTGAGCGACTGATCGATGGCGTATTGCAGCGTATTCCGCACTCGTGGCTCAACGGCGACCGAACCTATCGATTGCCGAGTATCGTCAATCTCGGCTTTGCGTGTATCGAGACCGAGAGTCTCTTACTCTTACTCGACCAGCGCGGCATCTGCGCTAGCTCAGGCAGCGCCTGTACATCTGGTTCACTGGAACCCTCACACGTCCTGTTGGCGATGGGGCTTTCGCCCGAAGAAGCGAATGGCTCGATCCGATTTTCGCTGGGTCGTCATACCACCGCCGAACAGATCGAGACCTTGCTCGAACTGTTGCCCGATCTTGTCGCGCAATTGCGCGCAGTAGCACCGTGTGCGTGAAGGTATCGCCAAAAAGAGCGCACCCACCGGCACAAAATGGTTGGCAGACCGGTTACTCGATGATATTGTTGCATATGGTCATCCATTTCTTGTTGAAGAGAGGAAAGTGACTAATGTTTCCCGTGATCACCATCGCCGGCGAGCCGTTTGAGCGAGGTCGTCAGTATGGTGCCTCCACCGCCAGACAGGTGCGGCACAGCATTGCCAGTTATGCCCGTCTCTTTGCCTATCGGCGCGGTCTTGATTGGGCTGCGGTACAGCGTGAGGCGCTTGCTTACGAGCCACTCCTTGCCGAAATCGCTCCCGACTTACTGAACGAGATGTACGGCATTGCTGAGGGGGCCGGCTGCACCCCCGCCGAAATTATTGCGCTCAATGTCCGTACCGAGTTGCTGGCCGGTGTAGGTGTGGGCGTGCATCACCCGGAAGCTACCGTTGCACTGGCCCGGAACCGTGCAGCGGGCGTCCCCTTCCACAATGAATTACCACTGAACGATTATGGTATGGTGGGCGAAGACGGTGAATGCACCACCGCTGCGGCTGCTCCACCGGCGACGATCAACGGAAGAGTCTGGCTGGCACAGACGTGGGATTGGCAAGGTGATCAACGGGCGGCGTGTATCCTGCTCCGCATCGACACTCCCGGTCATCCGCCGATCTTGACCCTGACCGAGGCAGGGATGGTCGCCAAAATCGGGCTAAACGGGGCTGGGGTTGCAGTCGGCTTAAACTTACTACGCTCGCGAGCGGATGGTCAACACCAAGGGATGCCGGTCCATGTCTTATTACGGCTGATGTTGCAGAGTACAAGTGTAGCTGTCGCTCGTCGGTTGGCCGAACTCCTTCCGTCCGGTGGTTCGTCGTGCATTACTCTGGCCGGTGCCACCGGCGAATTGCTGGCGCTAGAAATCACACCGGGCGGAGTCGCCGAGTTACCGGCGCGTGAAGGTCTCCTAGCCCACGCCAACCATTGCCTTGACGCCAACGCGGCTGCCGGTGAATGTGCGTTGGAACCTACCTCAACGAGTCGGGACCGGTACGGTCGGGCGTGGGATCTGCTGCAAGTCGCTGCCGGTCAGATCGATCTTGTGGTGTTGCAGAACATTTTGCGTGATCACGAAGGTGCGCCACGCTGTATCTGTCGTCACCCTGATCCGCGGATCGCCGCAGTTGATCGTAACGAGAGTGTGTGCGGTGTAATTATTGATGTGACAACCCAAACAATGCACATAGCGGCTAACCTACCGTGTCAGGTACCGTTCGTTCCGGTATCAATATAGAAACGCAAAGTACAAAAAGAGCAAGGGGGGGCAAACGCAAAGACGCGAAGGACGCCACGAAGACAATCTTTGCGTTCTCTGCGATCTTTGCACCCTTTGCGTTACCGTCGCCCGAACTGACGTTCGAGCTGAGCCGGTGTCATCAGGATCATAGTTGGGCGACCATGCGGACACGTGCGCGGGCTCACGCACTGTTCAAGTTGGCGCAGCAGATGACGCATCTCATCGTGCGAGAGCGGTTGCCCGGCACGCACCGAAGTATGGCAAGCCAACGTAATCAACATCGCTTCACGCCATTCGCGCGGACTACTCCCGCCACGCCCAGCTAGCCGCTCGGCCACCTCGTGCAATGCCTGCGTTAGCTCGTCGGGTGGCAGGGTTGCCGGTATTGACCGCACCAGCACTCCGGTTCCCCAAGGCTCCAGCACAAACCCCCATTCGGCCAACTTCTCGGCATTGCCTAGCAGAAGTGCGCTCGCTTCCGGGCTTAACTCGACCGCTTGCGGAATCAGCAACTGCTGCGACTCAACTGCACGTTGCGCATACTGGTTCATCAACTTCTCATAGGTAATTCGCTCGTGGGCAGCGTGCTGATCGATCAGATACATCCCCTCTGGTGCTTCTGCCACGATATACGTCAACCCGACTTGCCCAACCACGCGCAACGGCGGTAAGGCCGATGATGAGGTTGCAAATGAAGCATCTGGTGCAGGCGCAGAAGTATTCGACGTGGGTGTTGCAACCGGTGAAAACAGCAGCGACGGCTCATATCGCGAATTCGGTGTACCGACATCCCAGTGCGCACGTGCCCGATCCCATGCCGCAGCGCCTACTCCCCACGTTGCCGGTAAATTTGCCGGTTCCTGACCAAGACGGCGCAGCTCAAATCGACGTTGTGCAGTTGCCGGATCGGGAGCTTCCCACACCGGAATATCGCTCCCCTTGATCAGTGCATCGCGAATTGCCTGCCCCAACACACTATGGACATGGGCCGGATAGCGAAACTTGACCTCGCTCTTGGTTGGATGAACATTCACATCAATGGCAGCAGGATGCACTCGCAGATCGATAATCGCGATGGGGAAACGACCCTTCATCAGCATCGTATGGTATGCACTCTCTACCACGGCGGCCAAGGCCCCGCGCGGTTGCAATGCGCGCCGATTAGCAAAGAACGAAAGATAACTGCGCGAGCTACGAGTCAGGTCGGGCGGCGAGATCAGACCGATCACCGCCACCCACAACTCACCATCACCGACTTCGGCCTGCACCGGCACCAAGGCTCGTCCGACCTCAAGACCGTACAGCTCAACTACCACCGCACGCAGGTCGCCATCACCGGTCGTTTGAAACGCCAACCGCCCATCGATCACGAGGCTAAAACTCACTTCGGGGTAGGCAAGAGCGTACTGCTGAACGATTGCACTGATGGCACCGGTTTCGGTAGCTTCCGAACGGAGATACTCGCGCCGTACCGGCGTATTGTAGAACAGATTGCGTACCGTAATTGTCGTGCCGACAGGGCAACCACACAGCAAGCGTGACTGCACTTCACCACCGGCGATCCGCAGTTCAACCCCCAACTCGGCATCGGCGACGCGGGTCACACAGATCACCTGGGCAACGCTCGCAATGCTTGGCAATGCCTCACCACGAAAACCAAGCGTGCGAATGGACCATAAATCGTCGGCAGCGTGCAACTTACTCGTCGCATGACGAGCAAATGCCAACTCAACCTCCTCGGCAGGAATACCACAGCCATCATCTTGCACACGAATTTCACGCAGCCCACCACCACGCACTTCGACCACAATCCGGCGCGCACCGGCATCGAGTGCATTCTCGACCAGCTCCTTGGCAACGGAAGCCGGACGTTCGACCACTTCGCCGGCAGCAATCTGGGCAGCAATCGTTTCATCGAGCAGACGGATCGGCATAGCCTTCCACCCAATCGGCCACGTTTGTCAAACAAATGTTCAACAACAGTATATCACGGTGTTACCACCGGTGATGGCGTCACCGTCATTGTAACAGCCGGCGTTGGCGAGATCACGGCGGTCGGTGAACTGAGCAATGGTGGCGGGTTACGTTGGTCGGTAACCATAACGGTGATCCCCAACCCAACTAAAGCGACGAGCAACAGAATCGCGACGATCATCCCAACCCGCGAGAGCGGTTTAACCGACGGCGGGGTGATCGTCGCCGGTTTCACCACCGGTTCACCGGTCGTAGTCTGACTACTTATCGTCGGATCGAGACCATCAACGTGGGCGATAATCACGGTAATGTTATCGGGACCACCACGCGCGTTCGCCTCATCGACCAACCGCTGTGCCGCTACCTCTATCGGATGCATGCTGGCGATTGCTGCAATCTCATCATCGGAAAGTAACCCATGCATGCCATCGGTTGACAGCACTATCGTATCGCCGGGCAAGAGCGGCTCGCGGAACAGATCAACCTCAACATGGGCGAGATGACCAATAGCGCGGGTGATAATGTTCCGGATCGTTGATTGACGAGCCTGTTCGACGGTGAGTAAACCGGCAGCTACCTGATCGCCGATCAGGGAATGATCGAGGGTCAATTGCCTGATCCGGCCTTCGCGCACGAGATAAGCCCGACTATCGCCGACATTCGCAACATACAGCATATTACGGCAGAAAAATGCAGCGACGGCGGTTGTACCCATTGTGCCGCGGCCCTCTTCATAGACGCGCCGGTTGGCCATTACAAAAGCTTGACGGAGGCCTTCAGCCGGATCATCATTCGGCTGAAACGTGGTCAGAATGGTCTCAGCTGCCAATTTACTGGCGACCTCACCTGACAAGTGTCCACCCATACCATCACACACGACGAGCAGGGTTCCTTGCCCGACCTCAGCATTACCGTAGGCATCTTGATTGATCGCGCGCCGTTGACCGGCATCCGTCCGGGCACTGTACCTTACACGCATGGCCGACCTCTCGCCTCCTCACTCGTTGACCGCAGTATACCATACAGCCACCGACACGACACCCGATCTGAACTTATGGAAACGAGCGTGATGATCGTGCTTCCCCTTGGCCGATGTTCGTTACCTAAGCCTGCCACACACCCTTTGATTTCGTGGTACTATTACGATAAAGAATGGTTGATAAAGCAAGGAATTGAACAATGCCGACCATCGACTTTACCCGCTATTATCGTCCACACGAAGTCGAAGCTGCCCTCCAAGCGTGGGCTACCGAGCACCCCAACCTCTGTGCTTTGCGTAGCATCGGCACGAGTTACGAAGGGCGTCCGATCTGGCTCATGACCCTCACCAATCAGGCAACCGGTCCTGACGACGAGAAACCGGCATTTTGGCTCGATGCCAACATTCACGCCACCGAAGTCACCGGTTGTATGGGCGCGCTCCACGTGATCCAGACCGTGCTCGAGCAGTATGGGCGTGATCCCAACATTACCGCTTTACTCGATGAGCGAGCGCTTTACGTCGTTCCATGCGTCAATCCTGACGGGATGGAGCAAGCGCTCACTTCACCGGTCTACGTGCGTTCGGGTACACGTCGCTACCCCTTCACCGATGATCGCGATGGACTCTACCCCGCCGACATCGATGGCGATGGTCTCATCCTGCAAATGCGGGTGGTTGATCCCGATGGTGGCTGGAAGGTGAGTGAACGTGATCCGCGCTTGATGCGTCCGCGATTACCCGATGAGCGCGGCGGCACCTACTACCGCGTGTATACCGAGGGCTACATCCGCAACTTCGACGGCTACGAGGTTAAGATTGCCCCACCCGCTCAAGGATTAGATTTCAATCGCAACTTTCCTTACATTTGGGCCCCTGAGGGTGTCCAGCGCGGCGCCGGGCCATATCCGACATCTGAACCGGAGATTCGGGCGATTGTTGAGTTCCTCACATCTCACCTTAATGTGAGCAGTGCCATCTCGTACCACACGTATTCGGGTGCGATCTTGCGCCCGTATTCCGATAAACCTGACGATCAGATGCCGATCAACGATCTGTGGACGTACAAAGAGCTGGGCCGGCGCGGTGAGGAGATCACCGGCTACAAGCATGTCTCGGTCTATCACGGCTTTCGGTATCACCCACGCGACGTGATGCGGGGTGCGTTCGATGACTGGGCTTACGAGCAACTCGGTATCTACGCTTTTACCGTTGAGCTGTGGGATATGATCGGCGAAGCCGGTATCAAAGAACGCGATTTTATCGAGTGGTTCCGCGATCATCCCGAAGAAGACGATCTAAAGCTGCTGCGTTGGAACGACGAACAACTTGACGGCGCAGGATTCGTCAATTGGCGCCCCTTTGATCATCCGCAACTCGGCCGGGTTGAGATTGGTGGCTGGATTGAACGACGCACGTTCGGGAACCCACCGGAGAAATTCTTATTGCGCACCCTTGAACCGAACACCCGTTTCGTACTGGCTCTTGCCCAAACGGGGCCACGACTTGAGCTGCGGCACGTGCAGGCCGAACCGCTCGGTAACGACCTCTACCGACTGCAAGCGGTGGTGGTTAATAGCGGCTACTTGCCAACCTACGGCAGCAGCAAGGCACAAGAGATGAAAGCAGTCCAACCGATTGCCGTCGAGGTAACTCTGCCGACGGACGGTATGCTGGTGAGTGGTGAACAGCGGACAGAGATCGGTCAACTGGAGGGGCGGGCAAACAAACGGGCATTGTGGGGTGGTAGTTTTCCCACCGACCACCTGCGCCGTCTGACATGGACAATCCGGGCCCCGGCGGGAAGTAGTGTTGCTATTACGGCCCGCTCACAACGCGCCGGTGTAGCCCGTGCAACTGTGTCGTTGGGCGAAAGTATTCAATAATTGTAAGACAGGCCGAGCGACGTTGTAACGCAACGTCGCTCTTTTTGTTCGACTTGCCGACGGTACGGTCGGGTATCTACCGGCACTTGGAAGCGATACGACGCTGATGATGATCAACGAAAAACACCGGTTTGTACCGGTGCTTTAGTGGTGGGCCCCGTGGGACTCGAACCCACAACCGATTGATTAAGAGTCAACTGCTCTGCCAATTGAGCTAGAGGCCCGCTGAAAATATACAACAACCACCCCAAATTGTCAACTTGTCGTCAACGGCGAGGTTTTGTACAATGCGCATAGTGATTCATCGGGGAACGTCGCTTCATTATGCCTGATCATCGCTACTATCCAGAATATGGGCCGATTTATCGCCGTCGCGCGGCAAAGGGTGGGTTCACCCCTCACGAGAACTCACCCGCTACTGAGACGCGTCGACCACGTTCGCGCCGTCCATTGCGTCGCCGGTCTCACGGCTGGATGTGGCTGGCACTCGCGCTATTCGTCCTGATCATTGGGCCGGTTGGTGTGATCTATGCCGTTGACCTCATCTACCCCAATACCATTTTGCCCGGTATCTCACTCAACGGTGAACCAATCGGCGGACGTAATCGCACCGAGGTCATCATTGCGTTGCGTCAGCGGTATCGCGCATTTGAACAGCAACCGGTAACACTCACTTTCCGTGATTACGCCTGGCAGCCCTCATTGACCGAATTGGGGGTAACATTTGACCTGGAACGGGTAGTCAACAGTGCATTTGCGCTTGGTCGCAGTGGCGATCTCTTCACCCGCATCCGTGATCTGTGGATACTGTGGCAAGAAGGAATTGACCTCCCACTGCGCATGTCGGTTGATCTTAGCCAAACCCAGCGTTACTTACTGGGGATAGCACCGCAGATTGAACAGTTGCCCGCCGATGCCGTCCTCAGCCTGGCCGATGCCCGTGTTATCGGTCAACCGAGTCAACCTGGAACGCAACTGCTGATCGATGCAACGGCTAACGATGTGCTGCTTGCCATTCAGCAGCTCCGCCCACAGACGGTGGCGGTGCGAACCCGTCAGCTCGACCCCCAGATCGATGATACCGATCTGGTGATCGCTCAACAGATCGCAGTCAACTTGCTGCGTAGCCCGTTGGAACTGGTGGTCGAAGATCAGACCATCGTCTGGTCTCCTGAACGAATCGCCGAGTTGTTGCAGGTGACGCCGGTTGACGGTCAATTGACGGTACAAGTCAATCAAGACCGGCTCAACCGCGCAGTCGAAGGCTTAGCCCAGAGTATCGATACCGGTACGGCCGAACCACGTCTCCGCTTCAGTGATGGCCGAGTACGGATCGTAGCCGAGGGTCAGCCAGGCCGGCGCTTACGGCAGGCCGATGCCGCCACTGCAATTGCCGATCTGCTGATGCAACCCTCACCGATCACTCGGACCCTCGTGTTGCCGATAGACCGTATCGAA
The DNA here is from genome assembly GCF_056331925.1 of Chloroflexus sp. Taxonomy (NCBI): domain Bacteria; kingdom Bacillati; phylum Chloroflexota; class Chloroflexia; order Chloroflexales; family Chloroflexaceae; genus Chloroflexus; species Chloroflexus sp. Next base: position 39,688 of record NZ_JBWGQH010000017.1, read on the forward strand.
CCGCAGATTACGGCTGCCACACTCGATAGCCTCGGTATTGTCGAATTGGTTGCCGAAGGGCGCAGTAGTTTTGCTGGCTCCGCACCATACCGTATTACCAATATTCGAGCCGGCGCTGCCCGTATGAACGGTGTCCTGATCGCACCCGGCGAAGAGTTTTCGTTTAATCGTCAGCTTGGTGAGGTCAATGCCGAAAATGGCTTTGTCGAGGGTTATGCCATTATCGGCAACCGTACCCAACTCGAATGGGGCGGCGGTGTCTGTCAGGTTAGCACCACCGTCTTTCGGGCCGCATTCTGGGCCGGCCTGCCGATCACCGAGCGCCACGCGCACTCGTTCTATATCAGTTGGTATGACCGGTTTGGGCTTGGCCCCAATGGCGACGGGCAAGGCTTGGATGCCGCTATCTTCACCGGTGTCCAAGACCTGAAATTCGTCAATGACACAGGGTATTGGCTGTTGATGCAGACCAGTATTGATGAGCAAGCGCAGGTATTGGTGGTACAACTCTACGGTACCCGACCCAAACGCGAGGTACGGATCGAGGAGCCGATCATCAGTAACGAAGTACGTGCTCCGAGCGAGCCGGTCTATGTCGATGATCCCTCGTTGCCACGCGGTACCATCCGGCAAACCGATGTCGCACGCAACGGACGCGACATCTCGATTTACCGTATTATCACCGACGCCAACGGCCAAGAGCGACGGGAACTCTTTTTTACCCGCTTCCGACCATGGCCAAACATCTTTGTACGGGGCACCGGGTGATGAATTTCGTGCTGAACTGTTGCGTGCGTAGGTGAAAAACGTGACAAACGTCATTCAAAATAGTATAAAAAAGACATTAGATTTTGGAGTGGCGAACGCTCATCATTTCCCTGACATCATATCTCGTCGTCCCCTCTGAAGATGCTATACGTGTCATAGCGAGGTTCAACACCGATGGCAGCAATTCGTCCGACGCCAAATGATCCGCTCGCCCACCCCCGCGCGCAATTGTGTCTCTTTGCCAACATTCCGGTACCACTATGTATCGCCACCCAAGCAGCCAATGGGGTGGCGCTGTGGCGTGTCGGGTATCGGATGGATGTGTTGCAGATCAATGTCGGACGACGCGGCAACCAACCCTGCCACCACTGCAATGTCGCCGATGGCCCCAACCGTAGAGCGATGATGACGCCAAAGATGACGCGCGCTTCGACCGAGATGGTGCAGCAGGCAGGTGAGTTAAGTCGTCACGTGATCGACCACTGCAACTCGGCAATGTGCACCGCGCTTCTTTGCCGAACCGCATGTCGAAATCATCGCCTGCCGACTCGTCCTCGCTCCCGCCAACACCGATGGTCAACGCAGCGAAGGTGTCTCTGCCAGGGAGGTGCAATACTTTGGATTATGGTCAACTCGACAGCGGACTGCAACTCAAGTGATCACCGACGCGACCGGTTCACGCCTGGCCGAACTTCACGCCGTTCTCGAAACGCACCGGCGCCACGAACGAGCCAACACTACGGTATTGTCTTCAACCGGCTTTGTACGCTGATGAATATGCCGATCGGTCCTTATCTGGCTTTTGCACAAGCGTGGACAACTCAACGACTATTCGCAATTACCGGTGCAGTCGTTTAAGCCGGCAACGGTTACGGGTTGACTATACCGAACAACCCGCTCGGCATGGTAGGATGTCGGCTGTACGAAGATGCGCACTCTCTGGTGCTGTCACAAACCATCGGCAATATCTCGCTCGCCGATCTGATCGACCGCAATCCAATATTCGTACTCCTGAGCACGGTTACGTATGCATCAACGCAATCGGTCCAACCCGAACAGCGATCAACGCGCCGTGAGCATGTTACCAACCCTCGTGATGATGGCCCGGCGCCCTGAACCGGGTCGCGTCAAGACACGCCTGTGCCCGCCGTTGACGGCAACACAGGCTGCATCGCTGTATGAACTGTTTTTGCGCGATTTGGTGGCGATGATGCGCACAGTATCAAACACACGATCGCTGATTGCCTACGCCCCCACCGACGCCGCCGAGTACTTTGCAGCTCTTGCGCCCGACATCGCCCGTCGCCCTCAGGTTGGTCGTAATCTAGGTGAGCGCCTGGCAGCAATCACCACTGAGCTGTTAGCAGAAGGTACATCGGCAGTCGTGATCATCGGCAGCGATAGCCCCAGCCTACCACCAACCTTGATCGGGCAAGCCTTGGCCGAGCTTGAACGCGGCGTCGATCTGGTCTTGGGGCCGGCGGACGACGGTGGATACTATCTGGTCGGCTTGCGCCGGATTGCTCCATCTCTCTTCACCGAGGTGCTCATGAGCACATCCACCGTCCTGCGCGATACCCTTGCTGTCGCCGAACGGCTAGGTTTACGCACAGTCCTGATCGATCCGTGGTACGACATCGATACCATTGCCGATCTCCAGCGGTTGCACGCCGATCCAGCCCCGCTGCCGCATAGCCGACCATTACTTGAGACGTTGTTGCGTAATTTATACCCAAACCGACCATAACACAGGTCTAGCTCAACGTATCCGATGGTAGATCCAACCGTACCAACGGCACCGGTCGATTCCATTCTGAGATCCGCTCACCAATCACCACGCCACCCATACGAAGGTAAAAACCGAGTGCATTTGGATCGGCTTCGAGTTCCATCTGGGCGATACCACGAGCGCGACAAACCGCAATCGCATCAGACAACAGCAACCGACCCACGCCGCGACCGATCCACTCCGGTATGACCCACAGAGCTGCGCTCGCAATGACAGTCATTTGCTCGCAACAACGGTGCTCTCTCGCAAAGACAGCCCCCCCTGTCATTGCGAGGGAGCGTCAGCGACCGAGAAATCTTACCACAGGAGCGTAGAAAAGACAGCCCCCCCTGTCATTGCGAGGGAGCGTCAGCGACCGAGAAATCTTACCACAGGAGCGTAGAAAAGACAGCCCCCCCTGTCATTTCGAGGGAGCGTCAGCGACCGAGAAATCTTACCACAGGAGCGTAGACAAGGAAGATTTCTCGCTGCGCTTCGTGGAGCCACGCCGGTGACCGATCAAGGGCTAACCGGTACCAGCCGATCGGAGTTCCCGCACGCGCAGCAAGGCATACTCGATCACGTTCCAGCGCTTCCGGGGTGATGATGGGGGTCGTTGCCCATTGGACAATGAGCGAAGCAGGGTACCCCCAATAGCTTTTCGCCGCGATTGCAATCTGTCGTAACAATGGCGTATCACCGGGTTGTGCCAATCGGAGTTCAATAGGTTGCATTGGATGTTCTCAACTCGTAGCGTATGTGTAGCGAACCTGATGCATGATAAAGGCGTTCGACCATCTGCACAATAGCAACCGCTGTTGGATACAGACCGTCAGTGGCGCCGACGATTGGTCAGTGCGATTGCGCCGGCGTCTTCACCAAACCATTGCGTAAACGATGATTGACTTGTCAAAAACCACGAAAACCGTGATAATGGAGCGTAATGCAATGTCTCATCGATCAGGTCATGCCGAATATGTCAACGTTACCATCTCAATCTAGCCCACGGATGGGGGAATTCATCGCGATGATGGCACTGATGACTTCGCTGGTGGCGATGTCGATTGATCTGATGTTACCGGCACTGAGTAGTATCGGGCACGAACTCGGTGCACCTCACGCCAATGCCAATCAGTTGGTGGTAACGATGGTGTTTGTCGGCTTAGCGATCGGCCAACTGCTCTACGGTCCACTCTCTGACAGCATTGGCCGCAAAGCCGCCATCTATCTCGGCTTTACCGTCTTCATTATCGGCTCTGCGCTCACCATAATCGCTATCAACTTTCCGATGATGCTGGCCGGTCGCCTGTTACAAGGTCTAGGCGTGGCCGGGCCACGAGTCGTCTCAATGGCCCTGATCCGGGACTGTTTCAGCGGGCGCGCAATGGCGCGGGTAATGTCGTTCATTATGGTCGTGTTCATCATTGTACCGATCGTCGCGCCGGCAGTAGGTCAGGCTATCCTGCTTGTAGCGGCTTGGCGGATGCTCTTCGTCACGCTTCTCGTGTTAGGTATTGTTTCGTTGCTCTGGTTTGGTCTACGCCAACCGGAAACACTACCGGCAGCCCAACGGACACCGCTATCGCCGCAGCGAATTGGCCGAGCATTTCGCGCAGTGGTGAGTCACCCAATAGCGCTTGGGTATACGTTAATGGCCGGAGTTATTTCGGCGATTCTCCAAAGTTATCTAAGCTCTGCCCAGCAGATTTTTCAAGAACAGTACGCTTTAGGGACCCTCTTCCCGTTGTTTTTTGCCGGGAACGCGCTGGCCATCGGTTTAGCGTCATTCGTCAACGGGCGATTAGTGATGCGTTACGGGATGCGTTCGCTCATCGGCAATGCCTTGCTCGTCTTGATCGGGCTGACGCTCACGCTGGCAGGCATTGCCGTGGTGACGCACGGTCAACCCTCGCTCTGGGTATTGATGGCAGCACTGATGCCGAGTTTCTTTTGCCTTGGGATTTTGTTTGGCAATATGAATGCGATGGCGATGGAACCACTCGGTCATGTTGCCGGTACTGGCGCTGCGGTGGTCGGCTCACTCTCGACGTTTGTGGCCATTCCGATTGCCACCATCATCGGTCAGGCCTATAACGGTACGATTATCCCGCTGGCACTAGGTTTTGCGGTACTGGCGTTGAGCGCATTTGGTCTGATGCGGTGGGCTGATGGTCGGCAACATCGGGTGGTCGATCCCGAATCGGTGGCGTGATCGGACGACATTTCTAGGTGACACCTGACGTTACACCACTATTCGCTATTTCGTAGCGCATTCCTCCAGTGTCCCCAAAGATCCAATAACACCGCCATTGTTGACCATTTGCCGCGATTGTTCGATTTCCCAACAAATTTCGCTCTACAACTATTGACATTCCTGTACATAGATGCTATGATTAGTTGTGCAAAGTATTGACAAAACAGAGACAGGAGTTTTCCATGATTAAAGTAGGTCGCCGCTGTCACATAGAGGGTGTTACCCCAGAGCAAGTATTTACCACCTTAGCCAACCCCGAACTCATCAGCAAGATTTTGCCGCGCGTGCAAAAGACTGAGCTGCTTAATCGCGATGACATTGCCCGTCATGCTCGCCTTGTCACCTACATGTCGATGGGTGGTTTATTCGGTACCATTCGCTGCGAAGGTGACCTGACATGGCAAGACAACCGGGAAATTGTTTTTACCGTGCGCACACCATTGCCGGTTGAAACGCGCTGGGTTCTCAGCCAAGCGGTCAACGGCACCGACTTACAAGTGGTCATGGGTATTGATCTTACGCCGATGCTGGGCATGATGGCATCGTTTGTACCCGAGAAGACGGTCGCCGACATGCTGGGCGCCGATCTCGAGACTGCCCTCCGCGGTGTTGCTCGTCACACTCGGCAATCCATGTCGGCCCGAGCCGCTGCCTAACTCATCATCGCTCCTGTCTCTGGTATAATCGCAGAGCATCCCAGTGGGTGCTCTGCGATCTTTTTGCCGTCTAGGCGCTGAGGCGGGGAAGAGTATGATCGACCTTGTACAGATCGGCCTCGGGTTCGTGCTCAGTATCGTTATCGGTGGTGTGGCATTTGCCCGTCGTTCCCTGAGCGAAAGTGGTTGGGTAGGGGCTGTGTTAGTGGGTACGCTAACATTTGGTTTTGGGGGCTGGCCGTGGGGATTGACATTAATCGTGTTTTTTGTGACGAGTAGTGTCCTATCGCATTACAAAGAATCGATTAAAGAGCAGCGGGCTGCCGAGAAGTTTTCCAAAGGAGGCCGACGTGATTTCTTCCAGACCATCGCTAACGGTGGGTTGGGTGCAATCTGCGCTGTAGCATTTGCACTGAGCGGTCAGCCGTGGTGGTTATTGGCCGCTTTTGTTGGGTTGATGGCTACCGTTACTGCCGATACTTGGGCTACCGAGTTAGGTGTGCTGAGTCCTCATCAGCCACGTTTGATTACCACCGGCCAACCGGTGCCACCGGGCACATCGGGTGGCGTGACGCTCATGGGTACCTCAGCCGCAGCAGCCGGCGGGTTGTTGATCGGGACAACGATGTTTCTGTTCAATCTTCTGGCCACGCCGGATAGCGCTCCGCCATGGTGGATGATCATCGCCGGAGTCATCGGTGGTTTGGGCGGCGCCTTGTTCGATAGTCTGCTCGGTGCAACGGTACAGGCGATTTACATGTATCCTGACGGGCGTGAAACCGAGCGCCGCATTGCCCGTGATGGCACACCCAATCGCTTTTTGCGCGGCTGGCGCTGGATGGATAATGACCTGGTGAACTTGATCAGCTCGGTAGGGGGAGCGATCATCGCGATCACAATCGCGATGATCGCCGGGGGCGCGCAGTAGGGGCATTGCGGCGCAATGCCCCTACCGTGCCCGCCACAAAAGTACTAAACCCGCAATAACCATCAACATCGGGAAGAGTAACGAGAGATTGATCCCCATTTGCTCGAGCAGAATAATCCCTCCTACCCCCATCAGAATCATTCCTAACAAGCTCCAATTGCGCCGGCGCGGTGTCGGTGGTACTAATTGCACCGTTTCGCCAGTGGCCGGTCCTTCGATTGGTTTACCGGTGAGCGGATCGAACCGATAGCCAGGATCAGGCGCATAGCCTACCCGTGCTTGCCCACTCACTTGACCCTGACCGACAAACATCTCCTGCGGCTGCGGCGTTACCCCTGACGTGAAGGATGGATATTGTGGCGGGGTGTCTTTCGGCATAATGATCCATAACACCAGATAGACCGGCAAACTAATGCCGTTGATGAAAAAGACCAATACAAAGATGAGGCGAACGATAACCGGATCGACGCTAAAGTAGCGGGCTAATCCACCACACACGCCGCCGATCATTTTATCGGTGCTGCTGCGCGTTAGTCGAGTCTGCATAGAAAGCTCCTTCCGGCCGAGGTGTGGCCGATCCACCTACGCTTGCTCTGGTGTTTTGACGAAGGTTTTACCAAATTGTTGCAATTGGCTCCAGCGCCTAAACGGGTTTGCAGCAGACTGCTGCCGATCGGTGAACGTTACATCCCGGTGATGTGGTATGCTGACGAGTAACAGCTTAAGGCTTGCGTCAACACCGCCTAGACCCTCGCTAGCTTGTCGCCGCAAGCTGTGCCAATGCTGCGCGATACACCGGAAACGTATCGTGCCACAACACCATCCGCACTAATGCCGGTGACTGATGCACACGAAGTTCACCGACCAATGTACGTATCACTAATGGAGCCGCCCGTTCGACCGGAAAGCCATAAATACCGGTGGCGATGCTCGGAAAAGCGATGCTACGTACTCCATACTGACGAGCTAGCGCCAGACTCGCTCGATAAGCGCTGATCAACAACCGGTCGGCTTCAGTCGGCGAGTAACTATCAAAGATCGGGCCTACAGCGTGGATGACGTACCGAGCCGGCAAGGCAAAACCGGGCGTAATCCGTGCTTCGCCGGTTGGACAAGGGGCCACAGCGTCGCACGCCCGCTGCAACTCCGCAGCACCGGCGGCGCGAAAGATCGCTCCACATACACCACCACCCTGGCGCAATTGCTCATTGGCCGCATTGACAATCGCATCCACTGATTGGGTCACAATATCACCCTCGCAAAGCTCGATCCGAGCCTGACCAATCTGAAGTGCCGGAAGATCGGTCATACACTACCTCCTTGGGTTGAAATACCTAGATCGCGCAGATTTACCATAATATGTACCATCCGGTGCGGATTCTTGGGAAACCCTAGAACGACTGGTACTAAGGTAGTGCAGTATAGTGAATATGGTTCTCGTCTTATCAACGAAGACTCTTACGATTTTGCAACCTTTACCGGTTGGTTACGTAGATTCAGAGAGGCACACCGATTTTGCACGCCTGGGGAATGATATGTCATCACTGCTATTATCATTCTTAACCCAACGATGCGTTCCACTGGTCAGAAACCTGCTGATGGCAATCTACGCACGTCGCCTTGCTGCCTACCGGAGCCACCGCATGCCGATCACCCACCGCACCTCGCCGCATTGCCCTCTTGGGTGAAAACTGTGCTGCCACCTATGCCGACCAAGTGATGGAATTAGCTCACAAGCAAGGCATGTTGGTCATACGCCGTGTCTATGCCAACTGGTCACTCTCTGCCCACCAAAAATGGATTGAAGCAGTCGCATGCTACGATTTGCGTCCGATCTACCATGCAGGGATAGCTCCGGGTAAAAGTACCATCGATATGGTACTGACTATTGATGCAATGGATCTGCATTACCGGCAAGTGTGCGATGATTTTTGTTTAGTAACCGGTGACGGTGATTATGCACCGCTGGTCAAACGACTCCGCGCCGGCGGCGCTAACGTGATTGTGATCGGGATGGAGCAGACGGCAATAGTCTTGAAAGAGGCATGCAGTACGTTCATCCCCTTGGCGAAACCCAACACCGGCACATCATCTGTTCCTCCAACCGTTGTCACGGAAAGAGAGCAAACCACCCAAAGTTCTAACACGCCTGCACCGACCCTCATCAGCACAACCGAAACAACTGCGGTGAGGAGCAGTTTACCACCAACAACCTCAGCAGGTGCCAACGGCGGTTCACCCATTCCCCAACCAACAGCCAAGCTTACCAACCGACCTCAACTCGATAGTCAAATAGTTATACCGCTGCGCGATGCCGTGAAACTCCTCAAAGACATACTGGCCGAGTCGGCGCAAGCTGATCCCGGTAAATGGGTTAGTGGGAGCGTCATCGGTTCACGCCTCCGTTCTATCGATCCTAGTTTTGACCATCGACGCTACGGGTATCAGACCCTATCGAAATTAATGGAAGCCTGTGTTACAGAAGCAAAAGGGATGTTTGAGATGTTCAGGCTCGACAACGGAGCTATCGCCATCCGCCTCAAACCGAGCACCCCCAAGCCGGCCAACGACGTATGATAAGCAACCGAATGAGTTGTTTGCACCGGTTTTGTGCCATGTACCGTTTTACAACATGCATCAAATATGATACGATCAGATTAACAGATAACGCACAGTGACAAAGGAGGATATGACTATCGAGACCGCAGTGATTGCCCGCCGTATTGTCGAGTTGGTCGAAGACAAGCAGGCTCATGACATCATCCTGCTCGACATTCGTCCGCAGACGACCATTGCCGACTATTTTATTATTTGCACCGCCGATAATGATCGACAAATGCGTGCGATTATCGACCATATCGACGAAAAGATTTCAACCGAGCATGGGTTAAACCCACGCATCGAAGGTAGCGCCGACACCGGCTGGATTGTACTCGACTATCGCGACATCGTGGTACACATCTTCAGTCAGAGCCAGCGTGAATACTATCGGCTTGAACGTCTTTGGAGTAAAGCAATGCCGGTAGTTGTCGTCCAGTGAGGAGTATTATGGGCAAGGAGACTACGCGGCGCAAAGCGGCGTCGCGACGCAAGCGGTTTGTATTGTTCGCCAGTGGAGCGGCTTTGGGTAGCGCACTTGGCTTCATCGTTGGCTCGGTACTGACGTTCTGGCTCGGTGAAGGTGCAGTGCGCGCAATTCAGCGTGGCCTCCGCCGACTCGGTGGCGACGATGGGCGACCGCACTTTGACCTGCTGATGCAGTAGGCCATACCGAATCGGGTGACGAGGGAGTTGCCTGCAACGAATGTTCTCCGTTTGTCTGAAGATATGGCGACTCTGGTGCTGTTGTGCGCCGGAGTCGCTTTCGTCACAAGGAGCCGAGTGTTATGGATCTCGTTAATAAGATTGCTATTGTTACCGGCGGCACCGGCGGATTAGGCGTAGCCGTTGTCGAACGTTTGCTTGCTGCCGGCGCTACTGTTGTAACGCCTTACGCTCAAGAAACCGCCTTTCACGCCTTACATGAACGCTTTCCCGCCGTGATCGGAATGCGGGTTGATCTGACCGACGAAGCGGCAACGAAAGCAGCCTACGATACCGTTGCCGCTATGCATGGCGGGATTGACATCGTGATCAACGCTGCCGGCGGCTTTGCTGGGGGGCAACCGGTTCATCAGACGCCATGGTCGCTCTGGCAAACGCAACTCGACATCAACCTCAAGACAGCAGTCATCTCATGCGCAGCGGCCATTCCCCACATGATCGAACGCAGTGGGGGCGCGATAGTCAACGTCAGCAGTCGTACCGCTACCCAAACCGGCGCCAACCTCGCCGCCTACGCCGCAGCCAAACGAGCCGTCTTGCAACTCACTGAAGCACTCGCCGCCGAGCTACTCCCGCACAACATCACTGTAAACGCCGTGCTCCCCAGTGTCATCGATACGCCGGCCAATCGTGCTGCCATGCCCAACGCCAACCACGAGCGCTGGGTCAAACCGGAAGAGATTGCGGCGGTGATACATTTTCTGGTCGGCCCCACCGCTCGTATCATTAGTGGCGCCGCGATTCCGGTGTATGGGAAGGCGTAGAAAGGAAGTGTTCGGCTCATCCCTACCTCAAACCCTAATCCAGATGATGTCTAGAATGCATGGCAGCGTTCATTCACCTTGACTACCCACCTCTTCCTACTTACAGTCGGATTAGCTATTTAAGACGTGTTTTCAGAGGAGCATGGTATGACTCCTGATCCCCAACAGATCCTCCGTGAACTCAACGATCTACGCCATCGCTACGCGATGCTGGTGCGTGCATTACGGCTCATGATCTATGACTACGATGTCGCAACCGGTGCAATTGTATGGAGCGGCGAAACCGTAGCGGTTTGCGGGCGAGAAGTGAATGAACTCGACGGTGGGATCGCGCAGTGGGAGGCTTTGATCCACCCCGATGACCGCGAACAGGCGTTAAAGCTACTCAACGAGGCAGAGGCCAATCTAAGCGAGTATGACGTTGAGTATCGCTTCCAACATAAAAACGGCTCGTATGTCTGGATCTTCGACCGTGGCTATTTCCTCGCCGGCCCCGATGGCAAAGCGGCACGGATGGTGGGGATGATGCAAAATATCAGCGAAATCAAGGCAATTGAATTTGAGCGCCTGCAAATGCAGGAAGAAATTATTGCTGCACAAGAGCGGGCCTTGCGCGAGCTGAGTACACCGTTGGTGCCGATCAGTGATCGGGCAGTTGCGTTACCACTCGTCGGGTCAATCGATCAGCGCCGGGCAAACTTGATTATCGAGACGTTGTTGGAAGGGGTAGCAAATCGCGGCGCCGAGATGGTGATTATCGATATTACCGGTGTGAATACGGTTGATACGTTTATCGCCGACGCCCTAATCCGGGCAGCGCGGGCGGTCCGGCTGCTCGGTGCGCATGTAATCTTGACCGGGATTAGTCCAGAAGTCGCGCAAACGTTGGTGAGTCTCGGCGCCGATCTGAGCGTATTTGAGACGAGAGCAACGCTGCAAGACGGGATCGCGCTGGTGATGAACAATCATCTCTCTCCCAGTGCTCGACGCAGCGATAATCCGATCAACCCGCTGATACGCAGACGCAAAGAGTGAGTGATAGGTGTCGTTTTACCTATCACTCTCTGCCTTCGCCCGGCAACCTGCGATTAGAAGAATAGCTTCGCCAGCCGCAAAATTCCTTGACTCCACGGCACCCGGTGCGAGACACCGGTCTGCTGACCGAATTTCTTGGCGTTTGCCACATACCACTGATAGTTGCGGACCAGCGCCTGTTTGTTGGAATACTTGGGCGTAAAGCCTAACACTCGCTCGGCCTTTTCCACCGACACAAACGAATCTTCGGTTACAGTACCATACGCCCACTTGTAGACCGGCGACAACTTCAGCTTTTCGAGGATCGCCAGTGCCCACACCATGGGCTTGGCCGGGAAGGTGATAATGCGCTTGCCATAGCCGGCTGCATCGAGCACCGCCTGAAAATCCTCTTTGATCGTGGTAAACTCTTTCGCGCCGATGTTGAAGGTATCATTGACCCGATCCCGATCCAACGTCAGACAAAGTACAATTGCCTCACAGAGGTCTTCGACATCGAGCAACTGGTAGCGATTCTTGCCGTTTCCGGGCAACGGGAAGTTGTGCCCTTCCATTGCCCAATCGTACAGCATCGCAAAGATACCGAGTCGCTCAGGGCCGACAAACGACTTTGGTCGCAAGATCGGTACGCACATCCCGGCCTTGCGGAATTCGAGACATAGCTCCTCAGCTCTGACTTTAGCCTCGCCATACGGACCCACACCACTAAGCGGGTCGGTTTCTACCAGTGGGTGATGGTCGGGAATACCGTACACTGCCGTTGACGAAATATGGACTACCCGCTCGACCCCGTGATCACGAGCCGATTCGAGGACGTTGCGCGTCCCGTCAATATCGGTTGAGAAGATGTCGGCCGGTGAATAGAGCGGAAGTGCCGCCGCTGTATGGACAACAAACTTCACCCCTTGCATTGCCCGGTCAACGGCAGCTCGATCACGAATATCGCCGGTATGCTCTTCAATTTGATTCCGCTCGGGATAGTCAAAAGGGGCAATATCAAGTGAACGCACGATATAGCCGCGCGCCAACAAATAACGCGCTAAATTAATGCCGAGAAATCCGGCACCACCGGTAATTAACACACGGTCAGCCATAGTCTTTTCCTCTATTCGTGTTGTAATAATGCGCGCACGAGGGCGCCACGTGCGATTATACCCGACAGTCGCCCTTCTGAGTCTACCACCGGCAACCGTTCGGTGTTTATCATGAGTAACTGACGAGCAGCAACTCCTAGCGAGGCATTGATCGCCAAGACCGGTGGTGGTGGTTCAAGAAAGGCGTCGATGGTGCGACGTGCCCCGGGCAACGCCGTCGGCTGTACTCGTTGAGTGCTTTGCAATGCAGTCAGTACGCTTGTTCGCTCGTCGTCTTGCAAGTTGGATAGCACCTTACTTAACCGCAAGATACCCACAACATGCCCATCGCCATCAACGACAAATAAACTTTGACCCGGTGTGGTGATCAGCAAGGCGAGTGCGGTTGCCAATGATTGGCCAAGCGTAGCTCGTGCTGTTGCCGCTTGCATCACCATCCCTACCTGCACCCCCAAACCGGCAGCATCCCCCGATTCGGATTGGTGTGCCACTGCCTGCAACACCTCGTGTTGCCCAAACATCCCGGCCAACCGCCCGAGTGGATCGAGCACCGGTAGTTGATTGTAGCCCCACTCGATCATTCGAGTCAGGGCTTGCGTAATCGGCATCGTCGCATGCACACCACGTATCTCACGATTAGCAATTGCACCGGCAGTTACTGCTTGGAGCGGTGTCAGAATTGCCGCTCGTTCTGCCGGCTCAAGCATGCTCAGCAGGTACGGTGGTACCCGTAAACCGGCACGCCACACTAATTCATGCAGCGAGATGGTTCCGATAACAGTATCATGCTCAACGACTGCCAATACTTCCACCCGACCGGTGACAAACGGTTCGAGGACATCGAGCAGTGGCGCAGCGGCATCAATCACCGGTGAGTCCGCTTGCATCAGATCGGCGACTAATTGGGTGGTACGGAACGGCCCCGTCGGACGCAGTACACCCTGCACGATGGTCACCGGCTCTAGCGTTACTAGCGCATCACCGATCAGGCGACTCAGCAACGGCAGTAATCGTTGGATACGCGTTGCATTGTCAACCCACTCAATCACAACCGGCTGCCGCATAGCGTCTGCTAACATCTGCCGACGTGGTCCGAAGCCGGTTAGAGCCAACAGAACTGTCGTACCAGTTGCACCACTCTGGCGTAATTCGTCTATTACCGCTTTATAGAGCGGTTGACCGTTTACGCTATCTTCGCCGTTCAAATAGATGCGTACCCGTTGCACCGTTGGTTCGGCCATACCATCACTCCCCGTCATTTCCGACAATGACACACGCACGAGGTAGATCACTTATGGATAGCGACCCCAACGTACTGCGCTATCGTATGCCGGTTATCGCTAGATAGTCCCAAGGTAAGGCTTGACAAAATGAGATGGTGATGAGAATCATATGTCTATATAGTTGTATCGCAATAGTTGTTTTCGCTGGAGGTTGTATGGGACGCGCATTGACCCTCGTCGGAGTGTCCGGTTCGTGTACCGGACAACAGATCGTCGTCAATCGGCGCAGTATGGTGATCGGAAGTACTCGTCAGTGTGATATTGTGATCTATGACCGGCAGGTACTTGATCGTCACGCCGAGATTGCCCAAACGCTTGATCGCTGGTTCATCACGCCGCTTGACGCGAGTGCGCTGGTCGCCCTCAATGGCCAAAGGATTAACAGCCGTCAACGTTTACAGCACGGTGATCTGCTCTCAATCGGTAGTGTCGCATTTAAGGTAGCCGATTATTAATCGATCCCCACCGTTACATCGCCTGCTACCGTCGCCACCAACTATTGGTGGCGACGGTATTTTGTTGTCTAAAATCCGACATCGATAATCGTGCGCCCGGTGCGATCTTGAAAAAAACCTACCCCATCTTGGATAAGACCAACATAGAAACCCATCCGTGTTTCCCGCTGCAAAATCCGCACGCGCCCAATAATTTCTGCTTCTTCACCGGGGTAAAGAAAATCTTCAACGAACGGTTGAGCCCACTCTTCAGGCGGGCGCGGCGAAATTGACCAGCGGTACGGGTAGCGCTTTGGCCCGCCACCACTGTTGGCATCCCAATCCATCCCAACGCGCCAAAAGCCACCGGCTTGCGCAGCGTAAGCACCATTTTCCACCGAAGAAAAGACCTCATCAGTGGTGTATTCATACCCGCTCGGTGGGCCATACGTGCGAATCGGCACGGTGCCGGTGTTACGCACCCGGATCGTAACCGTAATCACCTCGCCCAACATCACCCGCTGCGGGGCAATCATCGAATAGACAATCCGCGCTTCAGGTTGACCGACGTCGGCGAGGGTAATCTGGCCCTGCCGCTGCACCACATTCCCAAACGCATCTTCAGCCTGCACGGTATACGTATAGACGCCGGCCTCAAGGAGCGACCCATTCGGACGCTTACCGTTCCAAACGTGGCGCTGCTCGTAAGGCCCCTCTTCCTCACGGGTCACCACCGGAATCACTTCGCCGTTGGGCGCAGTCACATCGATATTCACCGTTGCGCTGACCGGCAGACGGTAGGTAAATTCAGCTACATCGTTAATAGCATCGGCATTCGGCGAGATGACCGGCGGCCAGACCATCAGGTTCTCGATCACCGGCGGTTCGATGGCGGTCCCCACAATTGTCAACGGTAAGCGGCGTTCAGCACTCGCATTAGCATCGATAGCCTGCACTGCGACAACAAGCGTGTACTGGCCAGGTGGGAGTAAACGCCGCAATACTTGCGGATCATCGGTTGGTACGCTCCCATCGAAACGCAACACATACGGATCACCGGACGCCGCCCGCGGCTGTGCTCGCCGGAGATGATAACGCCGGCCGGCAGCATCAAGGAGATAGATATCAACCAACGCTGGCCGACCAACCTCATATCTAATGGAAAGCGGCGGGCCAACTCCTAGCTCATACTGCTCGGCGCTCACCGACACCTCACCGAGCAACGGTGCAGTCGTGCAACCACTCAGGCTAAGCAACACTAGCCAGAGTATCCCTGTTCCAATCAGCACGACCGGCAGGCGGATAATACGCCATGCACTACGACTCATCGTACCTCCTCCACCCAGGTATCGTGTATCGTCCCCGTGATATCCAAGAGCAGCACCCACGGCTAAGTTCACCCTGCAACCGCACAACAACCCTTGGCACCGTTGCGGTATCCTCCCGAGGGCACCCTGCCGTATGCCCCTCTTCCATAGCGGTCTTTGCGTCTTTGCGTTGAAACCACTGCATCGCCACCACTAGCATTCTACCGCACTCTGACTTATGCGAAAGCGTTAGAGGCACAAAAATACTCCACCCAGCCGTTGCGACTGGGTGAAGTATTCAAACACTGGGTTTTGATGATTGTTCGGGGAACCGGGGTTGGAAGAATTAGTTACTTAATAGTATTGGACAGCTTATTAAACAGATTGGAAATGTTATTACCGAGCAGGGTCAACGCACCGATAACAACGACGGCGATCAGAACGAGGATGAGCGCGTACTCGACCAGACCCTGACCCTCTTCCTTGGCGAAAAAGCTGCGAAGCATTGTGTTCCTCCTAAAGACTAGTGCGGTTGAACTATATCGTGGAGTAACTCTCCACGGTTCTTAGTATAACCGTTAGGGGATGAAAAACCAATAGCCAGAGAGTACTATTATCTACCGGTACCTCTTTAGTCAAAAAATGCCTCTTAGCGAGACCTTTATCCTATGGAGAGATGATAATTTTGTCAAACTTTACCTCACAAAAAGTTTATCATTCAGAAATCTAACTGACTGACAACGATAATCCATGGCTAAGGACAACATTTCTACGATAGATTGTAGTTTGTTATCTCCATATCCTCGCACGTTATGCTTACGCTACCGGCTTTGTCCAGTACTGCGCAAGCCACACGGCAGCTCCGCTCTGCACGCATTGTGTCTATTGCGGTGAGACCGGTCTGGTAGGTAGGTCTTAACCGTTCAGAGAGAGCGCAAAGTTTTCGCTAATCAGTAAACACAGGCATTTAGTTTATTTTTCGGTCTTCAAAAAATTATTCACCAATTAGAAGATTGCTGAACAATGCTTAGTAGGGGGGTTGATCGGATTTTGGCAAAAAGATATGAGATATTTGATATTTATCCATTATCCTTTCCCATTCCCTACTGGCAATTGCATTCAAATAGTCATGCACCACATCGAGTGAGAACAAGTGAACTCTACCATCAATAAATGTATACTGTTGTGGCCACAACCGCCAAATAATATAGTCACCAAAATCTTGATGATGAAACATACATCCACTAATCCCGTGCTGTTCAAGATAGGCAAATGCTTTAAGTGGAATCTGATTATCGATAAGCGATGGACGCAGAACTGCGACGCCGAGATGAGGACGCACCCAAGGGCTGAACAGCACAGTTATAGCAACAAGTACGAAGAGCACACCGGCAGTAAAAGATGCCTCTACAGGCCGTAGGGAATTGGTCGCATGGCGTCGATAATCTATCAGCGGTACAGGGACGTGGGCAAGATGCCGCGCGGCAATCGGGGTCATGATAATGGTGAACCAGATCCCATTACGCACCGCAGTGAAGCCAAGAAGTATGAATACTCCGAAGAAAACGATCTCAGTCCAAGCCGGTTTGGAGTGGCTGTAGATAAAAATCAGAGTTGTAACCAAGAAAGGGGAGAAAAAAGACAAAACGTGTTGAATGTTAGTAATTTTTGGCGACTGCCATTCAGTAACAAACACTTGTGATGATGGATCAGAGCCTACTTGCTGTACATATCGGTATATGTCACCATCATACGGATTGATAAGCGTAGCAACAACAACGAGAAATAAAACTATAACTAGACGAGATATTGCTGATCGATCAAGCACATCGTGATCGTTCGTCCATCTGCGCACCACATAACGAAAACTTTCCCCAACCAAGAAGACGGCAACAACTCCCAGACCGATAATGTACGATCCATAGAATATTCACCCAAATGATCATAAGGATTGGCAGAACCCAGATATATTTTCTACCTTTTTGGAATCGATAATTCCATAAAACCAACATAAAAATGGCTAAAAACAAAAAAGCAAGTGTTTGAGTCCGAAGATTAGAATACATTATAAATAACATTGCAGAGATTAGCACAAACACAGCGAACAACCAAGGAGTCACCTTATCAACAAAGGCAGTTTTCAGAACTACGATAAACGTTAGGATAATAATAAGTGTGTTAAGTACAATCAACAATCCTAACCCACCAATGTTTAAAACAACAAAAAAGACAACTTCTGCCAACCAATTAGGATAAGTAAACTCCTTACTATATTCAGTAAACGAAAAACAGATCGGTTGTCAGTATTTGACCACTGTTAAAAATAATTTCGCCGACTTTGATATACCACCAAAGATCAAGTCGGCGTAGTGGATCGAGGAGTGTATTTCATAGTACCAAAAATATCGGTAATAAGATGTATATATTTGCCACCTTTAATCGTTCTTTAAGGACATTTTTTATTTTCATTTCACATCAACCCACCACGAATCCTCACTCCTCATGGCAACGGAATCGTCGCTGCGACCCGCGTTCCCCGACCGATCGTACTCTCAATACCAAATTCACCTTGCAGCAAGACTTCGATTTGCTGGCGCATATTGGCCAGACCCATATTCTTGCGTGTACCGGAGCTAGCAATTACGTCTTGCACAGCAAAGCCACTGCCGTTATCCTCGATCAGAATGTGCAAGATATTATCGCTGTTATCGAGCATGATCCGGGCTTGGGTCGCCCCAGAATGGCGCACTACGTTATTAATCGCTTCTTGAATGAAGCGGAAGATGGTTACTTCATAGTGGCCGGGCAGGCGTTGATCCAGATTTTGTACCAACAAGTGCAGATCGATCTTGTGTTTCTCGGAGACTTGCGCAACGTAGCGACGCAACGTCGGCACCAGTCCAAGATCGTCGAGGGTCATTGGCCGCAGATCGAAGATAAATTTGCGCGTCTCTTGCAATGTGTTATTGACTGCATTTTTCAGCGCCACTAATTCAGCGCGCGCCTGATCGAGATCGCGGTCGAGTAGACGTTGGCAAATTTCGGCCCGCAACACAAGGTTACTCATTGCCTGGGCCGGGCCATCGTGCATTTGCAGGGAAATCCGGAGCCGTTCACTCTCTTGGGATTGGATGATGTTGGCGATCATCGTCTGTGGATCAAACGGTAGATCGGCGATTTTGGCGCTACGCTCTAACTGTGCCGCCGCTGCTTCGAGCAATTCAACAAATTCGCCGATCAAGCTTTGGCGTTCACGTAACGTCTCGCGTCGCGTTTGTAGTTGCTCGACCTGGGCCCGCATGGTTTGTAAGCGCATTTGTACTTCGATCAATGTAGTATAAAACGTCTTGATATCGGTCTTCTCATACCGTTCTAGATTGACATCGAGATCGCGCACGCGATTGGCAATCGACGTTTCGCGCATCGAGAGTTTGTCAACTTCAGCCATGCCTTGTCGCAGCAACGATTCAACCTCGTTAAGCTCACGGCGAATACGATCGATCTCTTCCCGGTACGTTTGGATTGCTGTAGTTATCTGCTGTTGAACTTCTTCGCCTGCCACGACTGAACTCTCCTGCGCTGCTGACGCTTCCGCTGCGAATCTGCTCTTCCGATTATAGTCGTTCGTGGATAATGCTGCAATGCATATCTTTGATACTCGTATCTGGTATGATACCATACAGGATGACGCGCCAAACAAGAGGGTTTTGCGATGGAACTTCGTCATTTACGTTATTTTGAGGCTGTGGCTCGCCATTCACACGTGACGCGCGCAGCGGCCGAACTACACATCGCCCAGCCGGCGTTGAGCAAGCAGATTAGCCAACTTGAACAGGAGTTAGGTATTACCCTGTTCGACCGAGTGGGGCGCAGCCTTCGTTTGACCGAAGCCGGTGAGGCATTGTTGCCGTATGCACGAGCGGTGTTGGCTCAGGTCGAAGAGGCACGCGCCGCGATGGCCGAACGAGTTGGCTTAAAGGCCGGACGAGTCGCGATTGGCGCACCGCCCACCGTCGGTGCGCATTTGTTACCACCGCTGTTGACTGCGTTCCATCAGCGGTATCCGGGAATTACCCTGCGCTTGCATGAGGCTGGGATTCAGTCGTTGCTCGATCTGCTTGAGTCGGGTTTGACCGATCTGGCAGTCGTGGCGTTACCGGTGAGCGATGAAGCGTTGACGGTGACACCGTTGCTCAATGAACCGCTGGTGTTGATTGTTAGCCCGCATCACCCGCTGGCCGGGCGCAACGAGGTGGCGATGACCGAGTTACGTAACGAGCGTTGGATTCTCTCGCCGGCAAGCTATGAGTTGCGCGAAGCGACGCTGAAGGCATGCCATGCGGCCGGTTTTACCCCGCATACAGTGATGGAGGGTGGTGAGACGGAAACACTGGTACGATTTGTTGCCGCCGGGTTGGGGATTGCTCTTGTGCCGGCGCTGGCAGTGGCCGGTTTTCACGGCGTGGTCAGTTTGCCTATCCGCGATCAGACCCTGACTCGCTCGTTGGGTCTGGTCTGGCGGAGCGATCGCACCGCTTCACCTGCTGCGCGCGCACTCCGTGAGTTTCTGGTGAGCGAACTACAGCAACGTCCGCTAGGAACGCTTATCCGTCCGTGAGCGGTTCGAGACGGGCAAAGCTGACCAGTAACCGCCGCTCACGATCGGCAAAGCGAACGGTCACTTCTTCATCACCTTCGATCAGGCGACTACTGACGACAATACCTTCACCAAAGGTTGCGTGATATACACGCTGACCGGGAACGAAGGCAGCTTGACGCGGTAGCAGCGGTGCCATGCGCTGATCCTGCTGATGAGGAGCCACCATGCGTTGGGTGAACATCGTAGTCTGGGGGACGGTCACAGCACGATAGCCACGGCGGCGCAACAGTTTGAGTGACGTTGAGGGAATATCGGCCAAAAAGCGGGAGCGGGTACAAACCGTTACACGGCCAAACATCGCACGTTGAGCCGCATAGCAGAGATACAACCGGCGTTGCGCCCGCGTCATTCCCACGTAGAGCAAGCGCCGTTCTTCTTCCAATTGGTTGCGATCATTGGTAGACCGACTGTGCGGAAGTAAGCCCTCTTCTACCCCAAGCACAAAGACATACGGAAACTCAAGACCCTTGGCCTGATGGAGGGTGATGCACGTCACCACATCATTGTTGCGGTCGAGCGTGTCGGTATCGGCGACCAACGCAATATCTTCGAGAAATGCTGCTAATTGATGTTCAATCGGTAGATTGGCGTAATTGATTGCTGCGTTGCGCAACTCTTGCACGTTGCGCCAGCGATCTTCGGCTTCCTCTGCTTCGTACTCTTGATACAATGTCGCTTGAGCTTCGATGCGCATCAATAGGTAATCGATCAGTTCGCCAAGCGGCATACTTTGGCGAAGGCTATGAAACTCGCCGATCAGTCGGTAAAAGTCAAGCAGTGCATTTCGTGCACGTGCAGCAAACGGGTGTTCGGTTGTCTCATCAACCAGCTCAGCGAGCGCCTGATACAGTGGGACACCAAGCCGAGTTGCCCACACGATTAATTCGTTGACCGTGCGTTCGCCAATCCCGCGTCCCGGCCAATTGATTACTCGTTGCAGACTCACACTATCGTAGGGATTCGCGACTAGGCGTAAGTAGGCGAGCACATCTTTCACCTCTTTACGCTCGTAGAAGCGCACCTCACCGATAACTTGATAAGGGAGGTGTGACTGGATTAACGCCTCTTCGACCAGGCGCGATTGTGCGTTCATTCGGTACATAATTGCACAATCACCGGGCCGCGCTGTTCCTTCAGCAATGAGGCGCATTATTTCACCGACGGCGAACGCGGCTTCGTCTTCATCATTCGCTGCTTCATACAGCACGACCTGATCACCCGTTCCGTTTGTCGTCCAGAGCCGTTTCGCATACTTACGTTGTGGACTAGCGTTGATCAGCGCTTGGGCAGCGTCGAGGATTGCCTGCGTACTGCGATAATTTTGTTCGAGCATGATCACCGTTGCATCAGGGTAATCGTGCTCGAATTGCAAAATGTTGCGAATATCGGCCCCGCGCCACGCATAGATGCTCTGCGCCTCATCACCAACCACGAACAGATTACGGTCGCGTTCGGCCAATGCGCGTACCAGCAAATACTGGGCACGGTTGGTATCTTGATATTCATCAACCAGCAAAAAGCGGTAGCGTTTGTGATATTCGGCCAATACCGCCGGATAGTTGCTAAACAAACGCACCGTCTCGCCAAGGAGATCGTCAAAGTCGAGTGCGTTACTTTCGGAGAGGAGAGCTTGATAACGGGCGTAGCAACGTGCTACTATCTCGTCGAAATAGGTACGTGCGTGGCGGGCAAACTCCTCTGGATCAACTAGCTCGTTCTTGGCATGTGAAATAGCACTAAGAATGGCACGGGGTGGATGTTGTTTCTCACTGAGGTTTAGCTCTCGTAATACCCGTTTTAGCAGGCGTTCTTGATCATCGGTGTCATAGATGACAAAATCGCGTTCACGACCCAGATGAACAATATCACGGCGTAACCAGCGAGCGCAGATGGAATGGAAGGTCCCAACGGTCAGGTCGTGGGCGACGGCTTCGCCGAGCAGCGCTATCAGGCGCTCGCGCATTTCGCGGGCCGCTTTGTTGGTGAAGGTGACGGCCAAAATCTGGAGCGGATCAACGCCAACTTCGTCAATCAGGTAGGCGATGCGGTGGGTGAGCACGCGCGTTTTGCCACTACCTGGCCCGGCCAACACCAATACCGGCCCCGTAACAGTAGTTACGGCGCGTTGTTGTTGTGGGTTCAGGTTGGCCAGCAGGTCGGTGGTCGCCATACGTCGGTACAGTATACCATACCAGGGATTGGGATGACGCGCCGCCGTGCGGCGTAGCGGGGGCCGTACGGGTGATGGCGCGTCGCACGGCAGTGAGGCGTTACCGTTATGACGGGGATGATTGGCGGCGTTTCAATTCGTAACGGATTATGCCGGCTACGCTCATCCGTGACCAGCTCCGGGCGACGACGCCGGCGGGGCCGTTATCGGGGTAGGGTAACCAACGTGCCGCTAATGCCTCGACATCGGGATCGCCATCGGTAAGAGCGCGCTGGACGAGGTCGGCCAATTCTGCTATTCGTTCCGCCGCATAGCTTAATTGATGATCAACATCATCGTGGGGACCGTAGTGGGTGAGGTAGATGCGCGGCAGGTTGAGGGTCCGCAGCATCGTGATGGTCTGTAAGTGCGCTTCGAGGTTGTAGGTCGGTACCGGTGTGACCGGAAAGACAAGCCCCCAGCGTTCCATGATCAAACCTGCTGCGTCGCCGATGAAGAGGCCTCCGCTTTTGCGATCGCGATATGAGAGGTGATCGGGTGAATGGCCCGGTGTAGCGATAGCTTCCAACACAACATCCCGACCGAGATCGAGATGGAGGTGCTCAGCCGGACGGATCCGCTCGGCGGGAATGGGGAGCAATTCACCGTGTAATGGCCATGCCTCTTCACCCACGGCCCGGCGTACACTGGCCATCAGTTTAGTTGGATTGACCAAATGCTCGGCTACGCTGCTGTGAATGTACACAGTAGCATTCGGTAGCGCTGCAGCGAGATGCCCGGAACCACCACAGTGATCCATGTGGATGTGGGTGCAGAGAATATGGCGCACCGCTTCGCGGGGAATGTCCAAGGCGTCAAGTCCGGCCAGCGTCTGAGGTACGGTTAGTGCCGTGCCCGTTTCGACCAGCGCAATTTCTTCACCGCGCACAACATATGTCACGCCGACACCGGGAATGCCCAACAACTCGTGATCAATCGCCCAAATGTGATTGTCAACTGTGAAGACTTCCATTCTGCCCCCGTTGTTTAAACCGAATCAACCAATGACCATCAGCTCAGCGAGCGGCAGTTATCGCACATGTGCGACCCTGAGTGCACAGCCGGTAGTAGTCCTATTTACCGGTATTACGGCGACGACGGCGGCGTTTGGCATCGGTAGGAGCTGAAGGCGATTCTGAGGCTGGTTGTTTGGCTGGCGATGGTGCCGTTGGTGACTTCGCCTTCGCTGCGGGTGGCTGCTTCTGCTTCGCCGGTACCTGCTTTGCCGATGCCTCTTTCCTGTCGTTCCGATTCCGTTGACGTACACGTGGCTGTGCTGCCGGTTTCTGCTCTGGGTCACGGTTTGATTCTAGCGGCGGCGGTAACACCGGTATCATCAACCCTACCGAAGGTTCTTCATCTTCTAGCAGACTAAGATCATCGTTCCAGGCAAAAGCATCGATCTCATCACGCAGCATACGGCGTTCGCCACGTTCGGTTTTCTCCGAACGCGCCGGGGTAATCCCTTCTGCCGCCCGTTCCCTAGCCAACGCAATCACCTGTTCAGTCGCGAGGGTGATCTGCGGTAGATCGTAGGTTTCGATCATCCCGCTACTAGCCAACTGCACCAGTATTTGCTGTTTCAGCACGTTCTGCCCAACTACTTCGCCCGGCCCGTCCGGCGTTACCACCCACGTCCCACGTTTGGGCAACTGGCTGCGCATCTCGAGGTACTGTTCGTGTTCATACGCAAGACAGCAGAGCAAGCGACCACAGACCCCACTAATTTTGCTCGGATTGAGCGGCAGGTCTTGGTCTTTTGCCATCTTGATCGAGACGCGGGCATAATCGGGCAAGAATGAGGTACAACAGAGAATCCGGCCACAGGGACCGATGCCGCCGAGCATCTTTGCCTCATCACGCGGCCCAATCTGGCGTAGCTCGATCCGTGTTTTAAACGTGCGGGCTAAGTCACGCACTAACTGGCGAAAATCGACTCGCTGATCGGCGGTAAAGTAAAACGTTAGCCGCGAGCCATCGAATGAATACTCGGCCTTGACCAACTTCATCGGCAGCCCGTGCTCTTTCACCTTCTCGGCGCAACGAGCGAGCGCCTCATCGTGGTACTGCTGCAACTCAGCCATCCGCGCCAAATCGGCATCTTCAGCACGTCGTACCACCGGCTTCAACTCACCGACGATCGCATCCTCACTCACGTCACGTCGTTCGAGGGCTACTTTCGCCAGTTCTAGCCCGCGAACTGTCTCGACAATAACCGGCTCACCTATCTTCAGGTCAAGATCACCAGGATCAAAGTAGTAGATTTTCCCACTATCTTTAAAGCGAATGCCAACAACTGTAGGCATAACGTCTCTTTCTGGAATACAGCGCGAAGGAAGGGCAGATGATTACGGTCCGGTGTACACAATCGTTGCTGCCCCATTAGATTTAGTACGTGGGCCAAGCACCTTATATGCGCGCACTCGCTGTTGCTTGCCCTTCAACTGGAGCTCCCCCATCTCTTGCAATTCAAACTGATCACCGACCAGTCGGGCCGTATCTTCACCGATAAACACCGTCCCCGGTTCGGCAGCCGTCTCCAGCCGTGACGCAGTATTGACGGTATCGCCGATAGCCGTGTATTCCAACCGGTGACGTGTGCCGAAAAAGCCGGTATACGCCGGTCCGGTATTGACGCCTATCCGAATGGTGAACGCCTTATCAGGTTCGAGGCGACTGACCAATCGCTGTTGGGCTTGCAACATCTCCACAGCCGCAGCCACAGCACGTAAGGCATGTTGCTCATCAAGTGGGTCATCGGGCAAGCGCGGTGCACCAAAGATAGCCATAATCCCATCGCCGATATACTTATCGACGGTGCCATTGTAACGGAAAATCACCTCGGTCATTTCGTGCAAATACTCATTGAGCAAATCTTGCACCTCGCGCGGCGACAACAGTTCGGAGAGGGAGGTGAAGCCTTTCACATCGGCAAAAAGAACGGTAACGATCTGCTCTTGTGCTTCCCATAGCTTTCCGTGTTGGGCGACGTAGCGTGCCAGAGCATGGGCTACGTTCGGCGAAAGGAAGCGTTCGAGGTTTTGTCGTACCTGGCCCTGCACGCGCAACTCCTCGGTAAGGCGTGCCCGCTCGATTGCGACTGCTGCGAGATTGGCGATTGCCACCACGAGATCGCGGTCGCGCGCCGTAAACTGCTCACGACCGGGCGAATCGAGCAAGATCACACCAATCGCACCGACTTGGGTCAATAAAGGCGCACAGAGTGCCGAACGGATGTTAGCGGCGATAATACTCTTAGAACCGGCAAATTCGAGGCGCGCATCGTGGGTCAGAACGGCTTCACCACGCTCGATGGCTTTGCGCACAATACTGCCGGCAATCACTACATCACCGGTACTCGGCGGAAAAATCACGCGCGGTACTAACTCATCACCTTTACGCAGCAGCAAAAACCCACGTTGTGCCGGCACCAATCGGATAATCTCCTCCATCACCACATCGAGCAGCTCGCGGTAATCGAGTGCTTGATTGATCCGCATGCTGATCTGATAAAACGCTTGCAGATCAGATGGCTGTAATTGGAGGGCGTGGGCTGCAACTGACTGCGACTCCGAGGTAACAGGGAAGTAGCGATTATCGTCGAGTACGACACTCTGGGCGGCACGGTCTTCAAAGATCAGCTCAAAAGGGCCGATCCCGATGACATCACCATCGTTGAGCAGCTCTTCTTTCACCCGCAAGCGATTGACCGTCACACCATTGCGACTGTTCAAGTCGATGACCCACGCCCGCCGACCACGCAGTTCGATACGGGCATGCTTCCGCGAAACAATCGCATGGTTCAGCACTATTTCATTATCGAGTTGACGGCCAATGGTGATACCCTGCTCAGTAACTGGGAACGAGCGTTGCTCGCCGTGAATAGTGACCGTGATCCGTGCCATACATGTTCTCCCGACCTACCGGCTAACCGGCGATGTCTCCCCAAATCAGTTCGGCGATATGAGCCGGTACGGTGATCGACAAACCCGGTCGTTGCAACGTCACACCAATAGAGGGGATATTATCGACAATGACGAATTCGGCCCCCGGTACCAACCCATTCGCTTCGAGAAAGGCGACAATCGGTGTCTCTTCCTCAGCCTCTTCAGCAATGCGCCGAATCACAAATGACTGCCCGGCTTGGGTCGTGTCGAGCCGGGCTGCGCCGGTGTAGACATCACACTGGCCAGGAATCGGATTACCGTGCGGACACGTCGTGGCATGCCCAACCAGTGCCATAATGCGTTCTTCCATCACCGGCGAAAGAGCGTGCTCGAGTCGCACTGCTTCCTCGTGAATCAGGTGCCACGGTAATCCCATAACATCAACGAGGAATCGTTCGAGGATTCGATGCCGACGGACCATCTCTTCGGCTAGTTTGAGACCGGTAGGGGTCAGGGTAATCTCGCCATGGGCATTGCGTTCAATGAATCCTTTTTCAAGCAGGCGGGCAACAATATGAGTAACTGTTGGCGGCTGCACCTTCATCCAGCGCGCCAAACGGGCCGCAATGACCGGTTCGTTACGCGCAGCGAGATAGTAAATAACCTCAAGGTATTCGCGTTCTTTCGCGGTTGGTTCGCCGGCAGTGCTCGTCTGCCGACGACGTAATGATGCAACAGAGTGGGAATTATTCATAGCAGCTCCCTTTGCGCCCGCAGGCAGACTGACCGATAGCATGGACGCGCGGGCATTGCTTCGTATGACCGGCAATCACGTCGCGTGAGCAGTAGGCATATCATCTTTACATTATAGCAGACGGGCTTGCGATAAGACTACCGGTTCGTTTCGGTTAGTCCACAATACCACGTAGGATAAAGCAAAATCCCCGCCGTTACGGCGGGGATTCTGGTTTGGAGAAGGGGTCACCGGTTCGGTAAGACCTAGCGGGCCTCACCAGCGGTGACACCCATACGCTTACTACTCATGGGCATCACCTCCTTCGTGCCTGACCGGCAATTATGCTGTTTGAGTGCCGACATTGGTACTATACCGAAGTTTGATAGCAAAGTCAAGGGTTGTTGGCAAGATCTTTAGATGTCGTTTAATGCTAACGCGATCCAGAAGTGGTACAATACTCTCCACTTTGATCGTATTGGTAAGTACAATGGCATGAGTAATCACAAACAATACTATCTCGTGATACGCGGACGCCGGCCAGGCGTATATCGCCAATGGCATGGCGAGGAAGGTGCGGCGAAACAAGTACAAGGTTTTTCCAACGCGCTCTATAAAGGGTTTGCTACCCTTGCTGACGCGAAAGCGTGGGTTGCCACGTTGCCGGAATCAGAGCGATTGTCGGCGGAGGCGTGGTTAGCCGCACAGCTTGATCACGAACCGGAAGCGGCGGTATCGCCTGATACTGTGGTCATGTATACTGACGGGAGTGCGCTCGGCAATCCGGGTCCGGGTGGATATGGCGTGGTATTACGCTACAATCAGCATTACAAAGAGCTGTCCGGCGGATTTCGGCGTACCACCAACAATCGGATGGAACTGATGGCGTGTGTTGCCGGGCTACGCGCACTCAAACGACCGATGCGGGTTATCATCTACAGTGACTCGAAGTATGTGGTGGACGCGGTACAAGAAGGGTGGGTGCAGCGTTGGCAAGCCAAGCATTGGATGCGTACTGCCACCGAACCGGCAAAGAATGCCGATCTGTGGGCTGAACTATTGCAGCTATGTACGATCCATCAGGTACAATTCGTGTGGGTACCGGGCCACAGCGGCGTGCCCGATAACGAGCGGTGCCATCAGTTAGCTACTGCCGCAGCCCAACAACCCAATCTGCCACCCGACATCGGCTTTGAGCAAGCCGACGACCAGAAACTATAACCGGCGCCGAGCCGTCGATAATGCGGCTCGGCCCAACACCTACTTGGTCGGATCGGTCACGGCAAAGAGCAATTCCGCCTCACACGCCAATTGATCGGCAACTGTCGCCCGTGCCTGACCCTTCCCAATCCCACGTCGCATACGCTCGAGTTGTACTTCAAGCCGTAAGGGATCACCGGGACGCACCACCCGCTTGAACCGTGCGCCGTCAATTCCGGCGAAGAGCACCAGCTTGCCGGCATGTTCGGGGAGACTGAGCGCTGCAACTGCACCGGTCTGCGCAAGTGCTTCGAGTATCAACACGCCGGGCATGATCGGGTTGCCGGGAAAATGACCTTGAAAATAGGGTTCGTTGGCCGATACCAACTTCTCGCCGACTGCGCGCACCCCCGGTTCGAGTTCGACAATCCGGTCCACTAGCAAGAACGGATAGCGATGTGGGATCAGCGCCATAATCTCTTGGATCGACAGCATGGATATTGCTCCTGTCACAACAATGGCACTCAGCGACGCGGCGCAGCGACCGCGATCAAGCGCGGGCTTGCCGTCGTATACGGCTCTAAATCGTAACTACCGTAGACTGCACGCAGCGTAAACCCCGCTCGTGCTAGTAAATGCTCTAGCTCGAAGCGGTACAGCCAACGCATTGTAAATTGCATTGTGCGTCGGGTGACCACCCCATCGCCGGCAGTCTCGTCGTAGATAAAGGTCACGTGGCTCATCTGTTCGGCGGGATCACTCTCGATCACGACAAACTTCTGGACACGGCAACCATCGAGTTCATAGCTCCGTTCCAGTTGCAGGCGACCATCTTCACGAGTTATCGTTAACGGATCGGGATTGAAGAGGTCGATAATCAAGATCCCTTTACGGATCAGTGTTCGACGTACCGCTGCCAAGGTAGCAAGTTGATCTTCAATTGTTGTTAAATGCATAAATGAATTGACTGCTACAAAGGCGAGCGTAAAATGGTTTTCAGGTAACACCACCTCGCGTACATCAGCTTCGATGAGTGTCACCTGATCGGTCAAGCCCTCGGCAGCCAGCCGTTCGCGTGCAATCGCCAACATCGCCGGCGAAAGATCAACACCGGTGAGACGATAACCGGCTGCGGCCAACGGCAGTAACACCCGTCCGGTGCCACACATCAGCTCGAGAATCGGATCACCGGTACGGCGCGCCCACTCACGATAAAAGGGGATGTCGTCGTGAAAATGACGAAAGTCAGCATCGTAATAACGGGCAAATGGGTCGTATAAATTCATGGATTTAAAAGTAAAAATAACACTCCAAAGACAAACAAAATCACAATAGCCCCGATCATCCCGATAGTCAAAATACGGGGATCGATAATCGGCTCAAAACGCGGTGCACCGGGCAGATTTGCCGATGAAGCCGGCATTCGGGGTGGTTCTGGCGGTAGTGGTGGGGTACGAAACACGTCTTCGAGCTTTGTTGTTGGTTGACGGACGACTTCACCCTGCGCGGACGGTGTATCGAATGGTTGATTCTCCGGCAAGCGTGTGGTGTTGGTGTCTTCACTCGAACGACGCAACGCGCCAAAAATACTACTCCCAATAGAAATGACCACCATCAGGACAATCAACGCAATAAACAGGTCAGTCGTCCCGATCACCAAACCTGTCTGCTGGCTCAGCCAGCGGGCCAGTGGTGGCAAGATTGAGGGCCCTAGAATGAAGAGCAAGAAGACCAACCAGCCGATCCAGCCCGATCTACTACGGCGTCCTTCCATTGCATTCCCTCTCTTACGAATCGGTCACCGGTGCGGCACGCACAATGAGCCGATGGGAATAGACTCCAATCGGGACACAGGTAATCAGCGTGAGCGTTTCACTGCTTGTCGGTGCGAGCACCCACGTCGCATCGGGGAGCACTGTCAAAACCTCACGCACCACATAGCGACGATCGTTACCGTTCGCCGTGACCAATACTTCATCGCCGACTGTAATTGCCGGTAGCTGATTAAAAATAATTCCACGATACCCAACATGGCCGGCAATCACGATATTGCCGGTTGTGCCGGGATAGCCACTGATCGGCCAGTAATGGACGGCCGTATAGCGTGGAACGTCCCACACCCCAAACGAAAATCCCGCACTGACAACCTCGGTATCGACACCGATGCGCGGTACCCGCACGCGCGTCGGACGAACCGCAGCCCACGCAGCATCGCCACTTGTCACCGGTTGTAGTGACCATTCCGGCGCCGGATGTGCAGCCAACCATGCCCGTCCCAAATGTCCGAGCAACACCTGGTAGCGGGGTTGGTTCTGCGGATGCCACTCAAAGCGTGCCCGCTCAAAGAACTGGACCACACGCGGCTGACTATTCTCATCGATGGTCTCAAACGGTTCTGATAGCGGGAAACCGAACGTCGGCAACCCACCGTTTTGCCACCAGAAAGTACGAAAAGCCCCGCTCAGACTATGACCGGTTTCGGGAAAGAAATCGGCATGTGCCGGAGCTGTCGGCAATGGTACAAACGCCGGATGATCGGCATACATCGTTGCCGCCCATCGCCCAAGATGCCCGACCTGCACCAACGCCAAATCGGCGTGCCACTCGAAGCGGGCACGCTCGAAATACTGCACCGGACGGCCATCTTCAATAAACACCTCGGTGAGTGGATAGCCAAAAATCGGTAGACCACCTTGCCGGTCGTAGAATTCACGAAAGGCATACGCCAACGTATGACTGGTCTCACGGAAGATGGTCGGTTGACCGGCAGCCGTATTGGCAGCGACCGGTAACGGGCTAAGAAGCAATATTATCAGACAAAGGATAAGTAATCGCCGCATACGTGTATTGTAGCGTATTTACCTTAATCAGAACGACCACGTGTCACGGAATAGACGGAACCCTAGCAGTGTACGAAAGCAATCACCTATCTTCAATGGCTTCAGCCGCCAGCAGTAACAACAACAATGCCTGTAACCCGCGACTCAGATTCACCGGTATGATATATTCATCGGTGCGATGCGCATTACCGCCATCGGTTAAGCCAACACACACCGCCGGAATACCCATGCTGAGCGGAATATTCGCATCGGTACTACTCTGCTGGAACGAAACCTGCGCACCAACCATCTGGTAAGCCGCAACAGCAGCTTGTACCAAAGGATGTTCACGCGGAATAGCACCGGAAGGTCGGTCACCAACTTTCACCAATTGCACGTGGATGTCGGGATATTCGAGCGCAGCCTCCTCGACCAACCGATAAACCTCGTCCACCAGCTCGGTCAGCGCCGCCGACGATACCGAACGCAGATCGAGCAACATACTGGCATGTTGGGCAATCGTATTAACCGACGTACCGCCGCTGATGGTCCCGATATTAAACGTTGTGCGCGGTGACAACGGTACATGCAATTCCGTCAAACGTGCCGCCAACCGGACTAACACGTGGATCGCACTTGGGGTGCCGAAATTACCCCATGAATGGCCACCGGGACCGGTGACGTCGATCCGAAAGCGACGCACTCCAATCGCTTGATGGTGGAGTGAGCCGAAATCACAGCCCTCGATCACGACGACCGCACCGAGCTGCGAGCGCAGCCGTTCGACCACGGCGCGCATCCCGCGCAGATCACCCAACCCTTCTTCACCAACATTTGCCACAAACCAAATATCACCGGCAGTTGGGAGATTGAAGCGCTGGTACACCTCGGCTACCCGCAGCAAGCCGGCTACCCCGGCGCTATTGTCGCCAATACCGGGGCCGTAGACGCGCTCACCCTCGTAGCGGATGGAAAGGTCGGTATCAGCAGGAAAGACCGTATCGAGGTGTGCCGATACCAACAAAGCGGGTCGATCGGCCTGACCGGGCCGACGAGCGTACACATTCCCCAACTCATCTATCGTCACATCGTGCAAACCGAGTGCCTGCATCCGCTGGGCAACGAGCAATGATCGCGGTCGTTCAGCAAACGTGGGTGCCGGTACCTGTTGAATCTCAATCGCCATCGCCAGCGTCGGACGATAATCGGCCAAATCGGTCAGGGCATCCCGCACTACCGGATGGTTATACCAATGCTGAACGACCGCTTTCATCATCGCTCCTTTCCGTCCCTCGCTATGCGGCATCAACAACATTGCCCACATTCTGCCGTCGCCCTCGCAAGCATTATCAGTGAACGAGCGTCTACTGTCAATTTGCCAGCAGTATCGAATCGTGGCATACTGAAGCCCCAGAAAGATACAAGGATTGGTCTGAACAGACTACAACACAAACGGTAAGGAGCACGTATGTCGCTGTTGCCAACTGCAACTGTCGCGACCATTGCCCGCCACGTTGGTCGGCGAGTAACACTCGCCGGATGGGTCTACCATAAGACGGAAAAAGGCAAACTCATCTTTATTCTCTTGCGTGATGGCAGTGGCACGATCCAATGTGTAACGTTCAAAAAGAATGTCAGTGAAACTACCTTTGCCACAGCTCAAGCCTTAACCCAAGAGAGTTCGTGTCGTATTACCGGTAGTGTACGCGCCGATGAACGTGCCCCGGGCGGATACGAGCTTGATGTTGAAGAGATCGAGCTGGTCGGACCGAGCCACGAATACCCGATTACCCCCAAGGAGCATGGGGTTGAGTTTTTAATGGAGCACCGTCACCTGTGGGTACGATCGGCAAAACAACACGCCATCTTACGGATTCGGGCCGAAGTGATTGCTGCAGCTCAGGAGTGGTTGAACGATCAGGGATTCGTTCGCTTTGACACTCCGATCTTGACGGCAACGGCCGCCGAAGGTACAACCAACTTGTTCGCAACCGATTACTTCGATCTCGGCAAAGCCTATCTTGCTCAAACCGGCCAGCTCTACGTTGAAGCCGGGATGATGTCGTTCGGGAAAGTCTACTGTTTCGGCCCTACCTTCCGCGCCGAGAAGAGCAAAACCCGCCGTCACCTCACCGAGTTCTGGATGATCGAGCCAGAAGTGGCGTTCGCCGACCATGAAGATAACATGCGGTTGCAAGAACAGTTCGTCAGCGCCATTATTGCCCGTGTGCTCGACCGGCGTCGTGAAGACCTCAAGGTTCTCGAACGCGATACCAGCTTGCTCGAACAGGTCGTTCCACCGTTTCCGCGCATTACCTACGATCAAGCTATCGAGCTGATCGCTGCACATCAAGGGGAAGTTGAAGGAGCCTACCCGTTGCCATGGGGAGAAGATTTTGGCGCACCTCACGAGACGTTGATCGCGTCGAAGTTTGACCGACCGGTCTTCGTCGAACGATTCCCATCGGCGGTCAAAGCATTTTATATGCAGCCCGATCCGAATCGGCCGGAAGTAGCCCTCTGTGCCGATCTGCTGGCACCGGAAGGGTATGGCGAGATTATCGGCGGCTCGCAGCGTATCCACGACCCAGACCTGCTCGAACAACGCATTCACGAGCACGGCTTGCGCCTCGAAGATTACCGATGGTACCTTGACTTGCGTCGCTACGGGACTGTTCCGCACAGTGGGTTTGGGATGGGCATCGAGCGCGTCGTCGCGTGGATCACCGGTACTCGTCACATCCGCGAAACGATCCCGTTCCCGCGCCAGTTGTACCGGATCTATCCATAACAACGAAAGGAAGGGTGTGTGGTTTGGCGTACCCTTTCCTCATACTCCCCTCAGATTCGGATATGAGTTGGGACAGAGGGAGGCACCAGCGCCGTGCAGGCCACCAACGCCGATCCGGTGGTCTGCCGCCATACGTGAGATGAACGAGACCATGGTTGCTTTCACAACACAACCACATCGTGAAAGGATTGCTCGATCTACAGCACGGACAACCGAGCAACCCCCTTGTCATTTCGCAGGCGCCTTAGCGCCCGCGCACTCTTGAAGATGGCTCGCTCTGCTCGACATGACAGGGGTGTGTTTGCGCAGACCACCGCGCACTCTTGAAGATGGCTCGCTCTGCTCGACATGACAGGAGTGTGTTTGCGCAGACCACCGCGCACTCTTGAAGATGGCTCGCTCTGCTCGACATGACAGGAGTGTGTTTGCGCAGA
>NZ_JBWGQH010000017.1:74134-97703 GCF_056331925.1 Chloroflexus sp.
ACCACCGCGCTCTCTTGAAGATGGCTCGCTCTGTTCGACATGACAGGGGTGTGTTTGCGCAGACCACCGCGCACTCTTGCCATTTCGCAGGCACGACAGCGCTCGAGCAATCTTAGCATAGCGAAGCTTTCTCAGCGCAGCCCCCACCAACCACGAATAACCGGCCTGCATCCCGACCAGCCCGGCTAGCAATGGGCCGAAACAAACTGCTCATTCCCGATCATTCTGCTGACGCCAGTTCCAGAGAATAACCGAAAGATAGCCGGCTGCCCCAATCGCAGCCCCCACCGACCACGAGTTACTGGCCTGCATCCCGACCAGTCCGGCCAGCAATGGGCCGACGGCAGCGATCAGGGGACGGAGATCGTCGCCGGGCGGGAGCGGCGCGCGCCGACGGCGGACACGAGGCTGACGTTCGTTCGGTAGCAGTTCGGACGGTTCAGTGTCATCATTCTCTTCGTCGTCTTCGGCCTCGAAAATAGCCGGGGGGAGCGGATTATCAACCGGTGGGTCGGCGCGCAATTCGGCTCGGTAGGCTTTCCGCCAGCGGTATGTGGGGCGACGGCGAGTTTCGTAGAGATGATACGCTGCTCGCTGTAAGAAGGCTGGTTGGCCGGCACTAAGCGCCATCAGTTCGCGCACCTCATCGACGCTAAACCGAGTTTCACCCTCGTCAAGGTAGCTGTCGAGCAGCATGCGCGCTTCGGCAAAGCTGAGTGGCCCGAGGCGGACGGTGGCAAACGGTTCGCTCAGCAGCGGCGGCGTACCACGTATTGCTCCGACGACCATCAAGTCGTAGGTCATCCGCTGACCATTCGGGCCGGCGACGCCGTGGTAGCCAGGCGCACTGCGTCGGGCTAGCCGCCCAAGGTGTTCGAGCAACTCCTCGCCCCAGCCGGCAGCAATCGCCGTTTCGACCCCATCGAGGCAGATAAGCACCGGTCGACCATTGGCGGCCAACCGACGCTCAAGCGCGGTGATAGTTGGTTCACTTCCACCGAGCGCACGCACAATGAGACTGTAGGTGGTTGTGGCATCAGGCAGTAACGCCAGATCGAGGTAAAAGGCATTGAGATCAGGTATTTCGAGCACTGCGCCGGCTGCTTGGGCCAAATGGGTCAATAACGACGAACGGCCACTACCACTCGGCCCATAGAGCAAGAGCGGTCGCCGGCGTTCGAGCTGCTCGCACGCTGCGCCCAACTCACGCCAACGCCCAACAAACTTCCCCGGATCGGTAATGCGACCACGTTCACCGAACGGATTGGTCATCGATATACCTCTCAGTGATACGGATGTTCAGCGATACTATGCCGTGCCGAACATCACTCCATTGCCGCACCTACGGCTGAAGATACCAGCGCTCGATATTCCACAAAAAGCGCGGCGTACTCAGATCAATTGGCCCATCGAGTGTGTACAGGCGTGTAGCGAGCACTACGGCGGTTCGGTCGACCCACAGGTAGAGATAGGGCAATTCGGTGGCGATCCGGCTCTGCACCTGAGCGATGGCGCTGCGCCGCTCTTCCCGGCCGTAGAGTTGGCGTGCAATCAACGCTTGTTCATCGTAGATCGGATCGTTAAATCCGACGAAATTGCGTGTCACCCGTGTATCAGCCGGCCCCTGTTCGAGCTGGCTAGAATGAAAGAGGGCAAAATCGTCGGGATCGTAGAACATCGTATCGCCGAACGTCGGGTCACCGGCTCCGTTGAGCCAACTGCCTAACAAGAGATCGAAGTCGTAGGGGGCAACATAGCGTGCGAGTATGACGGTGGCGAAATCGACCGGCTCGACCTCAATCTGTATCCCAATACTGGCAGCGATCTCTGCAATCCGCCGGGCTGCCACTACCCGCCGTTCGTCGTCATTACGCACATAAAGGCGGGCAATCAGCGGTACGCCTTCGCGCTGACGGATCGTAGCTCCCGGCGGCAACGTCCAACCGGCGGCATCGAGCAGTGCGCGTGCCGCCGGCAAATCACCCGACGTTACCGGTGGCGTCATATCCGCCCAACTCCCTGGCAACGCGCCATTCCCTACCGGTATTCCGCCGCCTTTGGTCGCCGTCTCTACCAAACGCGGCAAATCGATAGCCGTAGCTAAAGCTTGCCGTAAGCGCACATCGGCAAATGGCCGACCAGGACGGAGATTGAACGCCAGAAAATAGACCCCGTTTTCGGGAATACTGCCGCTGCGCAAGGAAGCTACATCGGCGAGCGCCTCTTGCGCGCCCCACGGCAATTCGGCCACAAGCAATTGACCATCGCGCAACGCACGTTGGGCCAGCACCGTTTCTGGAATCACCGACAACACCACCCGATCTAACAACGGCGCCCCGTGGTGATACTGCTCAAAGCGTTCGAGGGTCAAACTCACACCTGCTTGCCGTTCGATCAAGCGAAACGGGCCACTTCCGATCGGCTGATCGAGAAAGTTGATCTTGCTCACATCACGATCGGCGAAGAGGTGGCGCGGCAAGATCGGCACAGCCAATAAGCTAAGCATCGGCGCATAACGACTCCGTAGTTCGATGACGACCGTGCGCTCATCAATGGCCGAAGCGGTGGCAATATAACGTAGATCGGCTAACAATGCGGTACTAGTTTCGGGTAGATTACGCAACGCTTCGAGGGTAAAGAGCACATCGGCGGCGGTCAGTGGTTGACCATCGTGCCAGCGTAAGTTGGGGCGCAAGGTGAAGGTCAAGACGCGACCGCTTGCATCAATATCAAGTCGTTCGGCCAGATCGGGAGTTGGCCAGAGATCGGCATCAAGCCGCATCAACCCACTGTATAGTAAACCGATCAGATATTCCTCACCCCGTGAACGAGGCTGCCACGGTCGTATATCGGTAATATCAGCGCCAATGCGCAGGTTGAGTACTCCACCTCGCGGTAACGGTGATGGTGTTGGCGGTAGGGTTGGTGTCGGTGGTTCCGGTACGACCGGCGTGGGAGGAACCGTCCAACCACAAGCTGCCAGCCACACACTCACCACAATCAACATCAAACATCGGCGACCACGCTGAGGGAGCAGAGATAATTTCATATGCTACACATTATACTAACACTCATCTTGCCGGAACGGTTATTGACTCAAGCTTATGGTACAATACTATAGCGATCAGATACCATACTGTCCGGTCGAGATGGCACGGAAAGGGAAAAGCATGACCTCACGGCTGCATGAAGCGGAATCGATAGTCTGGAGCCGGTTAGCTCCTATCGGGCGTGGGCAAATGTTTCGCCGGCACAGCACGATATACACGCCGGCACAGCCGGCACAAGCACTCTACCTCCTCGAGCAGGGACAGGTAGGGCTGCATCTTGCTTCGCATGAAGGCCGTCTGCTAACCGTGCGCGTCGTCGAAAGTGGGCAGATGTTCGGTTTGAGTGCGCTTGAACGCGATACGGGATATGACACATTCGCCGAAGCATTGACACCGGTGAGAACACTGGTTGTTCCGCGGCCAGAAGCGTTGCGGCTGGTTGCGGCTGACGGTGAATTGGCAGCCGCCATGCTCGAACTGCTCGGTCAGCAACGGCTCATTGTGAGTCGTCGGATTGAGGAGGTTGCCTTCAAGTCGGTGCCGGCACGGTTGGCTTCGGTTTTGCTCGAGATGTCGGAAACACAGCCGGCGGCAGCACCACAACCAACACGTGTACCACGACGTACCCATCAACAGCTTGCCGATATGATTAATGCGTACCGCGAGACGGTGACCAAAGTGATCAACCAGTTTCGCGACGCACGTCTGCTCGACATCGATAGCTCAGGTATTACGCTGCTCAACCCGTCGCGGCTGCGTGAACTCGCCCAGAGCTAGGGAGTTGACTGTTTGGCCGGTGCATGATTTTTGCGCTTACGCATATGCTCGCGCCGTACCACTAATTTCCACCACAACCCGATCAGTTGCACGAAGGTGCGCCATAGCCGAGGGAAGTTAAAAAACTGGCTCTTGCCGTAGGTGCGGTGATAGTGATGCACCGGTACCTCGGCAAAGCGGTAACCGGCGTCTTGCAACTTCTTCACAAGCTCCAGACAGATCGTACCACTGTCCGATTCTAATTCAATGTCATCGAATACGTGACGGCGGATTAAGCGAAAATCGCAGTCGACATCACGCAATTTAAAGCCAAACAGAAACTTGACGGTATGATGGTAGATTCGCCCGATAATGATACGATGCAGTGGATCGCCACGGTCGATTTTCCAACCGTTAACAACATCAATGTCATCACGCAAAGCCGGTAGCAGCAGTTTTAACTCGCGTGGATCGTACTGGGCATCACCATCGGTGTAAAAGATAAGGTCTTTCGTTGCTTTGGCGAAGCCAACCCGTAATGCTCCCCCGTAGCCGAGTGCTTGCCGATGGGTGTAGACCCGCAATTTATCGTACCGCTTCGCCAGCGCCTCCAACACCTCGACCGTGTAATCGGTGCTACCATTTTCGACCACAATCACTTCGTAATCGTCGGTAATCTCTTCTAACGTCTCAATCACTGCAACAACCATACTACCGATCGTACCGGCATCGTTGCAGGCGGGGAAAAAGGCGCTGATACTCGGACGCTTGTCCATATCAAAACTCCTGTGCCGGCAAATGTCGTGCCGGCTGATTATACCATAGCGCACAAGCCCTATCGTTCTAACCATCATCACCGGCAATACAGTGTGTTATCATGCCACTAGCAGATAAGCAAAAGAGTGAGGAGTATGACAACCCTGGTTTGGTGGTTGCTAATCGCGATGGTCTTGCTATCAGGCTGGTACGTCGTAGCGTATCTGGTCGCGTTATACCATCTTCGTGAACGAATGCTGCTGGTTGCAGCCGCACAATGGCTGTTGGTGGGAATCGGTCTCGGTTCGATCATTCTCAACAACGGGACACCGGTCTTGGTATGGGTGATGACCCCTATGCTCATCGGCCTCGCCTTGGCCGGTATCTGGCGGCGACACCCGCGTGGCTTGGCGCTCGTGCTCCGTTCATACCCACGAGGAACGCTTGATATTCTGACATTTCGTCGACC
Organism: Chloroflexus sp.; assembly: GCF_056331925.1. Taxonomy (NCBI): domain Bacteria; kingdom Bacillati; phylum Chloroflexota; class Chloroflexia; order Chloroflexales; family Chloroflexaceae; genus Chloroflexus; species Chloroflexus sp. The sequence continues at coordinate 79,166 of NZ_JBWGQH010000017.1, forward strand.
GGTATTTGATTTGAAGCGCCGTGTGCGTACCAAGTAGCTATGCGTGACGAACTTATTGCCGCCCTGCTCGCTGTAGTTGATCCGACAATCGTGCTACGCCGTCCCGAAGAATTATTGCTCTACGAATATGACGGCTCAGCACTTGATCAGGGGACGCCGGAGGTCGTTGTTGTCCCTCGCACAACTGCTGAAGTGGCAGCTTGCGTTAGGGTGGCGGCACAGCTCGGCGTACCGATTGTTGCCCGCGGCGCCGGTACCGGTCTTGCCGGTGGTTCGGTGCCCGAACAGGGTGGTCTGGTCATTTCACTGGCCCGTCTCAATCGCATTCTTGCCATCGACCCAATATCCCGGACCGCACGTGTCCAATCCGGTGTGGTGAATAGTGATCTGAGCCTTGCCGCCAATGCGTATGGCCTCCATTTCGCCCCCGATCCGAGTAGCCAACGGGCGAGCACGATTGGTGGGAATATCGCGACCAATGCCGGTGGACCGCACTGTTTGAAATATGGGGTGACGACCAACCACGTCTTGGCAACCACGGTCGTGCTCGGCGATGGGCGTATTGTCGAGTTTGGTAGCGCTGCGCTCGATATGCCCGGCTACGATTTGCTTGGTGTGATTGTAGGTAGCGAAGGTACGCTCGGTATAGTCACCGAAGCGCTTGTCAAACTGACTCCTAACCCGGAAGCAGTGCAAACCTTCCTCGCTATTTACGATGATCTCGATGCGGCCAGCACAACGGTATCGGCCATTATTGCTCACGGCATTATCCCTGCGGCGCTGGAGATGTTAGTCGGGCAAGGTATTGCTGCGGTTGAAGCAGCGGTGCAGGCCGGCTATCCAGCTGATGCTCGGGCAGTCTTGTTAATCGAGATCGATGGTTTGAGTGAGGAGATAGCGGCGCAAGCTTACCAGATCGAGGCCCTCTGCCATCAACACGGTGTCCGCGAATTACGGGCGGCCCGTGATGAAGCCCAACGGGCTAAGTTGTGGGCCGGACGCAAAGGTGCATTGGCGGCGTGTGCCCGCATTGCCCCGCATTATCACATCCAAGACGGTGTAGTGCCACGTTCACGCTTACCCGAACTGCTCCGTCTTACCGAAGCAGTTGCTCAACGCCATCAGATCACGATTGTCAATATTTTTCACGCTGGAGATGGCAATCTTCATCCGCTGTTGCTCTTCGATGTACGCTATCCTGGTGCCTTAGAACGGGCGATTGCTGCAAGTGAAGAAATACTCCAGGCCTGTGTCGCTGCCGGCGGTACCATCAGCGGCGAACACGGGATCGGGATTGAAAAGCGCAATTATCTGGGGTGGATCTTCGGCCCTGCCGATCTATCCGCCTTTGCTGATGTGCGCGCCGTCTTTGATCCGAACGGGTTCATGAACCCCTGCAAGCTGTTACCCAGCGGTAGCAGTTGTGCCGATATTCGCTACGCGCGCGGTGCATTACGCGCTCTCGATCGGGGAGCATGGATTTAATACAGGCGCACCAATGCAAATCTCTGATACGCCTTCAATTGCGCTCCCGGCCGGCTACACGCTCGCCGGACAGCAACCACAGCGAGTCGTACAACCGACGACCATTGCCGAACTGGCAACAGTCGTTGGTGAAGCAGCCCGTACCCATACAGCGATAGTGCCATGGGGTGCTGGAAGCCGTCAGTGGCTGACCAATCCACCAACACGGTATGATGTCGCCCTCGATCTCCGTCGACTCGACCGGCTGATTGAGTACCACCCTGCCGATTTGGTAGTGATGGTCGAAGCCGGCGTCACGCTCGGTACAGTTCAATCGCACTTGGCTGCACAGGGCCAGTGGTTGCCGTGGGACCCCTTCGCACCACTCGATGCCACCATTGGCGGTTTGTTGGCGACGGCGGCATGGGGGCCATTGCGCTTAGGCTACGGTGGACCGCGTGAATGGTTGCTCGGGATGCAAGTTGTCCTCGGTGATGGCCGCCTCGTCCAGAGTGGTGGACGGGTGGTGAAAAACGTTGCCGGTTACGACACCCACAAACTGCACCTTGGCGCATTCGGCACGCTCGGCGTGATTGCGACGGCTACGTTCAAAGTCGCTCCCCTGCCAGAACAAATGTCGTCACTGCGGGTGACACTCCCAACCGTAACCGAAGCTCTGCACACCGCAACTGCGCTACGTCAACCACCGCTCCAACCGGTAGCTCTGATCATAACGGTTAACGAAACGGTAACGCTAACGGTGCGTTTTGCCGGCGTTGCTGCGGCAGTTGCGCGCCAACTTGCGCTAGCAGCGGATCGGTGTGGGCGTCATCGAGATGTGACCGTGCAACACGATGATCGCGTATGGTGGTCAACACCGGCTATGCCGCCACCGGATCAAACTCTCTGGCTGCGGATCGGCGTCCCTGATTATGGGTTGACGACAGCCGTAGACACAACGCTCCAGATTGCTCAACCCAACCTCACGATCTTTCCAGGTCTTGGCTTATGCTACGCACGGTGGCCGGTGGCGGCAGCTTCCCATCTCCCGGCATTACGGCAAACGTTAGGTGGGATCGGTGGCTATGTCGTCGTCGAATATGGCCCTCACGGGATCGATCGTTGGGGACCTCCACCGCCGAGTATCGATCTTATGCACACGCTCCGACAACGCTGGGACCCCGCAGGGATTCTTAATCCGGGCCGCTGGCTTATACCATAGGACAACAATTGCGCAGAACGTTGGATCGCAAAAGGAGAGCGTATGGCACTGATCGGTTCACTCATCGCATTAGGGGCAGCAATTGTCTTTGCAGGAGTAGCCATCGCTACCTTATGGGGCGGTTGGCAAGCGATACAACGTGAATTGCTGCGTGGATTTGTCACCACCAATCCCTCGATTGGTGAACGTATTTGGAGCATCCTCCTCACCGTACTACCCCTCGTTGGCGCCACACTGCTAGGCTTACTGGCAGCATGGCGCATTGCCCAAGTAGCATTTGGACTGGGATAAGGAGAAATATCTATGATCCGACCACGCCCGGTGGTATTAATCATTATGGACGGCTGGGGCGTTGCTCCACCCGGACCCGGCAACGCAGCCGATTTGGCCGATACACCACACGTAGACGAGTGGATGGCGACGTGTCCATTCACTACGCTGGGAGCATCAGGGTTGGATGTTGGGTTGCCTGAAGGACAAATCGGCAATTCTGAAGTTGGGCATCTCAATATCGGAGCCGGCTTTATCGTCTACCAAGAATTGACACGGATTAGTAAAGCGATTGCCGATGGTGATTTCTTCACTAATCCCGCTTTCTTACAAGCTATCGAACACGTCAAGCAGCACGATTCGGCGCTCCACTTGATGGGTTTGTTTGGTCCCGGTGGGGTGCATGCACACGAAGATCATCTGCATGCCCTCCTCGAATTAGCCCATCGCCAGCAGGTACGTCGCGTCTATTTGCACCTGTTCCTCGACGGACGTGATGTGCTACCACGCAGTGCGCTTGGCTTTCTCGACACGCTCGAAGGGGTTATCGCCCGTCTCGGCGTCGGTGTAATCGCCACCGTATCTGGTCGCTACTACGCGATGGATCGTGACAAGCGTTGGGAACGAACCGGACGCGCCTACGCAGCTTTAGTTGACGGGATCGGTGAGCGAGCAACGTCGGCGCGGGCTGCGATTGAAGCTGCTTACGCGAACGATATCAGTGACGAGTTTGTCTTACCAACGGTTATTGTCGATGCTCATGGTACACCGGTAGCAACGGTACGCGATGGTGACGCAGTCATTTTTACCAACTTCCGACCCGACCGCGGTCGCCAATTGACCCGTGCGTTCGTCGACCCTGACCTCAACGAACGGATTCGGCAACACTACAAACGGCAAAAGGCCGAAGGACAGCCGTTACCACCGCAGATTTGGCAGCGTGACCGCCAACTGCACGATCTGTGCTTTGTCACGATGACCCAGTATGAAGAGGGGTTGCCGGTCCTCGTCGCGTTTCCGCCACGGTATGTGACCACTCCGCTGGCTGCCGTCATCAGCCAGGCCGGGATGCGCCAATTCCACATTGCCGAAACCGAGAAGTATCCGCACGTTACCTTCTTTCTGAACGGGGGGCGCGAAGAGCCATTTCCTGGCGAAGATCGCCGACTCATTCCGTCGCCGAAAGTCGCTACTTACGACCTCAAGCCTGAAATGAGTGCTCCTGAAGTGACCGAAGCACTCTTACAAGCGATCATGAGCGATCAATATGACTTTATTGTCGTCAACTATGCCAACCCCGACATGGTTGGTCATACCGGCAGCATTCCGGCCGTTATCAAGGCGTGCGAGGCGGTTGACACTGGCTTGGCGCGGGTCGTACCGGCGATTCTCGAACGTGGTGGAGTTGCACTCGTGATCGCCGATCATGGTAATGCCGAGCAGATGATCGATCCGGAAACGGGGGGACCACATACCGCTCATACCACCAATCCAGCTCCGTGCTTTCTGGTCGGTGGCCCCGGCTACGGCAAAGATGCCATCCGTTTGCGCAACGGTGGGCGTTTGGCCGATGTTGCCCCCACGTTACTCGAACTGCTTAGATTGACACCACCGGCTGATATGACCGGACGGAGCTTGATTGTGCGCAACCAGCAGTAAACGGAGAGGGGCGGGTTATTCCCGCCCCTCCATCGCTCCGCGCAAGATGGCGTGAGTTGTTCATCCACCTTCACACCTGCCTTGGCAATCCTCGGTTCTGCTCGTCAGCTTGCGCGCGAGTGTAAGAAGGTCGCTCCGTCGGTAGCGACCTTTTTGCAATACAATAATGTGCAGCTTATCCAACATCTCCAATTCTTCGCGGCTGAGGATACGTGTCGTAATGACGATCACCGGCGTGCTCAACTCTTGACGGAGTTCCTGTAACATCGTCAGACCATCACAATCGGGTAACACCAGATCTAATATCACTAATCGCGGTCGTGCTGTATACCAAAGACGCCGACCCTCGGTACCACGAGCGGCTTCTAGCACAGACCAACCGTCGCTTTCCAACAAACGCCGAATCATCAATCGCGTCGACGCTTCATCCTCGATCACCAGTACCGTCAGATTGGTGGATTGCACACGAGGTACTATCGTCTGCAAAACTCGAACCACCTCATCTGGATCACCCGGCCATATCGCACGTAACACCCCAATATCACCGAGATCGACAGCACTCAGCCATACAATAGCAGTTTCCTCCCAACCGGCAGCACGTACCGTCACTTCCACTTCTGTTGGCGTCCGATCAACCGGCAGATCGATAAGGAGAGCCTTTGGTGGTTCAGCGCACTGACTTATCGCCTCGTCCAGTGAGGTGGCGCGCTGCACCCGCCAACCGACCCCTTCCAGCCTCGCCTGCAACAGACTTGCTTCATACACGGTAACTACCACAATATCGGTGGGAGACCGGTGATGGAGCAATACGATGTTCTCATCATCTGCATCCAAACGGGCAATCGGAATACGGATCGTAATAATTGTACCGCCCGGCACCAACGGTTGGATCACTAACGTTCCACCCATTAATTCACACAACTGACGACTTAACGCTAGTCCGTGACATGCATCACCATGACACAGGTCGGTCGGTGGAATAACAAATGGCGTTAAGAGGATCTGTACCTGCTCAGGAGACAACATTAACGAGTTATCACGGAGTATCACTTCAAACCACTCACGCTGTTCAGATCCATACCTACGAGCGTGCAGATGGATCACGCTACGCTGCGTCATCGTCGCAATAAAGCGGAAGGGGTGAATCAAGATCTGCCGCAAACGGTTCAGATCGGCAACCATCAGACCTAGATGATCAGGGCGTTTCAGTTCAAGGCGATTCTGATTGTGTTGCGCTAAAGGCATCAGTTCATCAACCACATTATCGAGCAACGTATCGAGCGCAAACGGTTCTGGCTGTAACGTCAACATACCGGCTTCGATTTTGGCGCTGTCGAGTAAGACATTTAGTCGTGCTAATAATCGGCGACCGGCTTGGGCAATCTTCCCGACATCTTCGGCGACAGCCGGCTGATCGCGCAGCACATCGCGCAGCGTTTCGCTCACGATAATAATCGTATTGAGTGGGCTGCGTAGATCGTAATCAAACCGAGCGAGAAAGACGGTTCGCTCACGATTAACGGTTTCAGCAACCTCTTTTGCCTGCCGCAACGAGGTGACCAATCGTACCCGTGTGATTGCTTGACCGACAAAACGGGCCGCAATCCCAAAATATGCAATCTCATCATCACGAAAGGCGTTGGCGGTTGGACGGTAGATCACAAGGAGTGCATGGGGCTGATCGTCAACCTGAATCACCGCCACGACTGCCGAACCTTGGGCTTCCGGCAGTGTACTGATTACGTGCTGGCTCAGATCGGGAATGTAGAGCGGACTACTCTGTGCCTGAAAGAGCGTTGGCGGTGTAGTTAGTCGTAACCATGGGTAATGCTGGTAGTTGTTCGTCACCTGTGGTATCCATAAACCGCTAGTTGGATCGTGCGTATAGACGCCGATCCGGTCGTCAATATCTTGGTTAGTTGCCAGCGTATCAACTAAACAGCGATAGATGGCTGTTTCGGTAGACTGACTATTCAGAGCCAGACTAAGGTCGACTAAGGTTTGGTCACGGCGATTACGCTGAAGTTCACGGGTAAGCAACGCCTCTTTTTCAGCCAGTGTAGCCTGGAGTTGAGCTGTTCGCTGCGCAACGCACTCCTCTAGACCGACAATCGTCTGATTGAGGGTTGTCGTCAATTGATACACGGCTCGCGCCTGTGTACCAATCTCGTCGGTACCAACTAAAGGGATCGTCGTATCACGCCAACCACTTGCGACGCGCTGTGCCGCCTGAGTTAATGTCACCAACGGTTGCGTGAAATAGCGATCAATAAACCAACCCGCGACGATAAAGATGGCAACGCTACCGATTATCAGCAAAGCACTCAATCCGTAGCCGATCTGCAAAGCAACGTTTAACTGTTCGTTGACCCGCTGTTGAGCAACCGCAATCGCTTGCGTTAGTCCCTGGATCGACGCACGTATATCGGTGGTGCAATAGTGCAGCACAAGGTTGCTACGATCTAATTCACGGTTCAGCTCGACGAGACGCAAAAATGTCTGTTCATACGCCGCAATTCCTCGCTGAACCGCCTCACGATTGTTTGCCGATAGTTGGGAAGATTGCATGCGCAGTCGACGCAGCCGTAACCGGACATTATCCACATATTCTTGTCGTAATGTCGCAAAGTACGCTTGTTCATCCAGGGCGAGCCGCAAATTCAACTCGTGCAGTTCATTACCATTCTGGGCAAGCAACAACCAAAGGGCACGACGATGATGTAACAATACCGACTCGATCCCGTCAGCATGCTGGCGTTGCTCTATTTGTGCAATCACCTGACCGACCGCTGTTTGATATTGAATAAGCAGACGCTCAATCTGGCCGATCCATGGCTCAACCTCGGCTATAGCCGTTCGCAACGATTTCAAGGTTGCCTGTGCTTGAAGCACCACCTGCATTGCCTCGGTGTACTCGACAATGAGCGCTGGGTCTACGCTGCGGTTATGAACAGCAATGTCAATGAGTTTCTGATCCAATTGACGGGCGTTCAAGAAGGTCGTTTCCAATCGAAACACCGCCTCACGCGCCTGAGCAATCTGTTGGCGATATTCACTAGCTTGTTGGTAGCAGAAGGCTTGCCACCATACCCCAACTACTGATACGATCAACAGTCCTGCCACTGCGCTTATAACACCGACGAACAACCGGCGATGTAAGCGTGGCACCGATCCGGTCATTGTTGTACCTCACGCCAGGCTCCTCGGTAGAGTTCACGCACCGATGGTAGCACATCAACCAGGCGAAACAGGCGACCCTCGTTTTCGAGCGATTGATACTCCTGCATAAGGGTTCGCAGCTCAGGATCGAGCCATGACCACGCAGTCCGATTAGGCGTGCTACTATAGGTGGTTTTCGCCAACATTGCACTGTTTTCAGGCTTTAAGATAAAGTTCATGAACTGCTCGGCAGCCGGCCGGTGACGCGCATCGATCGGGATACACATACTATCGGTCGCGAGGAGTGAACCTTCAGCAGGGATTTCAAACTGAATATCCGGATCGGTGGCGGCTCGTTGTAAGATGTCACCACTCCATTCCACGACAATGTCGGTACTCGCATTAGCGAGTAAATCTTGACCGTTATCAGCCGCAAAACCGGTAATCCGTTCAGCACGTTCACGCAACCAATCACGGGCAGCCCCAATTGCCGTCGGATCGCTGGTATTAGGACTGTAGCCGAGCTTAATCAAGACCATACCAAGCGTAGAGCGAGCATCATCGAGCAGAGTCAATCTCTCATTGTAATGAGGGTCAAAAACATCATCCCAACTTGTAATCGGGCGACCGGTTTTCGTGAGTTTATAGCCGAACCCGGCAACCCGCCATAGATAGGGAACACAAAAGCGATACTCTGGATCGAGATAGGTTCGACGATACACCGGATCAAGATGAGTTACATAAGAGAGTTGTTGTTGATCGAGAACGGCCAACTGCCCCTCATGGCGCAACTGTTCGACTAAGACATCGCTGACCACGATCAGATCGAAAGGTTAGGACGAGTTTGTGAGCAATCTGTACGCCTCTTCACTACTATTATACGTATGATAATCAATCGTAATATTTGTTTCGGCTGTAAACTGTTCAAGCAATTGTTGATCAATATACGTCACTCGATTGAGAACCCGTAAAATGATCGATGGTGGGATTGGTGTCGGTGGGAGTGGCGAGGCAGTACATCCGACCAACAGCCATATTAACAAACAGGTGGTACTACAAAGTAACCGCATTGATAAAATATTGTGCGTAACATTTTGGCCTTCTCCACGGTTTTCATGATAGCACGGCATTATTACCGGCCATGGAATCATGCCGAGCAACAGCCGTTACCATATGCGGCAGGATGAAAGCGGAGTATAATAAACGCCGCCTGCTCAACCCTGCCCCTATCACAGGAGTGATGTGTATGTCAGCTCGCCGTCAGCGCTGGGAGGTACGTCCACCGGCTCCCGCCACGTTCATCGCCCAACTAAACCTTCATCCCGTACTCGCGACCCTGCTATACCAGCGCGGGCTTCACGAACCGGAAGCAGCGCATGCGTTTCTGGCCGCCGATTACACCTCCGGATTGCACGATCCACTGCGCATGCGTGGTATGGCAGAAGCAGCAGCTCGGATCGCCACCGCCATCGATCGCGGTGAACGCATGGCCGTCTACGGCGACTTTGATGTTGATGGAGTCACGGCGGTTGCGCTGCTCATCCAGGCTATCCGAGCGATGGGAGGGAAGATCCGACCATACATTCCTCACCGGGCCCGCGAAGGTTATGGTCTCAACAATGTAGCAATCGGTCAGTTGGCTGCCGACGGTGTTCACCTGCTCATTACCGTCGATTGTGGTATCTCGAATGTGGCTGAAGTCGTTGAGGCCAACCGACTGGGGATGGATGTGATCGTAACCGACCATCACCACCCCCCAGATGAGTTACCATCGGCTTATGCCGTCATCAATCCCAAACAACCTGATTGCGCGTATCCCTTCAAAGGGCTGGTAGGTGTCGGCATTGCGTTCAAATTGGTGCAGGCACTGGCTCGTTACGGAAAACGTCCGGCTCACTTGCGTGGGCGTGATTTGCTCGATTTGGTTGCATTGGGAACAATAGCCGACATGGGGCCGCTCGTTGACGAGAATCGGGTATTGGTACGGGCAGGCTTACTTGCGCTGAACGAGACGAACCGACCCGGCGTGCGCTCATTGATCACGGTCGCCGGTCTGACGCCGGGTGCCGTCGATAGCGGAGGTGTTACCTTTAGTCTGGCTCCTCGCCTCAATGCTGCCGGTCGGCTCGACGATGCCCGCCGCGCCTATGAATTGCTACTCGCCGACGATCAGGCCACCGCCGATGCGATTGCGGCCGACTTGCATGCTACCAACCGTGAGCGACAGAGCATCACCCGTCAGTTACAGACAATAGCCGAAGAATTAGTCAATACAAGCGGTCGGGCTGATCAGCCCTTGATCGTGCTGACCAACCCGAACTTCAACGCCGGTCTCCTTGGTTTGGTCGCTGCACGGTTAGTCGAACGTTACCATCGCCCGGTAGTTGTCATCGAACAAGGTAACGAAACGTCACGCGGATCGGCACGGTCGATCCCCGGTGTCAATATCATCGAGCTGCTCGATCAGTGTGCCGACCTCTTCGTTCGCTACGGGGGACATACAGCCGCAGCCGGCTTTACCATCCATACCGCCAACATTCCGGTGTTCGAACAACGCCTGTTGGCGCTAGGGAAACAGTATCTGAAAGAAGAACTTCTAACGCCAAGGTTACTGATCGACGCGAAATTACCCCTCGATGAGCTGTCGTGGGATGTCTACCACGCTATCCAACAACTCGAACCGTTCGGGCATTGCAATCCAACACCGATGTTTATGGCTCCTAACGTGACGGTGATCGATCCGCAGACAACCACTACCGGCGATCATCTGCGTATGCGAGTACGCGCCGGTACTAACGTCTATGAAGCGATTGGGTTTAACTTCGGTCACTTCGCTGCTGCCCTCCAGCGTCATCCCATCGTCGACCTTGCCTACCAACTCGCGGTCGATGAATGGAACGGTCAGCGCCGGATGCGTCTGTTAGTACGTGATTTTCGGCGGGCAGGGCAAGGAGGGTAAGCGTTTTCCCTCACCGGTACGGCTCCAGGGCTTGTACTGCTCGTCGTTATGGTGCATACATCTGACGAAGCGTTATGTCTGTGCTGCCGCCCTGAGTGGCTCGGTACCAACCATGCGGCATTGGGAGTAAGCAGCGGTTCATGCCTGATGAACGTACCGCAGGAGGTCAGCGTATGTTCGAGCAGATTCGCACGCAAACCGATGCAGCGTGTAGAACCGTCGTCTATGCCTGTATCTCCGGTCACGAGCAACCGGATAAGTAACATCGACGGTAAGGTCGAGTGGATGGTCGGCACCCACCCGAATTGGCTCCTGCACTTTGATGAGAATGGCCATTTACGAAGCGCAGATGGCGATCATCTGGCATAGCGCAGCGTTCAAGCACTGCTTTTAGAAGTGTCCACTTCAGATCCGAACGTCTGCCGTACCGGTACACCGCGTTCAGCCAGATAACGTTTGACATCGGCGATGGAATAGTCACCAAAGTGAAAGATCGATGCCGCCAGCACTGCATCGGCGCCACCTTCAACGATGCCACGGTACATATCAGCGGGCGAACCCGCACCACCCGATGCGATCACCGGCACAGGCGAAATAGCAGTAATCGCTTGCAGTAGCTCAAGATCGTAACCGGTCCGCGCACCATCGGCATCCATGCTGTTGATGCAGATTTCGCCCGCACCGAGATCGATCCCACGCTTGATCCACGCAATAGCATCAAGTCCCGTCGGTCGTGGGTTAGCACCGGTATGGGTAAACACCTCCCAGCGCGGTGGTTCACCTGGTGCGTTAACCCGTTTGGCATCCACCGATAGCACGATACACTGACTACCAAACCGCCGGGCGCCTTCCGCAATCAGGTGCGGGTTGTAGACTGCCGCCGTATTGAGGCTGACTTTATCGGCGCCGGCCCGAAGCATGCGGTACATATCCTCAACACTACGCAACCCACCACCCACGGTCAGAGGGATAAATACCTCGGCGGCGGTTCGTTCTACGACCTCGACCATGATTGCTCGCTCATCGCTTGAGGCCGTAATGTCATAAAACACTAATTCATCGGCACCGGCGGCATTGTATGCAGCAGCCAATGCAACGGGATCGCCGGCGTCACGATGGTTGAGGAATTTCACCCCTTTCACCACCCGTCCGGCCTTCACATCAAGACATGGAATTATTCGTCGTGTTAACATAGCTCAGCTTTCGTATTTCACATGCTCAAACAGCAATTTCACCACGCTGCATCACCGACACGCCTATTTTGGGCGTACCTGCCCACGTCGGCCCCGCTCTTCAACGGGTGGCGCCGACTCAGATGTGGCGGCCTGTTGTTCTTGCGCTTCGTCGAGCAAGTATTGAGTAGCACGAACACCCCACAATGCCAGTAAAGCGACGGCAAACAACAAGAAGGGAACAACCAACACCACACTGCTCACCATCAAAACAAATCCCATCAGTAGCATTGTGATGAGGGTATAGACAGGCCGACTCATAACGAGAATCAGCGCATTACGCCCAATCTGACGGAGGGAAGGCCGCTCTTGAAGCACCATCAGCGGAAAAGCGTAGATAATCAGCGCCGACCAGAGCATAAGCAGATACAGAAAAAAGCCGATCAGCACTCCACCCAAGAGACCGGGCACCCCGGCGTAGAAGGCGAGATTCCAGAGAATCAACACAAAACCGGCCATCCAGATTCCATACAAGCGCCACGCCATCCCGGCGTAAGCCCACATCCCGGCAAAAAAGTCGCTCAGTTTACTGGCACGTCCTTCACTAATTCGCTTACTCAGTACATACAAGCCGGCAAACGCCGGCGCCGCCGGGATCACGCCGGCCAATGCCGCTGCCGCCGCCGGCACGGCGGCATTGCTCACCATAGCCACGTAAGCAATGCTGAAGAGGGGAATGCTCAGGGCAGCCCAAATGATATTGGCAAATGTCAGCAACAAAAACTCATCAAACAAATCGCGCACTGCGGCCCAGAATACACGAAACGGTGCGGTAATACTCGCCAAAGATAAAAACGATTCGCGTTGCATCATCGTAACTCAATAAAAAATGGAATCTATTACGCTCAGATACGCATCGGATGGATTGTCAAACCATGCCGCTATAACTGACCTCTCAGCGATCTACTGCCATGCAAGCGAGACTAATTATGAAGTATTGTACTGCTATTTCGCGGAAAAGGCGAGCTGGCTACTCCTGAAAAAACATGCGCATCCGAATCAACGTAGTCACGAAAAACCGATGAGCCGGTATGGATCAATACAAATGTCGGGTTTTACAAATAATGCTGCATGTATTGCCGAGCACATGGTCCCGACCAAAAGGATGGTTTCCGTGCGAACGTTACTGCTCCTTACGGTGCATCTTCAGCCCACAAAACGACCACCCGCCGCTCGTTGAGCGCAAATAGACCGTGATCGAACGGTGCGTCGCTAAGTGAACGCCAACCGACAACTTCTTGGCCTCGCACATCGTAAATGGCAAAATCACCGCTAATTGCACCGTTGGTAAAATAGCGCGCTTGTGGCCCAACGAGCGCCAATACCCGTTCGGCCAACTCCTTCGCTTGGGCGACCGGAACGATCTCATCAGGATAGGCGAGATCGTGAGCAATGATGTGTGTCAAAATCTTGGACGCAATCCGCCGCGGCACTTCGATCCAGTGCGGCCCAAGTGGTTGAAAGTCTAGCGCGCGCGCAGCAGCATCGAGCGCTTCGTTCGTATCACGCGGTGGCCGGAGCATACGGAAAGCTGCGCCGGTGAGAGGGTAACTCTGGGCACGCGCTGTCTCTATTGCTATCCATAAGCCCTCAATCGCCGGATCGGTCTCGAGTTCTAATAGATCAGACATAACGCCTCTCTTCATAACGGTTCCGATCACATCATAACAAATCTTGATCGGTTTGTAGGGAGTAAGCTCAGGTGGGATGCCGGCAATCACATTCGCAGTTGTCGGTTGATCTCACGGCATACTCGTTGGTCGCCGCACTCGATTCAAAGCGACGTAACCGATACGCGGCGCGAGGTGGTATGATGAGAAGAGCATCTTGCCGCGTGTACCGTCCTTGTCGCCGGTACTCAGAGAGGAGACATTGCCACATGGATGCACCTGCAACTTCTACAATCGACCAGTTGTGTGCCAACGCCATCCGCGCCTTGGCAATTGATGCCGTTCAGCAAGCCAATAGTGGTCATCCCGGTCTACCGCTCGGTATGGCCGATGCGGCTTACGTGCTCTGGACGCGCTTTCTCAAGCACAACCCTTCCGACCCTCACTGGCCCAACCGTGACCGCTTCGTGCTCTCCGCCGGTCATGGCTCGATGTTACTCTATGCTCTCTTACACCTCACCGGCTACGATCTGCCGCTTGATGAATTGAAACGGTTTCGGCAATGGGGAAGCCGTACTCCCGGTCATCCCGAATATCACGAAACACCGGGTGTTGAGATGACGACCGGCCCATTGGGACAAGGCATCGCCACTGCTGTTGGGATGGCGATTGCCGAGCGCTGGCTGGCAACGAAATTTAACCGCGTCGGCTTTCCCATCGTCGATCACTATACCTACGTTATTGCCAGCGATGGTGATTTGATGGAAGGGATTTCTCACGAGGCAGCTAGCTTGGCCGGTCACCTTCGCTTGGGTAAGTTGATCGTGCTTTACGATAGCAACGGTATTTCGCTCGTCGGACCGACCAACTTAGCGTGGAGTGAAAACGTGGCCGAACGCTTTGCCGCTTATGGCTGGCAAGTCCTCTACGCCGATGGCCACAATATGGCCGCCGTTGCCCTAGCACTTGCCGAAGCCATTGCCGATAGCGAACGTCCATCGCTGATCATCACCCGCACCGTGATCGGTTACGGTAGTCCGCGTGCCGGTAGCCATAAGGCCCATGGTGAGCCACTCGGTGCAGAGGGGGTGCGCTTGACCAAAGAGGCATTAGGGTGGCCGACCGAACCACCGTTCTACGTGCCTGATGAAGTCTATGACCACATGCAATTGGCCGTTGAGATTGGCGAGGTGCGCCAACGCGAATGGGAGGCGATGCTGAAACGGTACCGAGCCGCCTATCCCGATCTGGCCCTCGAATGGGATTTGTTGCAATCGGGTGGGTTGCCAACCGGTTGGGAAACAGCCTTGCCGATCTTTCCGCCCGACCCGAAGGCGAAGGGGACGCGCGTAGCGTCGGGTGCTGTTCTGCAAGCTCTTGTGCCGGTTATACCCGGTTTGCTCGGCGGCTCAGCCGATCTACACACCTCGGATTTTACCTATCTGGAAGGGCTAGGCTCGATCAGCGGTGATAATTTCAATGCGCGCAACCTTCATTTCGGTGTGCGTGAGCATGCAATGGGCGCGATCCTCAACGGTATGGCGTTGCACGGTGGCATTATTCCCTACGGTGGTACCTTCCTCGTTTTCAGCGATTATATGCGACCCGCCATCCGGCTCGCAGCCCTGATGAAGCTGCGCGTCATCTACGTCCTCACCCACGATAGCATCGGTGTTGGTGAAGATGGTCCCACCCATCAGCCGATTGAACATCTGGTAGCGTTGCGAGCTATTCCCAACCTACTTGTGGTGCGACCGGGTGATGCCAACGAAGTAGCGATGGCATGGCGCTTGGCGCTGACCCGCACTGATGGTCCAACGGCAATTATTCTGTCACGCCAGAATGTACCAACGCTTGACCGCAGCCAGTTAGGGGCAGCCGATGGTGTGTTGTATGGCGGCTATGTCTTACGCGCTGCCGATCCGGTGCAAGCGATCATCATTGCTACCGGTTCGGAAGTGGCGCTGGCGTTGGCAGCGGCCGATCAATTGGCGACCGAGGGTATCGCCGTACAGGTGGTCAGTATGCCATGCCGTGAGTTGTTCGATCGGCAAGACCACGCCTATCGCGATCGCGTACTGCCACCTTCCGTCAAGGCCCGTGTTGCGGTTGAAGCGGGACGGTCGCTGGGTTGGGAGCGCTACGTTGGTTGTGAGGGTGCGATTATTGGAGTTGATCGCTTCGGCGCCTCTGCACCATTCCAGCGTATCTACACTGAGTTTGGCTTTACCGTCGAGCAGATTGTGGCAACGGTAAAATCACAGTTATCACGCCATCACCAATCCTGAAACTTCCGCTTGATCTGTGATGTGATGAGCTTGGGCAGCCACGAAGGGCTGCCCGTTTCTGTTGATAACGGTTTTGTCATTACTCTTTGTTGCTTCTATTCACCAGCACTACATACTCGCTTGTTACCTTAGAGTGTAAGCACTTCCCCATCCCACAATCATTCTCTGCGTTTGTCTTGCTCAGTTGCATCATGAGGAGAAAGTATGCGTTGGTGGCAGCCACTTGTAGTCATGCTGGTTATTACTTGGATTATTGGAGATCATCCGCTGACGGTACATGCGCGCTCAATCGTTTCGCCGGATACCGCGGTGAAGATTACGCTCAACAGTGTGATCGGCGATAGCGATGAACGTATCAGCTTCGCTGCACCGACCTTAGATGCATTTGAGCCGGATGTAGCCTACAATCCGATTACCAACCAGTATCTGGTTGTATTCGTCCGTCCACGGGCCGGTGGTGGGACAAACGAATTCGAGATTTATGGTCAGTTTGTTGATGCTGTGACCGGCGTTTTGCTTCCACCATCAGCTCCTGGCGCCGAAGTGAGTGGAACGGCATTTCGGATTAGCCGCAACGGGAACGATCTTGCGAACGATCCGTTTGATGCTTACAGCCCGGTGGTGAGCTACAGTGCGCGTGATAATGTCTTTCTCGTTGCATGGACTGCCGATAATACGAATCCGCTGATCGACTGTGCTAATCCTAGCGCCGGTCGTGCTGGCTATCGTGCTGCCGGTGCTTTCGAGATATATGTGCAGGTGGTAGCGGCTGACGGCGATCTGCTGATTCGCGATACGTGTGGTAATCCCCAGGATGACCGCATCTCTGAGATTAATGTTCTGTTCTACCGCACCAATTTCGCGGGGCGAACACCAGATTGGGATGCTTTCTCGCCGTCAGTGGCTTACAATTCGCAGAACGGTGAGTTTCTGATTTGTTGGTCTGATGATCGGGCGAATGGTTTTCTGAGCCAGAGTTTTGCCGAACAGGGTGGCGAGTTTGAGATCCGTTGTCAGCGCTTTTCACTCGATCCGCATCCTACCCGTCGCTTCATTGGGCAGATCGGACCTAATGATTTTCTCGTCAGCCGTGCCGGTTTCGATGTGAGCAATCCCGCTACGCGGCCCGACTACGATGCAGTTACACCGGCGATTGCTTACAACAGCGTCGATAACCAATGGTTCGTGGTCTGGTCGGCAGATAATAACGCGATCGGGGTGGAAGACGGTGAGTTTGAAATTTATGGGCAGATATTGGCCGCTGATGGCACACAAGCCCATCTTTTACCAGGTATTGGATCGAATTATCGCGACGATCACCGTATCAGCTTCGTTGGTGAAAACAACGGTTGTGCGGATGCAAGCTGCGATGCCTACCGCCCGGCGGTTGCCCACAATCCCGACCGTAATCAGTATCTAGTTGCTTGGTTTGGTGATAATACGAACGGGTTTGAAGAGGTATATGTCAGTTTACGGCAACCGACCGGTTTCGGTACAAGCGTGAGTAACCAGCGGGTCAGTTTTAGTTCCAACGGTACTGATAACCGTTTCAAGGGTCTCGATGTCGATCTCGCCTACGACCCGTATCAGCGAGAGTGGCTCGTCGTGTGGCGCAGCGATCCTACCGTTAATGATCGATTCGAGATTTACGGTCAACGCTTCAACGCCGATACCGATGGTAGTACGCCGCTCACACCGGTTGGCGGTGGTAATTTCTTGATTGGTAGCACACCAGTGCTTGCACCATCTGCGTTTCAAGCTAGTTCAAGCGGATTAGCTCGCCCGCTACCGAACGGTGAGGCCGAAACCCCTCCTTCAACGTTGTATAACCCGGTGAATTGGCATCGTGTCGCGCCACGCCTTGTAGCCACCGGTACCGGTCGTTTTATGACGGTGTGGAGCAGTTATCTCAACGGTGTACCCGCTAACCGTCAATTCGAGATTTTTGGACGACGGCTTAGTTTCGTTCCTCCAACGGTGCAGAGTGCAGCATGGAGTGATGGTTCGGCTGCAAGCGTTCTCAACGATGGTGACCTGATCAGCGGTACAGTCAACGAGTTACGTCTCACGTTTGCCGAGCTGTTGCGTAACGGCAACGATTCGGCCAATTATCGCCTTTTCAGTGGTGCTGCTACCACATGCGATGCCGCTAATCCTAATTTGCTGGCCGGTGTTCGTGTTGATGGTGCGACGACTATTGTTACCACGACCGCTCAACCGTTACCCGATGGCCAATATAGCTTGTTGGCCTGTGCTACCTTGACGAGCGTGGGCGGTATTCCCCTAGGTAGTGACGTGTCGCTCTTTTTCACTATTGATACAACTGCACCCGTTCTGAATCTTCCTGATGCTACTACCATCGAAGCCACCGGCCCGGCCGGAGTGCCGGTCACCTTCACCGCCACCGCCGTTGATGCAGTCAGCGGGGCGGTCGCCGTCACCTGCACGCCGGCCAGCGGCAGCACCTTCCCCCTCGGCACCACCACCGTCACCTGTACGGCTACCGATGCCGCCGGCAACACCGCTTCCGGTAGTTTTCCGGTCACCGTCGGCGACACGACCGCGCCCACTCTGACGCTGCCGCCAAACCTGACGCGCGAAGCCACCGGCCCGGCCGGAGTGCCGGTCACCTTCACCGCCACCGCCGTTGATGCAGTCAGCGGGGCGGTCGCCGT
>NZ_JBWGQH010000017.1:97802-100530 GCF_056331925.1 Chloroflexus sp.
GCACCTTCCCCCTCGGCACCACCACCGTCACCTGTACGGCTACCGATGCCGCCGGCAACACCGCTTCCGGTAGTTTTACGATAACAGTCACCTCAGCCAGCGCACCCCCAGTTGACGGCCCACCACGCTATACGATCTTCATCCCAGCTATTGCGCGCTAGCAATCCATCATTCAGTACCCCATCGCCATATCGTCGATGGGGTACTCACCAAAAGGTTGTTCGTAAGATGCGATCACAACCCTCGTTCTATCGCTCTACCCGCACAAGGCCGTGTTCCGCCAAAAATCGCTCTACCCTTGCTCGAAAGGCGTCAGGGTTACGCCATGCGATCAAGTGCCCAGCCTCTGGCTCATACACAATCCGTGCCCCGCGGATCCCGGCGGCAACCGCGCGGGCTTGTTCGTCCGGTACAAACGGATCTTTCCCACCGTGAAAAATAATCACCGGTACCTTGATTTGATCGAGGCAAGGTGTCACGAGAGCTTCTTGCGCGGCGAGCTGCTCGATGACGGCCTCGACGCCCGCATTGAGAATCGGCCACCAATCGGCGCCATGCTGACCGGCCATGTAGCGGTGCCAACTTGGTGACATACTGGCAGTTGCTTGCCGGTGTGCCTGATAGGTTGCGGCGGTGACACGCGCAAATACTCCATCGAGGATCAAAGCCGCTATGCAATCCGGCCTGATACAAATGGCATTCAGAGCGCTAATACCCCCAGCGCTCATCCCAAACACGGGAACTGGCTCGTGAAACAGACCGGTGAGCGCATCTGCTACGGCTTCACCCTGCATTTGAAAGTAGCGCGGTGTAAACAGATCGGGCGGACGAGCTGAACCACCATGGCCGAGTAAGTCGAATGAGTAGACAGTGAATCGATCGGCGAAGCGCTGCGCTAACCGAACTTGGGTTGCTGCTGTGTAGGTATTACCGTGGATTAAAACAAACGGCGCTCCCTGACCAGCAATAAGATAGTGAAGTGCTCCGTGGCGAGTGGTAATTGTTGGCACTGTGGTCACTCCGTAATAGATATAATTGTGAAATAATTGTAGTACATCTTGCAAGATTACAATTAATTTATACAAATCAATTCAAAAGGTTAATTTTTTGACAGTTAGAACACCTGTCAGATATGACCATGAATTTACAAATCAGTCAATATGTACTATAATTCGGTGAGAATTTACGTTTATGTGCATTTTACAATCCCCCTCAGATCACACCCTATTAGGGGAAAGCCAAGGGAGAATTCGTCATGAAACGACGCATCAATTTTATGCTATTGTTCATCTGGGCAGTTGTGCTAGCTTTACCTACACTTACTAACCAGATTGCAAATGCCGTTGAACTACCACCAAGCGGTTCACTGATGTATTTACAAACATCTAGTCCAAG
The DNA here is from genome assembly GCF_056331925.1 of Chloroflexus sp. Taxonomy (NCBI): domain Bacteria; kingdom Bacillati; phylum Chloroflexota; class Chloroflexia; order Chloroflexales; family Chloroflexaceae; genus Chloroflexus; species Chloroflexus sp. The sequence goes on from NZ_JBWGQH010000017.1 coordinate 99,198, forward strand.
TCGAGGTTTGGGTATCGGTGATTGGTACACCAACAACAGTACCGGTGCCGGTAACGGCTATCACTACATCACCTTGCACGTACCCTGCGGCTGGGATCCCAACAATCCTGTGCATATTGATCTGTTTCATCCCGATTTAAACAACACCAGTGGTGGCGGGGTGAGCGATGAGATTACCACCTCCGGGACTACCACGTTCGAGGTATATCAACCGGGCACAGTCCTTAATCCGCCAACGCAACCGGGCCCATTGGCAACCGGTTCCTTGATCCAGCAGACTTACAACTCCAATACTATTGGGCCGCAATGGACACGATTGTACACGATCCCAGCACCGGTAACATGCGGCACCTACATTCTACGTGCCCAGACCGGTGGTAACGCCGATAATAGCTGGCGGTTACGATTTGGCACCGACAATGACAACGATCCAAATAATTCACCACCACTAAACTACGATAACCCCGACGGTAACCCGGGTACCGGTGATGAATTATTGATCGGCATTTCGGCAACCACATTTCAGCATGATAATGCTTCTGGGGCCTGCATAACCTTATATGAATATGTCAACCCCGGTCAAAGTAGTGTGACGTTTCACAACTTTGACATGGATGGCAATATCCGCGTTCGTTATTATGCACCAAGTGACACTTACGATCCTAATGGATTGACGGGAGGAATTACCGGCACTATATCCAGTAATGCAGTATGGAACGGTGGGACGGGAAGTACGCGCGGTGGTAATGCTTTCGCGAACCCCGAGTCTGGTTGGTGGCGAATTGTCACTTGTGTTAACCCTAACAATCAGTTTATTCAAGAAGGTCAGACCGGTGTTATTGGATTCCTGACCCAACCACCAACACCTCGCATGGAATTGAGCAAAACCGACGGCACTACCCTCACAGCGCCTGGCCAAACCCTGACCTATACCCTTACTTTTACCAACACAAGCCATACTACACCTTCTCCCGGTGCTGCGTTCAATGTGGTGATTACTGACACGCTACCCACCGGGGTGAGTTATCAGAGCTGCTCTATGGGCAGTCTCGCCGGCTCGTGCAGCGAGAGCGGAGGCGTGGTAACCTTCACCTTGACCAACCCGGTGGTCGCCGGTAGTAGTGGTACAGTATCGGTAACAGTACAGGTAGATCCTGGAGCAAGTGGATCAATTACCAATACAGCGACGCTCTCGTATACAGATCAGCTTAATAATCCGTATCCATCCGTCTCGACCAGTGATACCGACAATATTCCACCCCAACCCCAAATGGTCCTCAGTAAGACCGACGGCATGTCGATCACCGCGCCCGGTCAGACGCTGACCTATACC
>NZ_JBWGQH010000017.1:100629-101861 GCF_056331925.1 Chloroflexus sp.
CTGACTAACACTGCCACGCTCACCTACACCGACAGCGCCAACCAACCTCGCCCGTCGGTGACGGCGAGTGATGAGACCCGCATCCCTGGTAGTACTGCTGTGCTTCTTACTAAGCGGGCCACCATCGTTGTCGATGGGAATAACGATGGCCTGGCAGGTGCCGGTGATGTGATCGAGTACATCTTGATTCTAACCAACACCGGTCCCGAAGTAGCCCTACAACTCTTGGTCGCCGATACGCCTGATGTCAATACGACCCTGATCACCGGTAGCGTAACGGCAACACCTCCGGCTATCGTTGCTCAAGGGAATAACGTTGGTGATACCTTTGTACGAGTCACCCTCGCATCACTTGATGTAAACGCCAGTCTCACCGTCACTTTCCGTGTGCAAGTCAATACACCATTACCGGCTACTGTCACCGCAATCATCAATCAAGCAACGGCGAGCGGTGCAAATGTGTCAACCACACCAAGTGATGACCCAACCACAACGACATCTGACGATCCAACTCGCATAAGCACGCCACCACCCGATGCACCGCCCACAGCTATTGTGCTGACCGAGTTTCGACTCGTCGCTACCAATCAAGGCTGGGATATCATCTGGGCTACCGGTGCAGAAGTAAATACACGTGGTTTTCTCATCTATCGTTCAATTGGTGAACGTGAAAAAGCACAGTTGCTCACCCCTTTACCCATTCCGGCGCAGGGTAGTGCGGGTAGCGGTGCTACTTATCAGTTTAGTGATCACACTGCGGTGAACGGTGTCGCGTACTCGTATTGGCTGGTCGAAATTGAAACAAATGGTACCTTCCACGAATATGGTCCGTTACAGCCGCGTGGTACTATAAGCCAACAGTACCGATACTTCATTCCGCTGATCGGGCGATAGGGAGTCACATTTGTTATGAGAGATACGATCTGGCGCATCATTCCCATTATCCTGGGCGGCCTTCTTTTCTTGGCCGCACTGTTGTCAACATCGCCGGTCATGGTTGATGCAGCACCGCCGTTGAGCATTACTGAAACAAGCACGGCTGAACCACCAACACGCACACCGACCAACACGCCGGTGGTGCCGCCGACCAACACGCCGGTGGTGCCGCCGACCAACACGCCGGTGGTGCCGCCGACCAACACGCCGGTGGTGCCGCCGACCAACACGCCGGTGGTGCCGCCGACCAACACGCCGGTGGTGCCGCCGACCAACACGCCGGTGGTGCCGCCGAC
>NZ_JBWGQH010000018.1:0-101078 GCF_056331925.1 Chloroflexus sp.
CAGTACCTGTTCCCAAAGAAGTCGGTTTCAGTGCTCTACCGTGAGCCGAAAGTATTGAAAGGAGTCATCAACCGCATCAGACAATAATCCCGCAGAGTTTCAGTGCTCTACCGTGAGCCGAAAGTATTGAAAGAGTAGCATCGCTGCTGCGGCGTATCCGTCATAGTCCCCAGTTTCAGTGCTCTACCGTGAGCCGAAAGTATTGAAAGTTGAGTTGCAGCTTGTATTCGCTCGTCAACAGCAGGGTTTCAGTGCTCTACCGTGAGCCGAAAGTATTGAAAGCGGTAACAATTTCTATTTTCTCAAGCCTGTAGAATGTTTCAGTGCTCTACCGTGAGCCGAAAGTATTGAAAGTTGTTGCATTCGTTATCGTGCTGATGGTGGTTGGTGTGTTTCAGTGCTCTACCGTGAGCCGAAAGTATTGAAAGTATGGCCAACGGAGCACATCATACTCGCCGATGAGGTTTCAGTGCTCTACCGTGAGCCGAAAGTATTGAAAGGGGCACTGTCACAACAAGATGTGATCGGCTATCATGCGTTTCAGTGCTCTACCGTGAGCCGAAAGTATTGAAAGCTTACAGAATCCGCGTTCCATCTGCGGATCGGGACGTTTCAGTGCTCTACCGTGAGCCGAAAGTATTGAAAGTTACTGTAGCATTTGTCTGGATTAAAACTCCGCCAACGTTTCAGTGCTCTACCGTGAGCCGAAAGTATTGAAAGGCAGTATTTTTAGCGATGTCGCCGTCGTCTCGTCCATCACGTTTCAGTGCTCTACCGTGAGCCGAAAGTATTGAAAGGACAAGAGACGAGCAATACGGTCTCGAAACTCGACTAGTTTCAGTGCTCTACCGTGAGCCGAAAGTATTGAAAGCAGCTTGAAGCCCCAGAAGAAGGTAGTCTCCAGGAAGTTTCAGTGCTCTACCGTGAGCCGAAAGTATTGAAAGTTTGTCAGAATACATGCGATATATTACTTCCTTGAGTTTCAGTGCTCTACCGTGAGCCGAAAGTATTGAAAGGCTACGTCGGTATTGTTCACCGTCACCGTAATAGAGTTTCAGTGCTCTACCGTGAGCCGAAAGTATTGAAAGGCGCTCGGTGCTGGATGAAGAGTATAACGTTCGCCAGGTTTCAGTGCTCTACCGTGAGCCGAAAGTATTGAAAGCGCTCGATACACCTCCCCGCTGTAAACCGCAACAGACGCGTTTCAGTGCTCTACCGTGAGCCGAAAGTATTGAAAGTCCATGTAGGAGCTAAAAACTTGCTCCGATTCAATAGTTTCAGTGCTCTACCGTGAGCCGAAAGTATTGAAAGAAACAACAGCTTCAGCAGAAAGCAGGAAATGCCGAGGTTTCAGTGCTCTACCGTGAGCCGAAAGTATTGAAAGGCTACCTCTCTTCCTGAAGCCCTCCCGCTGTGATCACCCTCCCTCTGCCGATACAATCGCTCATAGGCCTTCCTACACTCTTAGTATAATCACTTTTTGGACGATCGCAAACGTACCAAGTGGGCTATGCTCGCAACTTTTCTTTTGCCCGTAAAAGGCATCGAGTTGAGATGATACTCCATCCCTTTGTAATGAACCATATTGCCGATAACGGGTTATCTGTTTTTGTACCGGAGTAGGGGAACAAGACCTCTCCGGTACAGAGTTGCGAGCGAACCGCGTTAACGACCTATTCGATCGCTATGCTCACACAACATCATTACAGAAGCGACGGAATTCACAGTTTACACACATTGCACGACTGGTCGGGGGTGGTGGTAGAGCTTCGGTTTGAATAGCCCGTTGCACGGCGGTAATCGTTTCAAGTACATTACGTCGTAGTTGCGGAGTGATCGGAACCTTTTCGGCTTTACGCAACGGGATATGATAGATCCACCCGGTTTCTACCGGTAATCCCCACACCTCTTCAATCAGCAAGGCATACGTTCCTACTTGCAACTTGAAATGTGGTCCAGCCGGTTGCTCACTGTCTTTGTAATCGACTACTACCACCTTCGCCGCCGGATCGTCTCGCTTGGGTACGACAATTGCGAGATCGAGGATACCACGCACGCCTAAACGCTCTGAACGTAAGTAGACGTTGAAATAGCGCTCACCGGTTTTGAGACCATACGTGCGCAATGAACGTCGCACTTCACGATCCTCTTCGGCACGATGACTGGCTATACCGTGGCGCATCAGATCGGTCTTGGGGCGAATCGTAGGCAAACAGTAAGCATACCACACTACCCGTGGGCAGTAGCGCCATTGCTTGACGTCACTGACCTCGATTGTGTCTAGATCAGGTGTTGTCATAGTTTTGCTCCAATACCCGCCGTTCCTCCCACATCTTTGCATCGAAGACGAAGAGTTGAACGTTGGCAGTGCGATCTTTCAATCGACGAGTTATTTCGTTAAACAGCGCGCGTTGATGCGCTCGGCTGAGATTGCCGGCAAATGCACTGTATTGAATCCGCTGTAGACCGTAGTCTAGACAGGCATCAGCAACACGCTGTCGTGCCCGGTCATCAGGGATGTCGTAAATCACGAGGCACTGCATATCGCTCTATCACTATCACCAGCCCATCACGAATGGGGTGTAGTTTTCACGATCACCACGCACGAAGGTAGCAATGTGGCGTGCTTGACACTGGATGATATGACGTAACGGTTGCCGCTTTCCTTCATACGGTTCGGTTGATTCAAGCCGTTCGAGCACTTTGGTCACAATGCGCTCGCGCGTAGGTTGATCAAGCCGCCCATCTTCTTCCCGCCCAATCTGCCAACCACGGGTGATCTGGCCGAGCAGCGGTCGATCAACCACTGCTTGGCGAAACTCTTCGATTAAATCTAAAACTAGACTCGGTTTTCCCGGTCGATCGGCGTGGAGTAGGCCGGCATACGGATCGAGACCGGCAAGCACGATGGCAAGTTCGATCTGACCATACAACACGCCGTAACCGTAGTTGAGTACTTGATTGAACGGATCGCTTGCCCCACGTGTCTCGCGCCCCGGCCAATTGAGTTCAGGCGGGACTATCGCGCCGATGGCTTTCCAGTAGTGCGCTGCGTAGCGGCCTTCAATCCCCATCAATTCTTCACGAATCTCATCAACCGTTTCGCCTTTGAGTCGTTCGACTGCGATTTGGTAGTCAACCGCTTCACCAGCTGTAGTCATCAGTTGTTCGTATACATCAGGTGCCGTCTCTTTGCGATTTTTTGCTGCGTAGCGCAGGAGGTTGGCTTGGTTACCTAGTTTGCCCAGCGTGAATGCACGGGCAAGGGCGACACCGGCCGGCCCGTCATAAGCACGCAGTTGTGCTCGCCGCGTGAGAACGGTGCCGGTGAGGCCAGCACTGTAGAGGCTAGAATGTGGGGTACCATTGGTGCTGATAAAGTGGATTGGGATGCCTTCTTCACTGCACACCCGTATGGCATCGCTGCTGATGGCGACACCGCCACCACAGATGATGACTTGTCGGAGATGCATGATCGGTACTTCACGTACCAGCTCATTGTCCTTGGTTACCCGCAGCCGGCCTTGGTGTTTACCGACAAAACTGCCGCGTTCGCTAACGATGAGTTCCATGGTGCAGTCTTCCTTTCTGTACCGGCGTCGCCCGCAATGGGTGACATGCTGGTTGTTAAGGTGCAGAAACGATCATGCAGTGCGCTGATGGCTGCAATGCTGGCTCGGTTGTTATGCACTGCCGGTGTGTTCATTGATACTCCGAAACACCTGTCGTTGTCAAGTTCGCAAGGCAATGCCTTGCTACTGGCGTTACGGCAAGACCTCCATCCCGTCCGGGGTGTACCAGCCGTCGCCTTTGACCGCGTTGCGCCCGATGTGGATCAAGCTGCCCCAAACGATCAGCTCGCGCAGGGGCGCAAGCGGCCCGCTGAAAGTGGCACTGCCGATCAGTCCTCCCACCGGGGTGCGCCGTTGCTGGCGCGACGAAACGCTTACCACGTCAACCCAGCGCGTCTGATCAACCGTCGTTGTGACCTGCTCGGCGATGGCGAGCAGGCTACGAAAGTCGATCGCTAGCGGGCCAGCGCCATACGCCCGGCTGAGGTCGTCAAGCCGACGCATGAGGCGCTGGATCAGCGGCCTCAGCGTGATCTGCTTCACCAGCCGGTCTTGGTCGACCAAGCGGGCCGGCGTATGAAAGGTGAGCGTGATCTGATCGGTCGGCAACCGCGCCGCGTAGTCTTGCACCGCCGTCGCATCGATCGGCAGGCTGGGGAAGTTGACGTTGCCGCCGGGCAGCGGATAGAGCATCTGCCGCTCGCCGCTCAGCGGGTTGTACGCTTCAATCGCGTTGAGCTTAATCGTGCCGCGCCGGCGACCGAGTTCGGTCAAGCTGATGCCGATCCCGTCGTGTTCGAGTTCGCGCACAGCCATCACGATGAAGGGGAAGAAGATTTCGGCCTGACCAAAGAGGGCAAGGCCAAACCGGATGGTATCGCCGGGTTGGTAGCGTTTCCCGCCGTCACGGGGCGGGCGCACCACATACGGACGCGGGCGCTGCTCGCTGCCTTTTTCGTCTTCGCTGCGCATTGGCGCGACCAGCGCTGCGACCGGGCAATGCTGAAACAGCGGGCAGCCGGCGCAGGTGGTGGCGCTTTTGTTAGTGCAGAACCGGTTCCAGAGCGCGTTGGAAATTGCGCCGCGCACGGCCGGCCCGCTGTGCGCAGCCAGCACAACCGGGGTGGCAGCAGTGGCGGTAAAGATGAGATGATGCACCGTCAGACTCATACTTAACTCCAATCCGGATCAATCACGATGTCACTAAACGAGAGACCGTTACGCTCGTCGTAGGGAAGCTGCGCAACCCATACCCGCCGCTTGCCGGTCTCTTCCGCCGGACGCAGTTTGCCTTGGCTACGCAGGATGGCAAACCGTTGCTTGCTGATGCTGACCAGATAGTCATTCGCTTCAATCAACCGTTCCTCAACAAGACACTTAACATAGTCCTCTTCAAAGCACTGCGGTACCACCTCAACGCCATCGAACAGTTGCTCAAACTCATCCTCACGCTGGTCATCACTCCGAAACGGACGGATACCGTTGATGATGAGTTCAACGTGTTGCGCCATCCGTTGGTAGGCTTCTGTCCATTGCTGTTTCAGCTCAGGATCGGCATAAATGTTGTCGAGCCAGTCATTAATCGCGGCTTCGTCAATAATCTCACGATTGTGCTTCTCAAGCTCGGCTAATGTCACACGGACAATATGTCCCGCACGATTCGGATCGCGATCACGACCATAGACACCTTGCCCGTCGTTGGGCTGACGAAAGACGTAGACCGGACAGATCCCCTTCGCACCACACCGGTTGACGCGGCCAAAGCGTTGTAAGAGCGCTTCGAGGGGAGCCGGATCGGTATAGATTGTGTCGAGATCAATATCGAGACTCACTTCGACTACCTGCGTAGCCACCAGCACTAGTGGCGGTCTTTGGGCAACATTACTGCCACAGTAAAAACGGATACGCTGTTCGAGTCGGTTGCGGTCGCCATGCGTAAAGCGACTATGGATCAAGAGAAGTTGGTCATCGGTGAGACCGGCTTGCGCGAGCTGATCGCACAGTGCTTGCGCCCGCGCCACCGTATTCGCGCAAACCAACACTTGCCGGCCCGTCCTCACTCCATTGACAATCTCGGTGATGGTGGTCGGATCGGTGAGATCACCATCACGTAAGAATAGTTGGTGACGACGAAAGCGGGTAAAGATCTCCGGGCTAGCCCGGATTACGGGAACGTTGTTACCAAGTGCCACCGTTAACCGGTCGCGAATAAGCTGGGGAAACGTAGCCGACATTACAAAGAAACGTGCAGCGAACTGCTCGCGTAGATACCGCATCAGACCGATAATCAAGGCGAGACGTTCCGGTTCGTAAGCATGAATCTCGTCAAATACAAACGCTGCCTGCGCGTAATCGGTGAGCATGGCTTCAAACCCGCGCAGTTGGAAGAGAGCTTTGAGGAGTTGGTACGGGCTGAGTACTTTGAGCGGGCGAGCGTGCAGCGTGTTCAAGTTCTTTTCCCACTGTACACGCCGCGCTGCAGCCGACCATTCCTCACCCTCCCGAAAGCGAGCGTAAAGGGCTTGTGCTGCCCGGCCATGCTGTAGGCCGACCAGATCGTCGCCAAAGTTCTGCCGTAATCGGTCGTACATGGCATTCATACTCGCCTGATAGGGTAGGGTATAGAAGATACGCGCTGGAGGTGCGGTACCATCACCAAGTGCCCAATAGAGCGCAGCTTCAGTCTTGCCGCTGCCGGTCGGGGCCATGAGCAGCGCCGATTGGCCGTTGAGCATGCCACTTTGCCGTTGGTGTTCGTAGACCTGCCATCCCGCCGGCAAAAGACGTTTAGCCAACGCCGACCACGGTTCGGTGATCGGTGGCGGCAGGCGATGAAGATGCGCCGAAGCCATATGATCGGCAGTGGTAATCAAGCCGCGCAGCAAAATGCCGGGTACCCGTGCTGCAGGATGGTTCGCCTCCACCCACTCGTGGTAGATACCCAACCAGTAACGTACCCGTTTGGCTTTGACCGTCATCGATTGCGGTGTAATCTCACCCACCACCCCAGCTAATCCTAATGCCTCACGCCAAGGGTTGGCACACGTAGCCAGCCACTTGTTGAGCCGGAAAACGATCTCGTCGTCCACTTCACGACATAGCTCAACCAGCGGGTCCTTGCGAACATCTAATGGATAAGTCTCCGCAATTTCGGCTTCGTCGCGATGATGTGACACGATGGCTGCAACCAGCCAACACTGCTCATCAGCGGATAGACCATGAGCGATGGCATCCACGAATGCCAACGAGAGCACTTCGTGGCGGTGTGACCATGCCGGCCCACCCCGCAACCGTTGCTGAAAACCACGCGCTGCTTTGCCAAAATCGTGCAGAAACACCGCCCAATACAAACAGTGCCAGAGTCGACTGTTATCCAGCAGGTGCGGTCGTAGGCGATACAGATCGGCCAGCCGACTCAACACTACCCACGTATGCTCGGCCAATGTTTCGCCTCCGTAGCGCTGGCTCTTGGCAAGTAGATCATCTAACCAATCAGGCCACGGCGAAGGTCTCATCAGCAGTTCCTCCGAAGGTGTGAAACCACAACCCTAACGGTTCGTCATGCACCCGTGGTGCGGTCGGGTCATACCAATAACGCGGTTTTTGCGTGCCGAAGTGTAGCATCTGTTTGCTCGTCACCCGCTCGGTTAGCATCAGATAGCGCGCAAAGACCGGCCGTCGCCGATTGTGGTAGTCGATCCAGCTCGGCATGAGAGCGACAACCCCAGCCGGTACTTGGGTTGCCATGGTGTACGGCATGAGCGTATGCTCGAAGTAGACCTGTTCTTGTTGTTGCAGCTCAATCACCTCGATCTGTGTGTACACGGCCAAGTCTTGCGAACGTCCCAAAACGACTGGGTAGCGTGGATGACGGAAATAATCGAGCCAATCGGGCCGATTGAGGTAGAGCGTTAGCCGTGGGAAGAGGAGTATATTGCGTTTGAAGGGATTGACGTTGCCCTCCAGGACTTTACGTTCGCCGCTGGGTAACTTACCCGACGATACCGACAGCACGTGAATGTGTTCGAGGTCTTGACCTTCACCGGCAAAAGTGAAATGGTAGGCGAACATTACTCCTTCGGGATCGAACCACTCCCCGAGTGTGCTACACACATGACCGTAGATTGTCGCCGGCGGAGGGAGCGGGAAACTCGGTTGTACACCAAGCATAAAGTGTGGATAGCGGAAGGAGGTAGTGATACCTTCGAGCACGATTTTGAGGACATACATCGTTTTCTCCAACTAACGCACTAACGCAAAGACGCAGAGACGCAAAGACGCAGAGACGCAAAGATGCAGAGACGCAAAGACGCAGAGACGCAAAGACGCAGAGACGCAAAGATGCAGAGACGCAGAGACGCAAAGACGCAGAGACGCAGAGATGTTAAGGCGCAAAGAGGTAAATGATGGAGTGGGTGAGCTGGGTTGGCATCCAACAATTCTTCGCATCTTTCGCGTACCTTGCGCCTTTGTATTAACCCCTCTGCGCACTTTGCGCCTTTGCGTTAACTAATCCAACCAGTCTGGATGTGTATCGCACGCAACCACGAAGCTCAAAAACGCCTCACGCGGATGGCTCAGCTCGATACGCGGCAAGCCATTCGCATCAACGTTCGCATTATGTTCGGCAACGAACTGCTCAAACGCCGCACGTGCCTCATCGAGATACCCCTTCACCCAACCAACATACACCGGTGAGCGGATACCATCGGCAAACACACGTAACGCCTCGCGCAGGGCGTCAGTTTTGATCTCAGGCTGACCGGTACGATTCGCGCCCACCGTGTGGTGAAAGATATGATTCCCGCCGTCGGTAACAGCAAAAATGACTAATGCCGGGCTGACATCGGTATAGTGTAACGTCTGCTTAGCTCCCCCCTCAAGCTGCGCCATCCCGCTAAACAACGCCTTCACCCGTGTCAACCGTTCCTGCTTGGGTAAGCGGTATGACTTCTCTGCCTCTAAATGCTCAGCACCGGGATAGTCGCGGATCAGATTGAGTCGCTCGTCATCGAGATTGCGAAAACCGGTACGGTTGAGATACGAGAAGGTACCGCATGCCCACAGATCAAGCGAGAAGAGACCCTTCAGGGTTGCCCGGTAAAACTGGTGCTCATGCGGCACCGGATTACCCTCGTGACGCGACATGACGCCGAAATCACTCGTCGGATTGACCGGTGCAATCGAGACCAATGTACTCACCCGAAAGGGTGAAGCGCGCGTGATGGTATCTTTCACCGGCGTTGCCTCATCGAGCATGCTTAGCTGCTCACGACTCTTCTTCGCCGTATCCGACTTCCCCGGCGCGCGCATATACCCAAAAAGATCATCATCCCAGTAGCGGATCGGATTGGCGTCGGTGTAGGCAATCTTTTCTTCACGGAAGATCGGCGATGCCTTCCATTCCGGTACCCGCCGCTCGAGGGTGGTGCGCAACCAGTAACGAAACGCTTGTGCCGAGACATAGGGAAAGTTACCGGCTTTGGTCGAGATCATTTTGACACCGACGGTGTTATCTTCCCGCTCACCGGGTATCGAACCGAGATTGTTGAGTGCCGACGCCGGTGCGTCGATCAGAAAGAGACCGGTCACAAATGCCATTGGGTATCCTCCTTGTTGCTATCGTTTGTTCCTATCAAACAGTGCTTAGCGATCTTCACGCCTTTGCGTTTGAACCCCTCTACACCTTTGCGGAGCCAAACAGCCGTTCGGCTCTACTGCGTCGCTACGCCTCCACCACTTCCTCCTCACTCGGAATGGCATCGACGTTATTGGCAATCCAATCACGCAATTGTTCAACCATCCGAATCAGTACCAGATCACGTATCAACCGCCAATCGTTGCGCAACACCTCTTCACCCTCCATAAACAACGTAAGAAAACTATCGAGATCGAACAACGTCTCGGTGCCACGCTTATAGCGCGTATAGTCGATATTCGTCTTGTTGAGCAGGGTTAAAAAATGATCACTACGCTGCACGGTAAAAAACTGGCGAAAGAACCGTTTGCCACCCTGATGACGGGTGTAATCAGCCAACTTATCGCCCAGCTCTTTCAACTTCGCTACCAGATCATCGGTCATGAGCATTACCTCCTGCATAAAAAGTTCAACCAGCGGCCACGAAACAAGATCGGCTTCGCGACGCGTCGAATACTCGCGCCGCGGGTCATCGGTCGCGGTAGACCGATTGGGAATACGGAGAAAATAGGTACGGACAAACCGTGCTGCCTGCTGCGGCAACGTAAAGAGATCTTCGTACAGATAGTTAAACCGCGGTTCGGTTGGTTCAGCGACTTTTCGCCGCTTTGTCGGTGTTTCCGAACGTTGCCAGCTCCGCTGCACCAACTCATTCCAGATTGTGCGGTAGGCCGGGGTATGCACTGCCAGTAGAAAGCCGGTGATCTGCAACGGCAGATGGTAGATATCGAGCGATGGACTCTGCCCATTATTGAAGTAGTACGCCGTCACCGTTGGTCGTCGTTCACGGCGCACGCCCACTTGGATCTGGTGGCGGATGATCTCGGCCAGCGTCTCGATAAGCAGCGTCTTCAAGCTGCGCGGCGAACCGAGCAATTTCTCTTCACCAGCCGCCTGCGCCTTCGCGACATCTCTCAGATTACGCTGTAAAAAGCGCGCGGCGAAATCAATCGTCAACTGCTCGTCATCGCTATGCACTGCTACCAATCCCCCTCCAACCTTGGCGCAGCCCAGTGGCATTGCTTGCAAGGCCAAGATCGCTTCCGCTGCCATCGGCAAACCGGGATCACCGTTGATAAAGAAGTTGATGGCATCGTCCCCTTGCAACAACGGCATCTGCGCCCGCCCCACCCGACCGGGCTTCAGCTTGCCGGACAATTCAAGGGTAGCGGCCGGCCTCCCGGTGAACAGACATGTTTCAGCGCCATTAGAAGCAGGTAGCTGCCATTGGCGCAGATGCCGATCCGCCCAACATTTGCGCTTCTCTTGCGCTTCTTGCTGTTGTTGCGGCGTGAGATTAGACCGGTTCGGATCGTATGCTGACTGAGCAAACCACGAATTACTGGTTAGCGCCATGGTGAGAAAACTACGGAGTGGCTGTCGTACATAGTTTGCTTCAACGTAATCGGCCATTTGCGCAAGATCGTCTGTGATGAGATCGGCAAAACGCTGCCGATTGGCAAAAGCGGCGAGTGTTGCAAAACCAACGTCAATGAATGGATGCCCGGTATAGGTGATACCTATCGGATTCGCCATGTCACCCTCCTCACACCCACCTCGGAACTACCCGAGCGCGGGAATCATCCAGCTCAACACATCTATCAACTTCCGTCATCGCTAATTTGTAGGATAGCAGTTCGCCCTGCATTATAGTTGCAGTCTAAGGTGTATTGTGCCGCTGCTTGCTGTAACTCAGCGGCCACCATCTGCACCAATTCCGGCGGCGCCAATACCCGCGCCTGCGAACCATAACCTAGGACCCACCGTTTGATCTCACCTAACGCACCGCTCTCGAAACGCAAGATCAAGCCACCATCAGGTAACTCCTCAATCCGCTGTGTCGGATGCCATTGCCGTTCACGAATGTACGGTGCCTGATCGCGATCAAATGCAACTGCCACCGTTACCGGACGACCCCCAACCTCGCTCACAAAAGCATGACGGAGATACGCCGCCGCATCAAAAGTGGGATCGCGTTGAAAACGTTGCTGAGATTGCACCTGCCAACGCTTGATCCGACAAAGGGCAAATTGACGAAACTCGCGACGGAGATGATCATAAGCGATGACGTATAGATCACCACGAGCAAAATACAGGTGATACGGCTCGATCACCCGATCACGATATTCCCGTCGGCTCGCAGTAAAGTAGGTAATCGCGAGCGGATACTGTTCACGGATGCAAACATTGACATCGTGGAGTAACGCCGGATCGACCGGAGCAACTGCGCCGGGTTGAAATGTGAGATGAGTCAGGAAATCATTGGGATTGATACTGATCTGATAGTTTTGCAACTGATTCAGCAAATTGCGAAGCGGTGCAACAAAAACGGTGCCGAGATAGCGTTGGCTCAATTCAATACTGAGCAGGAACGACAGTAACTCGCCTTCACCAATCTGGAACGCCGGCAATACCCATGTCGGATTACGATAGTAGTAACCGCGGTGCTGTCGGCTATAGGCCAACGGCGCGTTAATCCGCTCCCGCAAATAGGCCAAGTCTTGATAAATCGCCCGCTCGCTCACTTCAAAACGTTGACAAAAATCAGCTACTGATGGATAGCGACCACTCCGAATCATCGTATCAATGCCGATCAAACGTTCGATCCGCGTCATACATACTCCTGCGTCTGCCGTGTGCTATTAGCGTACTAAGCGCTGCAAATCGTTATACCATTGCCTACTATCAAACATCACCACAGTTGGATGACAATGCGCACCGAACGAGGGACAAACGGCCCGCGTGATCCTCAGCCAACAATATTCCCTGCTCTTCAAGCAGCGGTAAATCACGGATCACCGTTGAACGTGGCACGCCAAGACGGTACGCCAACTCAGCCGCAGTGAGTGGACCACACGCTAGCAATTCGGCATATCGCCGTAGACGTGCCTGTTTACCCTGCTTACTCCCGAACATTGGCTCACCTCCGGTATCGTTAGCGTGTATCGGTGATGGCCGGAGTATGCCGCTGCACTGTTGCCGGTACTGCAACACCGTTCAAGAATAATATAACAAAATGTTCATTCACAAATGTGTATATCACTGCCCGCTTCTCTACGAATTCTCACAACATTGCTGAGCGACCGGCCGTGATAAGTTGTTCGCGTCTCTGCCCATCAGTTGTGAAATCTTCACGAGGTTCCCGGCACAAAGCGAGTAATTCTTTACAAAATGATACCTTGTATCTATAATGACATATCATATAATAAGGAGAAATCTGATCACGCAAAGGTTGCGCATGGCAAACCTGCAATTGAACCATCGCGAAGGTACAACCGGTTGGCTCATTGAGCAAGATCACGTCGGTGTCGCCGGCAAGCCGGTAACCGAACCATCGCGAAGGCCCAACCCGAGCGTTAGTTTGTAAGGAGATCGGCTATGCGCTTCGTGTTCATGTGTATCGAGGCGAACAACGCCCCCGCTTTACGGCAAGCAGCAGCGGCGATTGAACGCGAGCACGGTTTACGGTTGGTCATCGATTTCTTCACTCCACCTGATATGCACTCCACCACCGACTGGGAACGGCTTGCCGCAGCAATTGCGCGAGCCGATTTTGTCTTCGGTTCGATGTTGTTCGGTGAAGAGTACGTCCGACCGTTAAGCGACCTGCTAGCCAAGGCCTCGTGTCCGGTCTGTATGATCATGAGCAGCCCATCGTTAATCAAGCAGACCCGGATCGGGAAGTTTGATCTCCGTCCTAAACCCGCCACCGAACAGAGTGCATTTCGCCAATGGCTAAGCCAGTTCCAGCCGAAACACGGCCATGCCGAGATTCAGCGGCAGATGGCGTTGGTACGCGGCTTGAGCAATGTGCTGAAATTTTTGCCCGGCAAAGCGCGTGACATTCATACGTATGTTATGGCCCACCAGTTCTGGGCTGCCAGCACTCCTGAAAATCTACGTCGCCTGTTACTGATGTTGATCGAGCGTTATGTACCCGGTTACAAAGGCAAGCTGCCGGTGCTCGATCCCCAGCAGATTCCTGAGATTGGTGCCTTTCACCCCGACGCACCCGAACCGTTTGCCGATCTAGCCGCCTACCGAGCGTGGCGGCGCAAACAGCGCCATAGGTTCTCGTCCGGTACGGTTGGCCTCCTGACCATGCGACCGTTCGCTCTGTCAGGTAATCGCGCCCACCTCGATGCGCTGATCCGTGCGCTTGAGGCACGCGGTATCGAAGCACGCGCGGCGTACAGCCCGACGCTCGATATGCGGGCAACCGTTGAACGTTTCTTCACCGACCCGGATCGCGCTCGCCGTCATGAGCCATCTACCGATATTGACCTGTTGATCAATACGACCGGCTTCGCGCTGGTGGGCGGTCCGGCCAATACCGATCCAGACCAAGCGAGCGCTCTGCTCGACCGGCTCGATACGCCAATGCTCGATCTCTTCCCGTTGGTATTCCAGCATATCGAGCAATGGCGCGCCGATGATCGCGGTATCGCTCCGGTTCAACTGGCGCTCAATGTCTCGCTGCCCGAACTCGATGGTGCGACCGATCCGCTTGTCATCGGTGGGATGCTGCGTGGTCGGGAAGAGGTGATTCCGCTCCCTGCCGAGATTGAATTGGCCGCCGAACGTATTGCCGCCCGTGTCGCACTCCGGCGTACACCGGTAGCCGAACGACGTATTGCGATTACCCTGTTTAATTTCCCGCCGAACCTTGGGAATGCCGGTACCGCCGCATACCTTGATGTGTTTGCCAGCGTTTTCCGTCTGATGCAAGAGCTACGCAATGCCGGCTACACCGTCGAACTACCGCCGAGCGCCGATGATCTGCGCCGGCTGGTGGTTGAAGGTAATGCCTTGTTGCACGGTACCGATGGAAATGTCGCCGATACATTGCCGGTTGAAGAATATCGCCGACTCTTCCCCGATTATGTCGAGATCGAACCGTATTGGGGATCGGCGCCGGGCCAATTGCTGAGCGACGGTAAACGGTTGTTTATCCTGGGCCGTCGTTTTGGGAATGTCTTTGTCGGGTTGCAACCGAGTTTTGGTTATGAGCGTGACCCGATCCGGCTCTTGATGAGCAAGGATGCAGCACCTCATCACGGATTTGCTGCATATTATGTCTGGTTACGGAAGGTATTTAAGGCCCATGCCGTGCTGCACTTCGGTACCCACGGTGCGCTCGAGTTTATGCCCGGCAAGCAGGCCGGTCTGAGCGCCCAGTGCTGGCCGTTGCGTCTGCTCGGCGGTCTACCCAATTTCTACTATTACTGCGTCAATAATCCGAGCGAGGGAAGTATCGCCCGCCGTCGTGGGATGGCAACCTTGATCAGCTATCTGGTACCACCGGTACAACAGGCCGGTCTGTACAAAGGGCTACGTGCTCTCAAAGATAGTATCGACCACTATCATGCCCACCCCGATCCCACTTTAATCGACGATCTCCGCACCCAAGCGGAAGCCTTGAACCTGATGGTCAGCGGCGAAGGTGATGCATATGTTGCCGCCCTCGGGCACGAATTGTTACAGATCGAGCAGCGGATGATCCCGGTCGGGTTGCATGTTCTCGGTCAGCCACCAGCAGCGAGTGAACAGATCGATGTGCTCAACCTAATTGCCACCTTTACCCGTGTGCCACGTAGTCATAATCAGCCACCCCTTGAACCGTTGCCGCAGATTGTAGCCAATGCGCTTGGGTACGACTACACGAGCCTGAGTGGGCGCCTCCACAATGACCCAACTGCACAGGCTCGGTATCGTCAAATTGAAGAGATTTGTCGCGCCGCAGTCACGGCACTAGTCCAGTTCGGTACCGGCCATGCTGCTGATGAAGCACTGGCGCGTTATGTTCATCTTCCGTCCGGCCACCTCACGCCACTCTGGAATTATCTGCTTGACATCCAACGCCGCATGACGACCGAGCGCGAGCTGAGTAGTCTACTACGGGCGCTCAACGGTGGCTATGTGCTGCCTTCGGCAGGCAATGACGTGGTGCGTAATCCATCGGTCGTTCCCACCGGGCGCAACATCTATGCCTTCGATCCGTTCCACGTCCCATCACCGGCGGCTACGGCTGCCGGCGTAGCCGTTGCCAACGAGTTGATCGAACGGGTGCGCGCCGAACAAGGCACCTACCCTGAAACGGTAGCGATGGTCTTATGGGGCACCGACAACATCAAGACCGAGGGAGAAGGGATCGCTCAAGCCCTCGCTCTCGTCGGCGCACGAGCTATCACCGATGAGATAGGCCGGGTCACAGCGGTAGAACTGATCCCGCTCGCCGAGCTTGGTCGTCCGCGCATCGATGTGGTACTTACGGTGAGTGGTATCTTCCGCGACCTGTTTGCGGCGCAAGCGGCCCTGCTCGACCGGGCCATTCGGATGGCGGCGACTGCCGATGAGCCACTTGATCAGAATTTTGTCCGCGCTCACGCAGTAGTGCAAGCGGCAGAATTAGGTTTGAGCTTGGAAGAGGCAGCCACCCGCGTCTTCTCAAATGCGTCGGGGAGCTATGGCGCCAACGTTAATCATCTGGTCGAAAGCAGCACATGGGAAGAAGATGGGCAGTTGGCCGAGGCCTTCATCACACGCAAGAGCTTTGCCTTCCAACCCGGTGGCGAATGGCGGGAAGCTCGCGCAGTGATGGAAAAAGCACTGGCGACAGTGCGCGTTACCTTCCAGAATGTCGATAGCATTGAGAATGGGATCAGCGACATCGATCACTACTACGAGTATCTCGGTGGCCTAACCAAGAGTGTCGAGAAGACGCGCGGCGACCGTCCGATGACGTTGATGGGTGAAGTGGCCGAGTTGGTTACACCGGGTGCGAACCGGGTGCGTTCGCTCGAACAGATGGTACGGATGGAAAGCCGGGCCAAATTGCTCAATCCCAAGTGGTACGAAGGTATGCTTAAGCACGGCTACGAAGGCGTGCATGAGATCGAGATCCGTGTAAGCAACACCTACGGCTGGAGCGCGACCGCCCAAGCGGTTGAGGGCTGGGTCTACCAAGGCATTGCTGAGACCTACCTGCTCGATCCAGAGATGCGCGAACGGTTAGCGAACCTTAACCCACACGCCACCGCCGGCATTACCGGTCGCCTGCTGGAAGCACATAACCGCGGGTTCTGGCAAGCGGATGAAGCTACCCTTGAACGATTACGTGAGATTTATGCCGACCTCGAAGATCGGTTGGAAGGGGTGCGGTAGCGCGACTCCTCACATCACCGCTGCGCAACGATGCGGGCTGTCACTTGACAGCCCGTATCCTCTCTACTACACTGACAACGCATCGCACCGTGCCAGGATAAGGAGTGGCGCATGACGCGCATCGTTGCAGTCATTAACCTCAAAGGCGGCATCGGTAAAACAACAACGGTGGTTAACGTCAGCGCTGGCTTGGCCCTCAAGGGCGCACGGGTGTTGTTGATCGACATCGACGCGCAGGGTAATTTAGCAATGGCTCTCGGTGTGCGTCCTCACCGTACCCTGTACGAAGCCATTGTCGATCAGAAACCACTCACCGATTTGCGCATCTCTGCTCGCCCCAACCTCGATCTGATCGCTGCTAATGAGTCGCTTTTGTTGGCTCAACAAGCAATAGCAGGTCGCAGCGATTGGGTACGTGTCCTCGAACAGCTTGTGCGTCCCGTGCGCGAAGAATACGATTTTATCTTTTTCGACTGTGGCGGTTCACTGACGGTGCTAAATCAAAATGCGCTCATAGCTGCGACCGAAATCATCATCCCGACCACCGTTGAACCATTTTCGGTGCGCGGTCTTGAAAAACTGATCACGCAAATTGCGCGGGTAAAGGGTAGTACGAGTGTGGTGCGCGCTATTATCCCGACGATGGTTGATCCCCGCATGCGTCAGTCAATCGATTTGCTCGCCCATCTCAACCGCACTTACGGCCAGCTTGTGCTCCCACCGGTACGGACCAACGTGCGATTATCCGAAGCTTCTGCAGTCGGCAAAACGATCTACGAACACGACCCTCGTTCGCGTGGCGCGCTCGATTATGCACAGATCGTTGAAATCCTGAGTAAAATATGGAACTTCCAACCAACACGCCCGGTATCACCTCGCCCGCTACCAAATAGCACCGCGAAGCGACCGTTAGTCACGGGAAACGGTGCAGTGCAGAGCGATACCTGCCCAAATTGCGGCCAGGCGCTTCGGCGCGCCAACGTCGCCGGATACCGGATCACCTACTGTACTCACTGTCGTTACCGGCAACAAGAGCTTATTACCGGCGCGCATTAACTGCCCGATGGGTAACGAACTCGATAGCATGTGCTAGATCACTACAGACGTGGGTGTCGGCAATTCGATACGCAAACTCATCATCGTCTGGGCGACTTCAGGCCGCACTCCACTCCGACTAACACCACATCGGCGCCGAGCAGCCGTACACTTTGCATCAGTTGGGTAAGCCCGCCTGCCACTTCGGTATCGATCACCGGCACACCGGTCACATCGAGGATCAGCCAGCGTGCGTGTTGCTGCCCGATAATCGTGAGCGCCTGCTGCTGAATTGTGGTCAACCGGCCACGGTCAATGGCGCCGATCAGTGGCATCACCAAGGTAGCCGGCCCGACCGGCAAGACCGGCACACTCAGTTGGCGGATCACATCACGCTGCGCAATAACCTCAGCCAATAACCGATCTTGTTGGCGGGAACGTTCCTCAAGCTCTTGCAAAGTTATGTGCAACGTTTCGGTTTGGAACGCAACCTGCCGATCAAGTTCGGCATTCAGTTGCTATAATTCATTGGCCGACTGTTGCGCTTGATGCAACGCAGTTTGGAGACGACGATGTAATGTCTCATTACCGAGACTTTGCACAAAACTGATCACGGCGATGAATCCGCACAAAATAGTAGAAGTTAGTAAAAACGCTTCCGACGAAATCGTGATCCGCGTCGGTTCAATACCGCTAACCAGCGTTAAAGATGTCTCGCTGCGCTCGACATGACAGGGAGAGGCAATAGTTAACAGGATTGCTTGATGGTGGCAAATTTGTCGCATGACGAGACAAGCGTATCCGACAGACCTGAGCGATGCAGAGTGGCAAATCATCGCACTATTGATTCCACCGACAAAGCCGGGCGGATGGTCGCGCACCACGGACATGCGAGCAGTTGTGAATGCCAACTTCTACTTCATATTTGTTGCGAACCGGTTGTGCCTGGCGTATGTGGCCGCATGACCGGCCACCTTGGCAAACGGTCTACGAACACTTCAGCCAGTGGCGTCGAGATGGCACCTGGCAGCGACTCATCGACCCATTGCGTCGTGAAAGTACGGGTGGCCGACGGTCGCGACCCAGAACCCCGTGCCGGTCTCCTGGACAGCCCGTCGGTCAAGACGACGGAAAACGAGACATCTTTAACACCGGTTATTGACATTTGGGATGGTGAGTGGGAGCCTCGCCGCTGTGTCATGTCGAGCGCAGCGAGACATCTTTAACACTGGTTAGCGGCATTTGGGATGGTGAGTGGGAGCCTCGCCTCCCTGTCATGGCGAGCGCCGCGAGACATCTTTAACGCCGGTTAGCGGCATTTGATAGGGTGAGTGGAGCACATCGGATGGTAAGATTTCTCGCTACGCGCGAAATGACACAGAGGTGCAGCGTTTGCAGCTGATCTGGGCCGATGGTGGCTCTGCTGGTCAGCTCATTGACTGGTTCGATGCCGTCTGCGGCTGGGTGCGTCAGTTCGTGCAGCGCTCCGATCAAGGCAAGGGCTGCCAAGTGCTGCCACGTCGCTGGGTCGTTGAGCGCACTTTCGGTTGGCTTGGTCGCTACCGGCGTCTGAGCAAAGACTACGAGTATTTGACCGCAACCAGTGAAGCCATGGTCTACGCCGCAATGACGCATCTGATGGTCAGGCATCTGGCTCGCATCCGGGCTAGATCGGTTTCCTGATGGACTTTTCAGACACGCTCTGAGCAAATGAGGCTATCGTCGTCCCGACAAGTGCTGTTCCAACGGTAAGCTAGCCACCAAAGTCAATGAAGCAGGTGCCGGAGCGCCGAAAGCACTCGCAGTTGGGAAGTTCCAACGGTAAGCTAGCCACCAAAGTCAATGAAGCCTTGGCAGGTCAGGAAGGCAATGCCAGCATACAAGATAGCTGATAGAAAGGTTGAGACAAGGAGCGAGACCGATTCGGGGAAGCCCACAATGATCGTACTTGAAACGATGAGGTTGATTACCAGTAAACCGAGCGCGATTATGATGATATTGCGCCCGCGCTGACGTGATTCTTCGTCAGAATGACGAATGTCGAGGAGTTTATGGAAGATGTCGGTCATAGATGTAAACAAGATTGCTCAACCGATCACTTGGCGATTATAATTGACGAGGGTTATTTTGACAATCTCATCACGAATCTCGACGCATGCACACCTCATCGTTCCACATTCGGCGCATAAACTTGACCGCACTACATTGGCTGGTGAGTGGAAGCGTTGCCTTGGGGAGTATTGCCGGCTTTACCTTAATCCAACGCCAGCCGGTACAACTGTTCAGCGTGATCTATATCGATGGCTTGAGCTGTTTTACCTTGCTCATTGCCGGATTGTTAATGCTAAGTTTACCCGGCCAGTGGCGACGGATCGGCCAACTGGTGGCCCTTGGTTTGGCAATGTTCAGTGGGCACCTGATGGGAATCGCAGTCGGTCTACTTGGCGTAGCGATCTTCAGCGAGCGGTGGCCGAATCGCATTGCGGGAGCCGTGATGGCTGCCGGTTATGGGCTGATCGGTTTCCGGGCTACGTCGTGGCACCTATTAATAAGTGGTAACGGGTTGAACAGTATCAGCTTTTTACTCGTGCTGGCCGGCGTTGTGATGATGGTCGGCGCGCTCGATCTACCGGCAGCGCCCCTACCACCATCGGTCGATCCTTTGGCAACCGTTACCGGACTGGTCGCACTCCTCCGACTGTTCAGCGTCGGGCCGTGGAATCTTGGGTGGCAACTGGCCGCATTCGTGGTTGGTGGTACGCTTGGCGTTGGCACCGCGTGGTATGCCCTTACGAGCAGCGATCCGTTTGCTGCCGAAGAATGGATAACCCGCAGTCTCAGTGGCTTAGCGATCATTGCCATTGGCTGTGCCTCGTCGGCAGGAGTCGTGGCAACCGGTTTGCTCTTCGGTCACCTGACCGTTCGTCGATTGACGCAACCTGCTGCCGGCACGAGCCGGTGGGCCGGTTGGCTGTTAAGCGGCGCCGTACCGGGAACACTCGGCTTCGTCGCACTGTGGTCGGCAAGTGCCGCCGTCATGGCAGCCGGTGTAGCAGCTTTAGCAGTTGTCGTATGGGCTACTGCATTGCTGCTGATGGTAGCCGGTGGCCGACAGATACAAACGGCTCGTCGTTTGGCGAGCACCGTTGGTGCCGGAGTGAGTCTGGGTCTTGGTATCGCGGCGCCGGCGCTATCACGCTGGTTGATCCGTCCGATCAGTGATCAGTTGCAGGGTGGATTAACCCCCTACGGCGCTATTGAACCGTGGGGATGGGCAGGGATGCTGGCTTTCGATGCCGGTTCACGGATAGCAGCCACGGCACCCGGCGTTGTCCTCTTGCTCTTAATGGGATTGATCGGCGCCTTAGCGTGGCTGATCAGTCGTTGGTGTAAATGGGTATGACCGATCTCCTTGGCGCATTAGGGCAAGCATGGGTACGAGTGCTGATCTTTCCAGGTGGGTTAAGTGCCTTCCTCCTATCCCTGCTGGTCGCATACATAAGCGGTTGCCGGCAAGTTGAACGGCTCTATGCCGTTACCTTACTCGATGTGCTCCCGCCACTCTGTGCGATCACCCTGTTGCCGTTAGTCACAGCGCCGTCATTCCCCTATGGCCTTGATCTACCGACCGCATTGGTACTCCTCCTCTGGCCGGTTGTTCGCCGTTTCGCCACGACACCACTCGATCCACCGCGCCTCATCGAGGGCTATGTACCACTCCTCAGCGCTATGCTTGCGCTCATCAGCGCCACCGCGACGTTCGATCTCGGAGGCCTACTTCGTTGGCCTACCGCACTTCCCTACCAAATCGCACTTAGCATCGGTACGATAACGTGGCTAGCTGCGTTACCGTACTTGTTACCCCCACCAACGGATCTTGCACTGGCAACGAGTCGGCTCGGTTTGATACTGATCGGCTCCTTACCGATCAGCACAGCACTGAACGTTTACACCGAGATTGGCAGCACCTTACCGTGGCTCATCACAGCCATGAGTAGCGCAACCGCCATCGCCAGCACTATCGCTTTTGGCTCCGCACCGGCATCGGTGCGGTATGTACTGGCCGGCAGCGCGTTTATTACTGCCGGTTGGATCCTTGGAGTAGGGCAGTAGAGGAAAGAGACGACAACGATTACGCAGCATCGACCGAACGGTAGTTACCGTTACCGCGGGAATGAAACGTCTCGCTCAGATTAGCGATAATCGTGCGGGCCAATTGCAACTCAGAACGGATCAGACGGCGCAAACTCTGCACATCACGGTCTTCCCACTGTTCAAACAGATCGACCATGGTAGCACTTACCAACTGGATCGCCTCAAGTTCAACCCGCTGTTCGACCGGCTGGTAAATCCGCCGTACCTCTACCGAAACCGGTTCAATCTCAATGACCTCATTGGGAAAGTGGTGGGTAAAGGCACTATGCACAGCGCGTTGAAACATCCGCACCAATTCTACATCACTCCGATCACGGTGATTGGTCAACGTCACCGTATACGTCAACGTCAACTCCAGTGGATCGGCCGGCAGATCGCGCCCCTCGCTGATCAACTGATGGACCGGCGACCACGTAAACGTTATTTCAAGCCAGGGCGGCATCGTCGCCAATGTGAGCGGCTCGGCGTGATCGGGGAATAATTCAATCTTGCACGTGCGATCGTGCGTGGCGGGTATAAAACTCTCGATCAACGTGTGTTCGTGCAGGCCAACGCTGAGCCAAGCATCTTCCAATGCCATCACGAGATCGTCATAGGTTACCATCAACTCTACTCCTTAGCCGGTAGCATAACTGTTAAATTGTACCCTAGACCGACGAGGATGGCAACCGCCAAAGCTGCATCACCTCCATAATGTACTCTAACACGATCAGGCCGATGGATGCGCTATAATTCCGTAAAGAATATTCAATTCTCCCCACCCTCACGCTATTTCCTAACCAAGTGTGCTGCGCTCCTAAAAGGAATAACCGGCGTGTTACTATCATCAGCCGATAAACACACCACTCGCAGCCGCTAACGCAATCGCCCGTCGTGGATCGATCACGCGCGGTCCATGCGGATTAAACCGCAGCAACGCCGTCTCGCCGGCCCGCAGCTCGAGTTCGCGCTCACCATCGAACGCCAACACCGCCGGTTGAGCGCGATACACACGGACCATCTCACCGGGAGCCAGCACGCAATGCGCGGCGACATGAACCGTCTGCATCAAGCCTGGTGCAACCGGCGCGCGCACCGGTATCCCACTCGTATCCAATTGCAAGTATAATCCATGCCCTGGTGGATAGTTACCGGCCAATACGTTGGCTCCAATCGACGACAAACCGATATTCCCCGGCTCGGCGCGGGTCAGAACAAGATCGGTAATCCGCCCACTATCCCAGATTGCGCGGGCAGCGACAAATCGCTCATTGTAGATAGCGGCATCAACCAATGCGATATCATCAGGTGCATCGGGCGTGAAATCGCTCTGACCGGCAGCCAACCGATACACGTCGATCCGTGGTGCGCGCGAGACCGCCGCATCAGCGCGCCCACTCGCCACCAATCCGGCAGCCAGACCGGCCGTTGTTGCTTCGATCATCATTGGAAACACGTTGTTAGTGCCGGTCGAAATTGGCATCAGTGGCACATCACCACAACCCTTTGCCACCAAGCGGTTGGTTCCATCACCACCAAGGGTGACGATACAACCAACCCCGCGCTCGGCCAGTAATTGCGCCGCCCGCCGCGAGTCATCAGGCATAAACCATGCCGGCATATCGAGTAATGTTGCTTTGATCTGCAACGGCAGGTTATCGAGCGCCTTCAGACCGATACCAAAGCGATCGGGCATAATCCAGACGTGTTGCACACCAACCGCCTCTAACCCCAGCAACACCCGTTTAATAATGCTTACCTTCTCTTCGTTATCGAACACCGAGCCATGGGCAACAAGACGCCGGATGTCTTTGCCTGAAGCCGGATTTGCAATGATACCAACCGTGATCATAGCAAACACAGCGCGGGGCACAGCGGCCCCGCGCTCATTAAAGAGATGATGCCTACCCTACGTGTACCGGTAATACCTCGTGGAGGAATGAGACGATACGATCAGTTACTCGGGTAAAACCGGTGCTACCCGGTACTACCCAGTTGAAATGGCTCATACCGGGTACGATGTCCAGCCGGCAAGATGAGCCAGCCCGGATCGCAATAGCCTCGGCCTCGGCCAACGGCACCAATTGATCGGCATCACCGTGGACGATCAATAATGGGCGTGGGGCAAGGCAATGTACCATTTCTTCGGGTGCATACTCGATCAGTGCCTCAGCACTTTCGAGCGGTACCATCACCTGCATCTGTGGAAATTCTGCGCTCACCTGATTGAGAAATACTTGTGATTCAGGGTCAGGTACGACAATCTCCAACGGATCGACCAGTGTTGAGACGCCGGTCATAACCCGTCGTCGCCGATCTTCGGCCAAGCGCACCAGAAACTCGCGCCATTCCCAATGACGACGCAGACTACGCAACCAACGCGCACCATTACCCGGCGGTTCGAGGGCCACTGCCGCTTTCACCCGCTCATCAACCGCGGCGGTTGTGATGGCATGGGCACCGCCGAGGCTAATCCCAACCAAAGCCAGCCGTTCAGGATCAACGCGGTGCAAGCGGAAATTATGATCGAATCACTGCCAACACCTCATCACGCTTCGCTTCCATCTCGGCTCGCGAGGCAATCGACTCGAGGTTGAGCCGGATCAGCGGCTCAGTGTTGGAACCACGTACATTGAAGTGCCACGTATCGTAGCTCACCGAGACACCATCGATCCGCTCGATCTTGCCATCGCGATACCGTTCGGCAATCTCTTCAAGCTTGGCACGCACATCGCTCACCCGCGAATTAATCTCGCCTGAGATGAAGTAGCGCGACTCGAGTCGGCTCAACAGCTCGCTCATCTTTACGCCACGCTTCGACAGCATTTCGAGCAGATAGAGCGAGGGGATAATGCCCGAATCGGCAAAGGCAAAGGCTTTAAAGTAGTAGTGACCGGAGACCTCACCGGCAAAGATCGCATCTTCGTTTGCCATACGCCGTTTGATAAACGCATGACCAACCCGCTCGACCAACGGAATACCTCCGGCGGCACGCACTTCGTCGGGTACCGCCCACGAGGCACGCACATCGTAGAGAATCTTCGCGCCTGGCTCCTTCTCGAGCAGATAACGACCTAAAATCGCCGTCAGGAAGTCGCCGGAGATAAACTCACCGCGATCGTCAATCGCAAAGAAGCGGTCACCGTCGCCATCAAAGGCAAAACCAATGTCGGCGCCTTCCTCCTTCACCCGCCGCTGTAATTCGGCCCGATTCTCCGGCATCAACGGGTCAAGACCGTGATTCGGCAAAGTGCCATCGGGTTCGAGATACATTCCGGTCAACTGGATCGGCAGGCGGGCATAGACCGCTTGCAGGATAGGACCAACCATCCCATTACCGGTATCTACGATCACGTTGAGCGGCTTGATCGCCTCAACGTCGATCAGGGAGAGCACCTTCTGCACAAACTGCTCTTTGAAATCGTACTCGCGACGCTCGCCGCGTCGGGTCGGTGTAGGGAAGGCTTCACGCTCGACTAAGCGGCGTAAATCCTGGATACCCTCATCACCTGACAAGAGATAGGGCATGCGACGCACCATCTTGAAGCCGTTGTATTGCTTTGGATTGTGCGATGCCGTGACCATCATACCCGGTAAACCGAGCTGTGTACACGCAAAGTAGTATTGATCGGTGCTAACCATCCCGATGTCGGCGACATCGGCGCCCTGATCCATAATGCCACGGGTCACCGCATCGAACAACGCCGGCCCAGAGGTACGCATATCACGGCCAACAATGACCGTGTCGGCGCCGAGAAACGTAACAAAGGCGCGCCCGATCAGGTAAGCAATCTCTTCGTTTAGCTCGGTCGGATAAATACCCCGAATATCATACGCCTTAAAAATTGATGGATTGACCTGCACGAAATGCCTCCTTGGCTTGATTCGGTGAATAGTTCCGGCTGTATCCTACCACAAGCAGCAACTACGTGGGCCACCCATCCAATAACTCACTCGCTGCCGCATATGGATCTCGCCGACGTGCGGCAATCTCACCAACAATGGTATTCCACCGTGGGCCACGCAACCGTTCGAGAACAAGTTCTTGAATTGCTGTAGTCAATTCACGTTCAGCAACCATGAGCGCTCGTCGGGCCGGCATATCGGTTGTGGTGAGAAACTGCCGGTGTTGGTTCACCGCATCAACCACTTGTCCACATCCCTCGCCGGTTGTCGCAACGGCGGTCAAGACCGGTGGCACCCAACCATCGGTCGATCCGCCGCCCAATTGCAACATTGTACGCAACTGGCGTACCGTCTGATCGGCACCCGGTCGATCGGCCTTATTGACGACGAAAATATCGGCAATCTCTAGCATGCCGGCTTTAATACTCTGAACATCATCGCCCATACCGGGCACTTCGACCACGATGGTCGTATCGGCAGTTTGGGCAATATCCACCTCATCCTGACCGGCCCCAACCGTTTCGATGAGCACAACCGAAAAGCCGGCAGCAGCGATCAGAGTCACGGCATCAGCCGTCGCTCGGGCCAGACCACCCATCCGCCCACGGCTGGCCATACTACGGATAAACACACCGGGGTCACCACCGAGCACCTGCATACGGATCCGATCACCGAGCACGGCGCCACCACTGAACGGAGATGACGGATCGACGGCAACAATACCAACCGTCACACCACGTTTCCGCCACTCTTGGGCCAGTGCGGTCACGAGGGTCGACTTTCCGGCGCCGGGCGGTCCGGTAACACCTACCCGGTGGGCGTGGGCGTATGGATAGGCGGCAGCTAATACTGCTCGTGCTGCCGACCCTCCCTGTTCTACCAACGAAATAGCGCGCGCTAAGGCTCGCCGTTCGCCATTGCGCAGGCGCGTCACCAAGTCGTGTTCGTTCATGCTTAACCCCGCGCCAACGGAACGTTTGCCCGGATGAAGTCGATGATAGCCTGGGTTGATGAACCCGGTCCAAAGACCTCGGCGATGCCATGTTCGCGCTTGAGGATCGCAGCGTCTTCGTCGGAGATGATCCCGCCGGCGACGACCAACACATCCGTCATCCCCTGTTCGCGCAGCAACTGCATCACCTTAGGGAGTAGCGTCATGTGGGCGCCGGAGAGAATCGAAAGACCGATCACATCAACATCTTCCTGGAGAGCTGCTTCAACTATCATCTGCGGAGTCTGTTGCAGACCGGTGTAAATCACCTCCATACCGGCATCACGGAGAGCACGTGCAATCACTTTCGCACCGCGATCATGACCATCAAGACCAGGTTTGGCAACCAGTACGCGAATTTTTCGCTCCATTGAGCGCTCCTTTTGCTGCGATAACAATGGCGTCTGTGGTAAACCCTATCGTTGGTGACATCGACAACGATCGCCTTACCCGGCAATGACGGCGGCCACGGCATCACCAACGGCAGCCGTTGTGGCGACGACCTGACCGGGAGTGGCAATATCGGCCGTTACAATCCCACGGTCGATGACCGTTGCGACTGCCGCCTCGACACACGCGGCTTCTTCAGGCAAATCAAGCGAATGGCGCAACAGCATTGCCACACTGAGAATCGTTGCCAGCGGATTAGCCTTACCCTGACCGGCAATATCTGGCGCCGAACCGTGGATCGGCTCGTAGAGGCCAAGCCGACCTTCGGCGAGCGACGCCGACGGCAACATCCCCATCGAACCGGCCAGCATCGACGCTTCATCGGTGAGGATGTCACCGAACATATTTTCGGTCACGATCACATCAAAATCGGTCGGTCGACGGATCAGATGCATTGCACAAGCATCGACCAGCATCGTCTCGAACTCTAGATCGGCAAATTCCTCGCGGACGAGACGGGTTGTGATACTCCGCCATAACCGACTCGTCTCAAGCACATTAGCTTTATCGACCAAGGTAAGCTTACCACGTCGGCGTCGAGCTAGTTGTCCGGCTACTCGTACCACCCGCACAATCTCTGCTTCGCTATAGAGACACAGATCACTCGCCCATTCACCATCAGGACCACGTTCACGCCGTTTCTCACCAAAATAGATACCACCGGTCAATTCACGCACGACGATCAAATCAACACCTTGCAGCCGTTCGGGGCGCAACGGCGATGCACCGATCAGCCGCGGATGGACCGTCACCGGTCGTAGATTGGCAAAAAGGCCGAGCGCCTTGCGAATACCGAGCAATCCCTGCTCAGGTCGAACCCGAGCCTGCGGATCGTCCCACTTTGGCCCGCCCACAGCGCCGAGCAAAATTGCATCGGATGCACGACACAGGGCTACGGTCTCTGCCGGTAATGGTTCACCGGTGGCATCGATTGCACAACCGCCGATCAAGCCTTCGCGCAGAGTGAAGGTATGACCAAACCGCACTGCGACCGCCTGCAACACCTTCACCCCTTCAGTCACCACTTCCGGCCCGATCCCATCGCCGGGTAACACAGCAATCACTGCTTGCATTGTTTCCTCAGCATCTTCACAAAAAACGGTTACGAAATGGTAAGAATCCCTCAGTATGATACTACCAAGATACGTGAGGGTATGCGACAGAATAGGATAGCACAAGGAATGAACGTATGGCGACACGCCGAGTCGAATCTTTTTTGGTCCGCATTGTCGTCGCTGAGAATGAAGGTAAGACAGCGCAGCAATGGCACGGACGGATACAGCATATCGGTACCGGCTTCGAGTGTCGGATTGATCAACTTGAAGAACTTCTGGCCTTCATTACGAATCATTTGCACGCCAGCAC
Source organism: Chloroflexus sp. (assembly GCF_056331925.1). Lineage (NCBI taxonomy): Bacteria > Bacillati > Chloroflexota > Chloroflexia > Chloroflexales > Chloroflexaceae > Chloroflexus > Chloroflexus sp. The sequence continues at coordinate 28,316 of NZ_JBWGQH010000018.1, forward strand.
CAATAACACTACCACCGATCCGACATCAAGCCCAACCACATAGTAGCTACGAAGACCGGCGCCCACGCACCTGTTCAAACAGCGCAACGGTCTCCGGCAGTGGCTCGACGCCCAACTCATCACGTAGCGCGGCAACACAGCGATGATACAGCCGGATCGCTGTACCGCGCTCGCCAATCGCTCCATACGCCCGGATCAGCAACTGATACGCCTCTTCTTGAGCTTTGTCATATTCAAGAACACGCCACCCTAACGTAATTGCCTCTCGGTAGCGACCTTCTTCAAACAGGAGGCGACCTAAACTAAGAGCGGCATCGTTAAACAGCAACCCCAACCGCTCACGCTCAACCACCGACCAATCCTCATAGAGACTGTCGGGTAAGAAGGGGCCGGTATAGATCGTCACAGCCTGTTGAAATGCTTCGCGTGCCTCATCATAGTGGTTACGCTGTAACGCGCGTCGCCCGCGTTCAACCGCCTGCACGAAGGTGGCAACATCGTATTCATGGTCGCTATCAACGTTGAAACCGTAGGTATCACCCTGTTGCAAAATGTAGTAAGTTGGTGCGCCTTCAGGACGATCCGGTTCGAGCGCTTTAATGAGCCGGCTAACGGTCACGCGCAGATTATTCGATGCCGAATCACCATCAAGGCCGGGCCAGAGCATATCCATAATTTGATCGCGCGACAACATACGGCCCCGCTCAATCAGGAGGAGCTGGAGCAGATGGCGTGCTTTGATACTGCGCCAATCCCGTTCACGCACTTCTTGATCGCCGCGCAACACCTGAAACCCACCGAGCGCACGAATGATCAGCCGGTAGGGGGGACGATACGCCAGCCGTTCCAGCGCATCCGCGGCGGCTTGCCGAAGGTCTGGTACACGTTCCTTCAATAACGAACGTAATGTACTGTAAGCTTGAACCAACCCCAACTCACCGACCAAGCCGGCGATACGTACCCGGAGTGTCGTTGGGTACGCTTCATCGAGGAGTGGTACCAAGATGGAGGTCAGGGTTGCAGTATCAAAATTGCGCAATGCAGCAATCATTGCCCGGCTCGACAGCCCAAGCTGTAGTGCCGTTTTGATGGCCCAGAGCATCACCGGACGTGGTAGGAAGGGCAACGTCTCCACACCGACGCGGTCGCAGATCGTACAGGCGATACGAATATCATCGGCCACAGCCTCCATGTGCGGTTGTTGCTGGAACATCAAATAGGCGCGGTAGATATGAATAACCGCCTGAAACAGACCATCGCGACGCCGAACGATAAACGCGAGCAACGAATCGGCCATCGCCAACGCTTGTTCAGTCTCACCACCTTCACCCATCGCGAGCAGCAACAGAGTCTGCATCCACGCATCGTGTATCTGGAAGGACTGCAAGTCGCTCTCACGGGTCACCGGTGTATTAGGATCGGCGCACTCGCGTAATTTGTGCCAAAATGCAACAGCTTGTGCGGCAGCCGTCGGCGATTGGCTTCGTAACGCAGCGTAAATCTCAACGACACGCACCCGCATTCCTAATAACCGGTCATCAAGCTGACTCGCAATTTGCCGTCCCCGTTGCAGATACGTCGCCGCCTCATCAAAGCGCTCGTGCTCAACTAAGAGTAACGCCAGGATCAGCACCGCATTACCGGTCAACACACTGCCAGGGGTGTAGTCGTTCAGACGAAAATAGCACTCTTGTGCTTGATCAAGAGCAACTTCGCTCTGACCTTGCTGATAGAGGGCTAACGCCTGTAACAACAACAACGACTGGCGCAGCATATCGTTGCGATCAATTCGGGGCAGATCAAGAGCGGCACGGATGGCCGTCAGTGCCTCGGCCGGATAGCCCTGTTGCACATAGATTGACGAACGCAACACCGCCAACAACCACTGCCAAAGCACACTCAGCGGCCACCGTTCTGCCCACCGCCCTACTCGCAACGCGGCCCGGAACCGCCCTTGGCTATAGAGCAACGCCATGAACCCAACCAGTGCTGCACCACGCGACCAGGCATCGTTGATGCGGGTTGCGGCTTCGATCACTCGCCGGCACACGCGAGCAAACTCGGCCGGTGTATCGGCCCAAAAGAGCAAAACAGCCATATCGCGCAACGCGCGCATTTCTTGATCGGTGGCGCCGGCTAATCGATACTGTTCGGCAGCTTGTGCGATCAACTGTAATGCGCGTTCCCGATTGGTGTTAAAAAAGCTCCATCCATACATATGGAGCAGCGCCGGATCACGTTCGCGTGCATCCTGTGGCAAGCGCTCGATCCAATTGCGTAGACTCTCGCGTTGGGGAGAATCGATCAGCGGCCATGCGTACTCGCGCAGGGCATAGGCAATCGCTGCCGGATTTTCCGCCGCGGCCAGATGACGCAAAGCCGCCTCGATCTGATCGTGCCGGGCCAGGGTCATCCCAAACCGCTCATGAAGCTCACGAACAAAGACCCGGTCGAAGCGCAATAGGGCCTGATCGGCTAGTAAGCGCTGCCAGAGTGGATGGAAGCGAAACACCCGTTCACCGGAAGTGCCATCGGTTTCAACGGTGAGCGGTAGACCAAAATCAATCGCTTGCTCGAGCAGTTGCGTGCTATCATCAACTCCTAGGGCTTCATCGAGGAGTGAGGGGATCGCTTGACCAAACAATGCCGTACAGATCAGACGGTCAACTAAGTGGCTCGGGAGCATGCCCAACACTTCTGAAGCCAAATACTCAAAGAGATCGTGCTGATTTGTCGCCAAACCCTGGAGATAAGCTCGACGCTGTTCAGGTGTCTGGCGCGCCAATGTGCGCACCGCCAACTGCACACTCAACATCCAGCCACCGGTCCGTTCGAGTAACAGGTCAAGTTCATCGTCGGGCAATACCACACCGACGCGCGCTAACAACTCAATGGCCTCATCGCGTTGCAACAAGAGATCAGACGCACCAATCTCGAGCAACCCACCCTCGGCGCGTAGGCGCGGCAGTGGCGCAAACGTCAGGGGCCGGCGCGAAGCCATCACAATATGCAAATTCGGTGGTGCAGCACGGAGAAGATAACCTAACAGTTCGGTAGTTATCGGGCCTTCACTGACAAGATGTACGTCGTCGAGCATCAAAATAGCCGGTGACTGCAATTCACGTTGCACATTACTCAGTAACGCACCGGCAACCAATGGCCAGTTTTGCTTAAGACTGTCCAGACTCTGCAAGAGACGCAACGCTTGCTCACCGGCGGTAGGGAGTAAACGCCGGATAGCCACAATCAAGTACGTTAACAGTAAGGCCGGCTCTTGATCACTCGTATCGAACCCAAGCCACGCTACCTGGGCACCCGTCTGAGTGAGTTGGTCAGCCCACTGTGCGAGAAGTGTCGTTTTGCCATAGCCGGCAGGGGCAACAACGACCGTCACCGGTAATAAACGTACTTCGGTCAGTAACGCCTGCAAATCGTGACGAAGGATCTCCTCTCGTCGCACCGGCGGCGGTGTGATCTTGAGAGGTAAAATAGGGGTGCCTACCGCAACCGATGGCGCTTGCTCGGCCAGATCGGTCATGGGCTGCTCCTTAGTGTACCAACATATGCCATAGATAAAGAGAGGTGGTAATCTATGGCGTTCTCCGAAATTCAGGGTTTAATACAAGGTATGATACAGTTGTATACTATATCATCGTCTGTATTGTAGCATGCCCTTTTTATTATGCCTACCCTCCTGAACGGTCTGCCAACACCGCATCCGGCACTTGTATTCACCCGTGCCGAACGCGATCAAGCCGTTATCTTCGAGCCGGCTTGTGCATCATTCTTTCGTCCATTGGTCGACAGATCTACGTTACAACCGTGGCATACTCCCATCGGCGACCGCTGGTTGTTAGTCATACCTCCGGGGTACAGCCAGCAGTCTGCGATCACGAGCGTCACCGACTTGATCCAACGCCACCCCGGACTCAACCGACGATTGAGCGCCTATACCGATCACACCGAGCCGTTATGGTGGGAAATGCCGTCGCCTGCTACGGCAATTCTGACCGCACCGACACCTCGCATCTTGATCGGCACCGGCGAACAAGCACCGATTGCGTGGGATTCAGGTCATGCGGTTGCCCTCCATCCGATCCGCGTTGTGGCACCGGCCGATCATCTCACGCTAGCGTTACTCACATCTAGGGGCGGACGTATTCACTTACAGCAAGCATCTGACACCATCACGCTACCGGCCACACCGACCCAGATTGCCGGTCGGTTAGCCGAACTAGCCGCACAAGCGGTAGCGATGGCACACGAACAGCAAGCACTTGCCCGTGAATTCGCTCGTCGGTTACTGGCCGATTTTGGGCCACCGGGTAGTACCCTCAGTCCAGCCCTCCACCGATGGTGGGAGCTAGAGTTTCGGGATTTACTCGCCGAAGTACACCGTGCGTTACGCAATCCGATACCCGAACCGTTTCAACCTTTTTGGGCGGCACGACACGCCGAAGGTCGTTCACGCTACTATACCCTGGCCGCCGAATTAGCAGCAGTTGCGGCTGCCATTGACGAACTCGCCAATCCGTTGTGGAATGAAACACAGATACCATGACTCGCTACCCCATCCCGGCTGCACCGGCACGAACAGAAATTGTTGTGCGCGGTTCCCGTTTTATCGCACAGGCGATCCCTACCTCAACTGTAGAAGCGGCCCGTGCCGCGATTGCGGCAGTCCGTGCTGAAATGCCCGACGCGACCCATCATTGCTATGCGTACCTGATCGGGTATGGCGCCAGCACTGTCGCCGGGATGAGTGACGATGGTGAACCGGCCGGTACCGCCGGTCGACCGATGATGGCGGTACTGCGTGGAGCCAATCTCGGTGACATCATGGTGATTGTCACCCGCTATTTCGGTGGCACCCTGCTCGGTGTAGGGGGATTGGTTCGGGCGTATAGCGACGCTACCCGCGCCGTCCTTGCCATAGTACCACGTACCCAACGGGTTATCTATCGATACATCACCCTTCACGTCCCATACGCCGACTACACGATGATCCGTCGGCTGCTGGAAGCCAATGCGGCTGTGATCATTGATGAAACATTTGCCGCCGCGATTACGATTACAGTCGGTTTGCCGGCCGATCAAGCTGCTACTATCAGCAAACAGATCGATGAATATAGCGCAGGCAGGATTCGCATCGAGTCGGCACACGAGTATGGTATAATATAGGCGATGTACGCATTGCATCCCGCTACAGTCCATATACCTATCGGGCTGCTGTTAGCCAGTAGTCTCTTCACCCTAATAGCACTGCGCACCGGTCAGAAGCAGTGGGAACAAAGCGCATACCACTGTCTCATCTTTGGCCTCATCGGCGCAGTCGTCGCCATTGCCAGTGGTCTCTTTGATGCCGCTCGTCAAGTGTTTGGCCGTCCTACCGATGACCCGGTACTTTTATGGACAAATGGTCATGCAGCGGCCAGTCTTATCGCAACGTTATGTTACGGACGAGTTTGGCTCATTCGACGGCGACAGCCCGATATCGTTTACCATCTAACCCAGCGACAGAGCTATCTCAGTTGGCATATCGCCGGTAGTCTCTTTCTGATTGTCGGGGGTTGGCTTGGCGGGCGCTTAGTGTTTGGTTTCGATCTTGGCCGTTAAATCCACGAGTGGCCGTTATTGGTAGATTGCGTGAGGAGGTCATGTTCGCCTACGTCGTGTACGGTATTCTCTACCTCATCATCAACTTTTTTCGGCTCATTGGCTGGTGGCGATGGTCAATCACCGGTATTGAAAACTTACCACCGCGTGAGCAGGGTGGGATGATCCTCGTCATGAATCATATCAATTGGGTTGACATTCCCGCGGTTGGTGCGCTCTTACCATTCCGCTATCGGCTTTCGTGGTTGGCAAAGATCGAGATCTTCGCAAACCCTATAGCCGGCTGGTTTTTTCGCACGATGCACGTGATTCCGATCCGCCGTGGCAAACGTGACCTCGCTGCACTCGATGCTGCCACCGACGCACTACGGAATGGAGCCGTATTGCTGATCTTTCCCGAAGGACACCGCAGCCGCAACGGCATCTTGCAATCGGGTCGTGGTGGTGCAATCCGACTGGCGATGCAGGCCGGCGTACCAATTGTGCCAATGGCCATCACCGGCACCGAACATGGCTTCCGCGGCACCTTACTGCGCAAACCGGTCTATATTACTGTTGGTGAACCCTACCGCATCGACCCGCTGCCCGATAATCGCATTCCCGCCGATGTGATGGAACGCTTAACCACTGAAATGATGGTGAAGATTGCATCTATGCTACCACCGGCTCAGCGTGGCCCGTATGCCGCTCTGGTTGAAACAGCCACACCATCACAGTAAGGATGAAGTTCAGTCGAACGGAGATGTTTGTACCAATATAGATGCATCGCTCACGTTCAGGGCACATGCGGTTCGAGAAACAGCGTCCCATCGGGGGTAGCAACGGCACACCACCCACTCACACTACCTACTTCCACCCGCCACCACGTATAACCATCGGCGTCAACCGGCCCTTCGCGCAGGATCACTTCACGACCGGCCGGAATGAGCGCCACTACGCGCGCAGTTAGGCCTGGAGCCGACCGCAGGCGCAGCGCGGCATTCCCTACGTTAACGATAACAGCCCGGCCACCAACTTGCAACGTTGGCGGCGTCGGCGTTGGCTCCGTAGTCGGTGAAGGCAACGGTGAAGGCGTTGGCGGAATAGGTGACGGTGTTGCCACAGCCACTGTTGTTTGGGGAGTCACCATCGGTTGTGCGACGACAGCCGGACCCAAACGTCCGACGAACCAGACAACCACCGTCACCAGAAGAATACCACCCATCACGAATAGCGCAATACTCACGGGCGTGCGCCATGAGCGACGGCGGCGCACCGAATCATACCCTAACCGGTAGTAGTAGTAGTGCTGGTAGTAGAAAGGGTTGAATTCTCCCCGTTCGGCATCGGCAGCACCGAGTTCGTACATCTCGCTCGTTGTTGGCATAGGCAAGCGAGGATACCGACTATTTGGTGATAACTAAATCTTCACGCCCCATTTCACGCAGCATGTTGGGGTAGATCGTGTATATCGGCTCAACTGCAGGTAAGAGCTTGAGGATTTTAGGAATTGGACCTTTCGCAATAATTTGCCGTCGTGCTAGTGCCGTCATCAGATTGATCTTGCCGTGCCAAAATTGGTGAGCGATATCTGCTTTCATGCTCATCTCAACATCGGGCTTGAGATCGACATCACCCCAGAACACATCGCAATACGCACCGGGCTGAGTCGGTGGATGGGCAGCATCGATGGTAACAACACCGTGCGGTTCTTCGTAGCGAAACTGAATGACGATCCGGCCTTCGCAGATCCGTGGCGCAATCTGCGCATCGCATTTAACCCGATCATAGAGCGTCCCTAAAACCTGTCGCAGCTCTTCCTCATCTTTGAAGAATGGCATAAGGCGTCTCCCACATCTCTCGGCAGCTCTAGCATATGTCGTTGCCCGTATTGGGATTATACGCGGTTCAGAGACAAAACGCAAGGTCGTCAATAACGCACTGCGTTATAGTGGTGTGTCAGCACCCAACACAATCTCAGGAGCATGAACACCGGCCAACCATGCTGCACCACTCATTGGGCGACGGCTCGCCGGCTGCACCTCAACCAATTCAAGGGCGTCGCTACCGGTCTGCACCAACGGATGACCGTGGGCACTCCGGCCAATCACCATTCCTGGCGTAGCCAAGGCATCGGTCGGGACCACAGCGGCACTCATAATTCGCAACATCTGACCACGCCAGAACGTATACGCACTCGGCCATGGATCATAAGCGCGGGTCATTCGCTCGATCACAATTGCCGGCAACGTCCAATCAATCCGGCCATCTTCCTTTTTGAGCATCTTGGTGACGGTTGCTTGGCCGTGATCTTGGGGACGCAGTTCGATCTCGCCACGCACGTAGCGAGGTAGCACCTCGACCAACAACGTAGCACCCAGCCGAAACAGCTCATCGGTGAGTGGGCCGGTACGCGCATTTGGTGGAAGATCGACCATCGCTTGGGCTAAAATGGGACCACTATCCATACCGGGATCAAGTCGCATAATTGTCACGCCGGTGACCGTTTCACCGGCCAAAATCGCACCGGCCACCGGAGTCGGTCCCCGATAGAGCGGCAACAACGACGGGTGAATATTCAGATAACCCAACGGCGGAATCTCGAGCACGGCCCGGCGTAAGATCTCACCATACGCTGCCACCACACCGACATCCGGCTGTAGTGCCCGCAGCGTCTCGACTACTGCTGGAGCACGCAGCGTCTCCGGTTGGAGCACCGGCAAGCCATGGGCCAACGCGGCAACCTTCACCGGGGGTGGTGTCAACCGCCGGTCGCGCCCGGCCGGGCGATCCGGTTGCGTAACAACGCCAACAATCGTATACCCGGCAGCCACCAGTGCATCGAGTGCATGTACTGCATAGGAGGGACTGCCGAGAAAGATAATACGCATAGAACATCTCCTTGGTCTGGCGATGGGATCGGCTCGTAGTGAGGTCGCAATTGTGCAACGCTGACATCGATCCTGTCATCGCAGGCAACAGCATATAGTATAATAGAGCTACGACTTTCGCAGACAACTTAGTCACGAACTTCACCAATTTGCCTCTGTCGAAAGGGACAACATAGAGCCATTCCGGTAAAGTCATGCGAGCAATTGTTTTCGATGGTAGTTTACGCTACACTACTGATTATCCCAAACCACACCGCCCACCAGGTGAAGCGCTGATCAAACCACATTTGGTTGGGATTTGTAATACCGATCTCGAAATTACCCGTGGGTATATGAACTTTCACGGTATTCTTGGTCACGAATTTGTTGGAACCGTCATCGATTGTGACGACCCGCAATGGCGTGGGCGACGAGTCGTAGGCGAAATCAACGCAGCTTGTCGTCGCTGCGTCACCTGTTTGCGCGGTGATGAAAGTCACTGCCCACAACGTACTACGCTTGGTATTGACCGTCGTGATGGCGCGATGGCCGATCTGTTTGTGCTACCCGAAGCCTGTCTCCATGAAGTACCGGCGACTGTTAGCGATGAGGCAGCGGTCTTTACCGAACCACTAGCCGCCGCACTCGAAATCGTCGAACAGAGCCACATCCACCCTTCCGAACGAGTTGCAGTTGTTGGCGACGGTAAACTCGGAGCAATGATTGTGCAGGTGCTGCGCCTAACGGGTTGTGCATTGACGTTGGTCGGTCGTCATCCCGAACGGTGGGAGCTGTATCGACGTCAAGGAGTAACCTGTACAACCAGCACTGACGTACCGGCAGCCCATTTTGACGTTGTTATCGATTGTACCGGCAACCCAAGCGGACTAGCAACGGCACGTCGTCTTGTTCGCCCACGTGGACGGCTGGTGCTCAAGAGTACGTTTGCCGCCGAAACCCAACTGAACCTGAGCATGCTGGTAGTTGACGAAATACAGCTCATCGGCTCGCGCTGTGGTCCATTCGCGCCGGCACTGCGCTTACTCGAACGCGGGCTTGTTGAGACATCAGCCTTGATCAGTGCCTGTTACCCCCTTGATGCTGGTTTACAGGCATTTAGCGCCGCACCCGGCCAACTTAAGGTATTGCTCAGTGTCTGAAGAGATCCATATACCGACGGTTTTAATTGCCGACGATGATCCAAACCTGCGCTTTTTGCTCAGCGATATGCTGCAACGCGCCGGTTTTGATGTTTTGGTCGCGGAGGATGGTATCGCACTCCTCCAGATCGCTCAAGAACAACTGCCAGACATCATCTTGGTTGATTTGATGTTGCCTGGAGTCGATGGCTATGAGGCGATTCGCCAGTTGCGCAACGACACACGCACTGCACATCTCCCGATTATCATTGTCACCGCACGCACCAACCCGGCAGATGTGGTGATCGGCTTTGATACCGGCGCCGATGATTACGTCACAAAACCCTTTAATGACGCCGAATTGATTGCCCGCATCCGCTCGCTATTACGGCGTACCACGCAACGCCCTGTCCGCAATCCACTGACCGGTTTGCCCGGTAACTCATTGATCGTTGAAGAGTTACGGTATCGCTTACAACGCGGTGAGTCGTTTGTGTTGCTCTACATCGATCTGAACGATTTCAAAGCGTTTAACGACTCGTATGGCTTTGCCCGCGGTGATCAGGCGATCCGACTATTGGCGCAGATCTGTGAACAGGCCCAACAACATTTTTCTGCCTACCCCACCTTTCTCGGTCATATCGGCGGCGATGACTTCGTGATGCTCTGCCCTACCACAATTGCCACCGATATTTCACGCTGGATCGTCGCGCAGTATGAGCAATCGGCAGTGAAACTGTACGATGAGATCGACCGCGCACGCGGATTCCTCATCTGCCGCGATCGCGCCGGCAATCTGCGCCATATTCCGATCGCTACAATCGCGATCGGTGGTGTCTCTAGCACACCAAACACCACCGTAGACGAATTATCGCGGGCCGCCGCAGCGATGAAGCACACGGCAAAGGCGTTTGGTGTAAGTGCAGTATATATTGATAATGTGCGGGTACGTTGATCGAAACCCACTCGTCAATGAGTCTTGCATGAGATAAGGAAACTTCCTTTGTACACCAATACGTATCGTGATTGGTGGATACCACAACCTTATCACTCAGTGTAAACGCTCCATATGCACCGCCAACAATATCTGTTGTTTTCTCGCTCTGCTTGAAAGATCGCGAAAACTGTTTACAATGAGGGCACCAGAGAGCGTTGTGGGCAAGGAGCGAGATCATGCGATGGCCGTGGCGACGAACACCGACCGAGAGCGAGAGTGAGGAACATCGCGAGCGAACAACTACGCAACGGCATCCTCGGCGCTGGCGCCGACCATTACTCATCGTCACCATCATCGGCATTTTCATCAGTCTCTTCGTGCTATTCCGTCCGGTCGATCCGCGGTTTGTCATTGTGGTCGCACCGTTTAGCGACCAAGATGGCCGTACCGGTCAACAGATTGCCGACGCACTGGCGCGCCAACTGCGGAGTAAAGGTGATAACCTTGTACAGGTGATCGAAAGCCGTACCCGCCCGACAAACAGTGCTGAGGCACTAACGTTAGCGCAACAGACGAATGCTGACATTCTGGTGTGGGGATCGGTGGAGGCGGGCGGTATTCTTGATAGTCCTAGTCTGCGACCTGAACTTATCTATCTCCCCCACAATATTGACGTGAGCCAAAGCTGGCACACCTTCGCCATTCGCTTTGCAATTCCGCACCACTTTGTGCTGAGTACCGCACCAATGAACGGCCAAACGACGCTTGTCCCATACCTCCTTACGCTTGCCGCCTATCACCACGGCGAAACCGATTTGGCCGTCGAACGGTTACAACAACTGCTCGAAATCAATCCGCAAGTATCGCCACTGCTCCCGCACATCCTGCGTGGCAATCTCTTGTGGGCACGAGGCTGGTATTCCGCCGCTGCAACCGAATACAAAGCAGCCCTTGCCGTTGCACATAGTGATCAGGCGCTATTAACCAACAACCTCGGTGCGATCTTGTTTGATGCCCAAGACCCTGAGGCGCTCCGTCTGTTTACCGAAGCGATTGATTTCCTCGATGGTCGCGATCTCGGTCAACTACGGGTAAACCTCGCTTTGTGGGCGTTACGTGAACAGCGCGCCGGTGATGCCGTATCCGATCTGGAGCAGGCCCGCAATCTGTTGCCACCCCACCCGGAGCTGGAACTACTCCTCTCTACCGCGTATCGCGAGAACGGTCAGCTCGATAAGGCAGCAGATTGCCTCGCTCGGGTTGAAACGGTGAAAACCGCGATCCTGGCGCGCACGCCTTTAGCAGTACGGACGGCCGTTGAGTTGCGCCTGAACAGCCTCCTGACCGAAGAGCGCGCTCTGATCGGGATCGAGCGGAAACTGCCACTGGCCGGCCCACTCTCCTGGGCACTCGAGGCTGCCGAACTCTTGCCATCCGCGGCCGATCTCCGACAGACACGCGATCAACTGCGCACGGCCACCGAATACAGCACCCGCGCGATCAGCTTGTGGCGCCAACGCGCAGCGAGCGAAGCAGCGATCTTCCCCAGTACCGGCCTTATGGCAACCGGGCAAGCCGAACGCAATGAAGAACTGGCTTATCGTCAATCTCGCACGCTTGCACTGATCGAAACCGCACTTCAAGCAGTTGACGGTCAAACGAATGCCAGACCAAACCAGTGGTTCATCGCCCTATTCGGTACTACGCGCGTTGACAATCCGACCATTGAGAAATTACGGCAATTGCGTGATAAACAACCGGACGATGTGTTCACATTACTCGCCCTCGGCTTTGCCTTGCGAATTGATGGGCAACTCGATGCGGCAAACGAAAGCTATCAGCAGGCCATCGAACAGTCCCCACAATTACCCGATGGCTATGTAGGCCTCGGTAAGGTAGCACTCGCGCGTAACGATCGGGAACGTGCGGTAACCGCGTTTCGCTCCGCCCTCGAACGGAATAACCGCTTCTTTCCGGCGCATGTGGCTCTTGCGCGCCTTGCCGAAACTGACGGTGATTGGCCGGCAGCTATTGAACACTGGCGTGCGCTCGTTGCATGGCAAGAGTCGCCGTACACGGCTGTGAATCTCGCCCGCGCACTCCGGCGTAGTGGAGTCAGTGGCTTTGCTGAAGCAGAACGGATACTCGTACCGTTGGCAACAACCTCTGCCGAAGCGGCGATTGAGTTGGCCCGCTTGTACAACGATGCCGGCTACCCCAAAGAGGCGGCCGCGGTGTATCTTGATGCCCTCACCCTTGATCCGCGTTCAACGGTTGCGGCGTTTGAACTTGGAGAGACCTACATCCGGCTCGGTGAACTGACCGAAGCCGAGCGCAGATTACGTGATGCCATTGCCTTTGATGAACGAAACCTCGATGCCCGCCTCCGGCTGGCCGAACTGTATGAAGGTCCGCTTAATCAGCCCAATCGGGCGATTGACCAGTACCGTATCGCGTTGGGACAGGGTGTTAACGATCTCAATCAACTGATTGCCATCGGTCAGGCGGCATTGACCGGCAACACCGCGACGGTCGCGATACAGGCACTTGAGCGTGCCCTGCAACTGAACCCCGACTCGGTGACGACCCATCAATTGTTGGCCCGCGCGTATCTGATCGGCAATCGTCTCGAAGCAGCAGCGCAAGCAGCCCTCCAAACACTACAACGGACGGCGAATCGGAATGATCCGGAAGCGATCAATGCGCGAGTCAATGCGTTGCTCACGCTCGCCGACATTGCGCGCCGCCGTAACGATAGCGCTGCCGCCGAGGACTACTATCGGCAAGTGCTGGCGGTTGACCCGCAATCTATCGCTGCCCACATCGGTTTGGGTGAATTGGCCGGTGAGCAGGGACGATGGGGAATTGCGCTCGGCTATTTCGAGACCGCGGTAGCCTTACCGGGAGGCGACACGAATGCTACTGCTCAGTTCTGGCTTGGTGAGTCTCTCTTGCGGAGCGGTCAACTCGCCCGTGCCCGTGCTGCGTACCAACGTGCCTTGGAGCTACAACCGATCTACCCTGAAGCGTTGCTTGGACTAGCCCAAACGCAACATGCCCTTGGTCAAGCTGATGCAGCATTACAAACGGTTGAGCAAGCCCTGCGCCAACGGAGCAATTACGCTGAAGCGCATCTCTTTCACGGCAAGTTGTTGCAAGAAGCCGGTCGTTTTGCCGAAGCACGTGCCGCTTACGATGCAGCCATCGGCGCCAACGACCGCATTGCCGAGAGTTTCTACCGCCGCGCACTGTTGGCAATTCGTGACAACGATTACGACCAGGCGATCCGTGATCTCAACCGCACCGTGACGCTCCAGCCCAACTTTCCCGAAGCTTACTACTGGCTTGGCCGCACTTACTACACACAAGGCCGCATCGAGAGCGCGCAGCAGGCGATAGAACGGGCAATCGCGCTCAACCCTGATTACAGTGAAGCTATCTTCTACAGTGGCTTGATCGCCGAGGATCAGGCAAACGTCGCTGCTGCCCGTGATGCGTATCAAACTCTTATTAGTCGTGAGCCAACGAGCGAATGGGGACAACGTGCACGCGCCCAACTCGAACGTTTGCCATGAACACGTTGCGACAGTACCGTATTGCTCTCCAAATCTTTCAATCGAACCGTCTCCGGCGAGATTACCGCGATCTGTCAGAAGTACCGGCATACGAGCCGCTCGGTGAGTTTTTCTTCAACGAAATGTACGGCCCGCGCGATTTTAGCCGGCGCGATCAAGAAGGCCGTCGGCTGGCCCATTTTATCGACCTCCTCCCCGGTGTGCATCTCCGTGATCTGGAGGAGATTCTCGAATTGCTCGATCTTACCTATCAACTTGACGATGATCTAGCACAACGGATGATGGCAGCCAACGTAGGAACCGACTTCGATGAGACGCTGTACGAACACTTCTACCGCGTGGCCGATAAGTACGATGCTCGTTTGCGGCAGCTCAACCTCGTGCGTAGTTCGTTGTACAATGTCTTCCAACTCTCGCGCTCATCCCTGATCGGGATGACACTGCGGCAGACAGCGTTCGTTGCCCGCCTCGTTGGCATTAGCGAGGTACATGCCTTTTTACGGCGCGGTTACGAAGCCTTACAATATGTAACGACGATTGACCATTTTGCCGAGACGATCTATCGGCGTGAACTCGACCGTCTCAATCGCATTTATCAACGATGAACCACCTTACCGAACTGATGCCGGTGATGGTTGTGATCCCGGCGCGAACCTTCCGAATGGGCACACCGGCACGCGAGACAAGTGATCTCGCCCGTCGTTATGGCGGGACACGTGAAAGCTACCACGAGGAAACACCACAACACGAGGTTTCATTACCGGCGTTTGCCATTGCCCAAACGCCGCTTAGTGCAGCGCTCTATAGCCTTGCCGTCGCCGATGGCGCCGTTCCACCATCACCGTCGTGGCACGGCCCGGTGCCACCACCGACATTAGCCGCACTGCCGGTCATTGATGTTACGTGGCACGAGGCGCGCACCTTCTGTGCGTGGCTCAATCAGCAACCCACGATTGCCCTACGCCTAATTGACAGCGCCGGTCAGCCTGTATCGCCACCATCCCACCTGCACTTCCGCCTCCCAACTGAAGCCGAATGGGAACACGCCGCGCGTGGCACCGATGGTCGGCACTTCCCATGGGGTAACGATTTCGATCCGCAGCTCGCCAATACACGTGAAAGTGGGCGCGCTGCCCCGAACCCAGCCGGTACGTACCCCAACGGACGTAGCCCCTACGGGATTGAAGACATGGCCGGTAATGTGTGGGAATGGACTGCCTCACTCGATTATCCGTACCCGTACCGCCCCGATGATGGTCGTGAAGACCCAAAGGCGCCGGGCCGA
Organism: Chloroflexus sp.; assembly: GCF_056331925.1. Classification (NCBI taxonomy): domain Bacteria; kingdom Bacillati; phylum Chloroflexota; class Chloroflexia; order Chloroflexales; family Chloroflexaceae; genus Chloroflexus; species Chloroflexus sp. Next base: position 43,717 of record NZ_JBWGQH010000018.1, read on the forward strand.
CGAATTCTCCGTGGTGGTTGTTATGCCAACCCAGCCGGCTATGCACGGTGCGCTTGCCGCTTTCGCTTACTGCCAACGATGCGCAATCCCTTTTTAGGAATGCGGTTGGCGTTGAGCATCCCTGAATATCACGTATAATGCGTCAGCACATCGTTTGATATGACGAGCTAGAGGAGCAGTATTGATATGGCTCGACCTGGAGCAGCAAAGCTTGGCCGAAATGACCCATGCTACTGCGGTAGTGGCCGCAAATATAAAGATTGCCATTTGCGGCAGGAAGAAGAGTGGCGCAGCCAGCAACTGCGTTTACGCAATGCTCAAGACGACCTCATCAAGCGGATCATGAACTTGGCGGTAAACGCTGATGCCGGTGATCTGCAAACCGCATTTGATCGCTATTGGAACGGCCGCTACCGGTTTGAGCAATTGGCCGAATTGAATACCTGGGAAGGTTACGGCGCCGATCGCTTTATGACGTGGTTTGCCTTCGACTACCGTCAAGCAGATGGGCACACGCTCGTGTCACGGCTAGCCGCAACGATGGACGAGCATGAACTAATGCCGCTGGAACGCCAACTCTTGCCTACCTGGATCGATATACGGCTGAAGCCCTACCGGGTCGAGCGGCTCCATCCCAATGCCGGCGCCGATATTCGCAACCTACTCACCGATGAAGAGCTGATCTTAGCCGACAGTCATGCCTCGCTGCGCCTTGAACTCGGCGAAGTGATCGTCGGCCATCTGGTACCGGTTGATACGCCGCTGGGTCGGAACACGCCTAACTACTACCTTGCCGGGCCGGCAGCTCACCTTACACCTGACACAGCCGAGCCACTACGCACCTTTGCCAACATCTATCTGGCAGCACTTCGCCATGAACAGCCACAGGCCGGTTGGTCTGACCTGGTACGTGAGCGGTCCGAAATCTTTAACCACTTCGTCCTGATGTTACCAACTGACAAACCCGACCCCGAACGGATCGAGCGTTTTGTTGCTGAAACCCGGCAGCGTCTCTTGGGCGAGGAAGCAGAGCAGAACGTCGAGGAACGATAGTAGTGCTGTGAAGGCACCGAGCGCAGTGGTAGACCCACCGGCAACCGTTGGGCGAGACGGGGGCAGTGTCAACGACCTGCCCCTACTCGATCTCGGCCAATGGTAGGGTGAAATGGAACGTACTCCCGTGATCAGGCGTACTGTCCACCCAGATCATCCCCTGATGGGCAGCAATCGCCAACTTGCAGAACGTCAAACCCAAACCACTCCCTTTACCACGATGACGACCGGACTGTCGAAAACGGTCAAAAATACGCTGCTGATCTTCAAGAGGAATCCCCGACCCCTGATCGTGGACAGAAATATGGGCCATCCGATCACCGGGCACAATTACCGTCAGTTCGTCCGAGAGAGTCCATCGCTGAGGCTGGCCTGTTGTCGGCTTAAGCCCTACTTCAATCGTAATCACCCCACCCTCAGGACTAAACTTCAGGGCATTATCAAGGAGGTTTTGCAGCACACGGGAAATAATCTCCCTATCGGCGAGCAACATACGTACTGCTGGATCGATCCGAGACACCACCTGCACGCCTTTAAGCTGCGCCTGGATAGAAATCGGATTGATAACACTCTCGATCACCTGTTCAATCGGGAACGGCTCACGCTCAAGCGGCATTTGCCCACTCTCGATCCGGCCAATGTCGAGCATGGTGTTCACCAAATTGAGCAACCGCTTGGTACTGTTCAGACCAATTTGCACTGCTTGCCGTTGACGCTCGGTGAACAGATCACCCAACTCGTGTATCAAGCGTTCAAACGCTAACGTAATCGTCGTCAGTGGCTGACGCAGATCATGGATTAGCATATGGGTTAAATCATCGCGCAACTGCTCAGCCTCTTTAGCCGCCGTCACATCACGGATGGTTAGCAAAAACGTCTGCACACGATCTTGCACCAGATCACCGGCTTGAGTCACCGTCCACGCAAACACCCCATCCTGACCGATCAACTCACCGTGGGCACCTGCTACGGTAAACGATCGTTGCAAGCGTGCCACCGTCTCGGGATCGAGGTTACGCTGATCAGTCCAGCGGTTCAACAGGTCGGTGAACAACTCACCATTCATATTTGTCAGCGGTGGCAACCACTCGGCCGTATGGGCTAACCAATACAACGCTTCATTGGCAATAACGATCGTTCCATTCGCGGCAATCAGGAGCAAACCATCGTGTACGGCGGCCATCACTTGCGCCAAATGATCGCGACCACGCCGAACATCTTCAAGCAGACGCATATTCTCGACCGCTACTGCTGCTTGGGTTGCGTACAGCATGAGCATCTCAACATCCGCCGAATCGAGTGCCTGCTCACCACCGATCACAATTGCACCGATCATCCGCTGGGTTCCCCGCAACGGAACTGCTACTGTGGTTGCTGAGCGAAAGGCCGGACGCCGCTTGACCAATGCGCGGCGAGCGAGGGTTTGGACAACGTCTGGTTCGAGGCTCGCCGTACCGATAGACCGTTCAAGCCGCAGATCATCGGAGCGGTGATCAAGCAGGACAATCTGCGCCCATAAGGCATCGACCAGCTCGATCATACCGCGGGCAGTCAATTCGAGAACTTGCAGTTCGGGCAACGATTGGGTATTGATAACCATCCCCAAACTGTTGAGCGCGGTCAGCCGGGCCAGGCTCTGTTGTTGGCGATTGCGCAACAGCGCCATATCAATCGCCGTGCCGGCAATACTGGCATAGACGGTTAGGGCTTGGAGATCGGCAACATCTGGGCGCTGCCCCTTCACCGGATGGTCGAGAAGCAAGATGGCGCGCACTGCACGATTTGCGGCTCGCAACAGAACGAGCAACACATCGCCATCATTCCATTGTGCTGCGCCAATATCTGGTAATTGCGGTTCGGACGACCGGACGCGATCAAACAACACCGCAAAACTCTGACTACGCCGATTGAGGATGACACAATGTTCACCAAACGACCACTCATTGACCAACACATCGAGCTGATTGGCAGAGACGTGCGTACCAAGCGGAAATTCATCGATGAGCGCACCGGTGGCAGCGACACATTCTAACACTTGATGAATGTGATGTTCACGACGACTGACAAACAACGCCGCACTGCGAAATTGCATCCGGCGACCAATCGTGTCGATGATCAAGCGGAAGAGCTGATCAGGAGGCTGCTCAACCAACAGTTCGCGATTCAGAACTAGTACCGATTGTAAATCAGTATTCAGCCGTTCAATATCACGAACCCGTTGCATAATAACGGTTTCGACCTGGGTTAATTGACTTCTCTTATCAATGAGCAACCCTATTAGGTTCGCAATGATCGCAACCTGCTCGAGATCATGCTCGATAAAAGGCGCACCGCGACGGCGATTGACGTATTCTAGACAGATCGGTGCGCCGGACGGTGAGATGTATGGGACAACCATCAGATTGCGACAGGTAAGGCCGGTCAATCGATCGATGGCATAACTTCGGCGCGGATCGTTGAGCGCATCATTAACAATCACCGGTTTGCCGGTTACAAACGCCTGACCGATAATACTGTGGTGCAACGATACACGCATCCCTACCAACTGCTGCGTATGTTCTCCGGCTGCATAGCGAAAAACCAGCTCGTACTGTTGTTCATCAAAGATAAACAAACCACCACCATCCACCTCTAACAAACGACAACTCATTTCGAGCATTTCTTGCAATGCATGATCCGGATTGAGAACGTGCTGGCCGGCTGCCACCAATGACTGCCACGCTTCCCGCTGTTGTTGCACCTCAACAGCCAAGCGACCGGTCACAATCGGGCGTAGCAAATAACCGGCAGCGTAGACAGCATCATCAAGCAAGCGACGTTGATCATCGTGCAACGCCAATTCGGACATAATCCAGGCGTATACCACACCGAGCGTCTTACCGGTGGCACGGATCGGCACCCCAACCCAATACAGCGGCGTGGTATTGGTCGCCTCGTAGTCGGGATGGGGGCGGACATCGTAGCGCGCACAATCGGCCGGATAGTCGGTTGAACTTATCGACACACCCAGCTTCATCACGGCTCCACTCAGATCGGTACTCATCGGCCAAAAATGGCTACGCTGGGCATCCTCAGATCGCGCGTTATACTGCACCACCAGCTCTAGCCACACACTAGAACGAAATGGAATCACAACGCCGATATTGACCGGACAATCGATCAGCTCGCCGAGCAGTTGACCCAGTTGACGGCACAGGAGATCGGGATCATCGGAATCGCGCAATGCCTCGACCTCCACTTGCAGCCGTTGCCGCAACCGATATTGCGTTACACGCCGTTTAACCCGTTCGTACCCAACCACGAGCAAATGTTCAATCACTGCTAAAGCCTCCACTTCGGCATCGGTCAGAGTTGTCGGTCGGATCGACAACCAACCCCATACTTCACCTTCACCGAGTGGACGCACAATGGTCATCGGATCGAGGGAGGAGGGAACGGGCGACTCGTGCAGCAATGCCACCTGATGACGAGGCAGCACTAACGGTAAGATGGAAAGCGCTCGCTGTTCAAACTCGGCGAAATGACTCGCATTGAGGAGAGTCGTGGCAATTGTGAGCCACCTCACAGCGGCATGGTCATTCGAGTCCGCAGGTAGATGATCAATCATGCTTGTTATTTTACCGCGTTTTAACTTGTTCGGTGAAAGACAGTGAGGCGCAGAAAACACTGCGCCTCCTACCTTCTTCGGTGTTACATACGCAAAACCCCGAAACTAGAGCGTTGATGCAAATAGAAGATACCTCCTACCACCGAGTATTCGCATCTCACACATTGACCGGCGGCAAACCCTCCATCGCCGCATACTCGCGCAGGATCCGCGCTACGTGTTCTAAATCATCGAGAATAAAGTAGGTCTCGTGCATCGAATATGCAGCACCGGGCGTATTCGCCACCCGTCGGATGTCAAACGGTACCCGTGGTGTCGTTGGAGCAAAGGCGTGATCCAACTCACCGATTGAGGAAAGCAAACCGGCCCCGAACGCACGCAATTCACCATCTTCACGGATCAAACCAAACTCGATGCTATACCACCAGAGGCGAGCAATTTCGAGGCGCTGCCGCTCGTCGCCAGCAAAATAGAGTGGACCAAACGCTTGAGCAATATCGGCAAAACGCTGATCGGTGAAAAAAGCTAGATGGCCGATATACTCATGAAACAAGTCAGGGAGTGGGGTAAAGTCGAGTTCATCCATCCGTCGAATATAATTCGTCACCGGAAACCGACGTTCGGCAATGTGTTCAAACCATTCGGTCGGATTGAGATACTCGTTCTGTGCGTCACACAGCGTCCAGCCGGTCATCGCGGCAAGACGCTCGCTCACCTGCATCGGATCGGGCAAGCGTTGCAAATCGAGATTGAGCTTGCGAAAGCCTTCACGAAACAGTCGGCAGGCATAACGTTCAAGACGCGGAACTTGGCGAGCGCAGAGGGTAGCCCAAACAGCGTGATCTTCATCGGTGTAGGCGGGTAACGCAGGTGGAGCGATCGTGGCCATTGCAATACCTCCTTGTATTGAATGTCGCCAAAAACAACAACGGGCGGCGAGCTTGAGCAAAGCTCGCCGCCCGTCACAACCTAAAAGAAGCCAAGTTCCTCGCGCGCCTCTTCGGACATCATCGACGGATTCCAGAAGGGCGTCCAGACGAGATTGATTTTTACGTTTTCCAACTCTTTATAGACTTCCTTCAGCGCCATCACTTCGCGTTGAGCCTGTTGTAAAATCTGCGGCCCCGCCGGACACGCCGGAGTAGTCAGCGTCATATCGATGTCGACCGTCTTACCACCGTCGAGAATATCAATCCGATACACAAGACCGAGGTTGACCACATCGAGGCCAATCTCCGGATCAACGACATTCTTCAGCGCAGCACGCACCATATCTTCGGTAATCATACGATCCCTCTTTCTTAACGGTGAATTGTCGACTTCATGATACCATACACAGCGGGACCTGACGAGATGGTTCATAGGGTCCAGAAAGCATAACGATGATTGAACTCCTAGCCGGTAATCCGCTTCTGTTACTGTTCGTCGTTTCAGCGATTGGCTACCTGATCGGACGCATCCAAATCGGCGGGATCAGCCTCGGTGTCGCCGCCGTTCTGTTCGTGGGGCTAGCGTTTGGTGCAATCGACCAGCGCTTACGTCTGCCTGACATCATTTATCTCCTGGGACTCGTCATTTTCGTCTACACGATTGGGCTGAGCAGTGGCCCCGGATTCGTCGCTTCACTCCGTCAACGTGGGCTACGCAACAACCTCTTTATCGGCGGTATCTTGGTCGCTGCCGCCGGAATAACCCTCCTCATCCGATGGACACTCGGCCTCAACGGTGCCCAAGCTGCCGGTCTCTACGCCGGTAGTTTGACCAACACACCGGCCCTCGCCGCAGTTATCGAACAGCTTAGTCGGATCAGTGCGAATGAAGCGCAACGCGCCGAACCGGTAGTCGGCTATTCAGTAGCTTACCCGGTTGGTGTACTGGGTATGATCCTCGCCATCTACCTAACCCGCCGGCTCTGGCGCATTGACTTGACTTACGAAGCCCAACAGCTCCGTGAACTCGGTGCAATCGGAGAACATCTGATCAATCGTACCGTGCTGGTTACCAATCCGGCCATTGCCGGCCAGACCATTAGCGAGCTGGTGAAACACAACAAGTGGAACGTCATCTTCAGCCGTTACCAACACAACGGTAATATCGAGATTGCTACTCGTACCACCACCTTCATGCCCGGCGATCGCGTCAATATTGTGGGCGCACCCGAAGCAGTTGAGCGCGTTGCTCGAACCATCGGCGAGATAGCTCCCGAACAGCTCGAACTCGACCGTCATACCCTCGACTTTCGTCGCATCTTTGTCTCGAATCATGAAATTGTGGGAGTACCACTGCGTGACCTCAACTTACCGTCGACTATGGGAGCGGTCATTACCCGTATCCGTCGCGGTGATGCCGAAATCTTGCCACACGGCGACACGGTGCTCGAATTGGGCGACCGTGTGCGCGTTGTCACCCATCGCGACAATATGGAACGGGTGAGTCACTTCTTTGGCGACTCATACCGCTCGCTGGCCGAGATCGATGTCGTCTCCCTCGGATTAGGGATGGCCATCGGGATGCTGGTTGGCCTAATCCCATTCCCCTTACCCGGTGGTGGCACCTTTTCGCTCGGATTAGCCGGTGGACCGTTGATCGTTGCTCTCATTCTCGGCTGGCGTGGACGTACCGGGCCTATCGTCTGGAGCTTACCCTATAGTGCTAATCTGACCTTACGGCAAGTTGGTATGACCTTGTTCTTGGCCGGGGTAGGCACGCGCTCCGGCTATAGCTTCGTCACCACGCTCACCCAAGGGAACGGCTTACTCCTCTTTCTCGGCGGCGCCCTGATTACCGTCCCAGTGGCTTTTGCCACCCTTGCCATCGGCTATAAGCTGCTGAAGATACCCTTCAGTCTTCTGATCGGCATGCTGGCCGGTTTACAAACCCAACCGGCTGTGCTGGCCTTTGCTAATGAACAAACCGGCAACGAAGCGCCCAACATCGGCTACGCAATGGTCTACCCAACGGCAACGATTGTCAAAATTATTCTGGCGCAATTGCTTCTCGGTGGCTGATTTGACAAAGATAATGATATAATGTATCATTTTGAGTGCCGCTGTGGAGATTAACAGCGTTCCTTTGTTTCCTATTAATCGAGATAAGGTATCAATATGGATCGGGTGAACAACCAGCCATCACCGTTACCGGTAACCGTACTCTCCGGCTTCCTCGGCAGCGGTAAGACGACACTACTCAACTATGTGCTGGCCAATCGGGCCGGCTTGCGCGTTGCTGTGATCGTCAACGACATGAGTGAAATCAATATTGACGCGCACCTCGTCCGTACCGGTGAAGCCGCACTCAGTCGCACCGAAGAGCGCCTGGTCGAGCTGACCAACGGCTGTATTTGCTGTACACTGCGTGAAGATCTCTTGCTGGAGGTAGCCCGCCTGGCTCGCGAAGGGCGCTTCGACTATCTGCTGATCGAGTCAACCGGCATCGCCGAGCCACTTCCTATCGCCGAGACGTTCACGTTTCCCGGTCCTGATGGGACAACGCTTGCCGATATTGCCCGCCTTGATACAATGATAACTGTTGTCGATGCGTACAATTTTCCGCGAGATTTGCTCTCGCTCGATGAATTACGTGATCGGCAGTTGGCCGTCAGCGACGATGATGATCGCACGGTCGTCGATCTGCTGATCGAACAAGTTGAATTCGCCAACGTGATCGTTCTCAACAAAACTGACCTGGTTGCCGGCGATGATCTTGATCGGCTTGAAGCACTCTTGCACAAACTCAACCCAGAAGCACACCTTATCCGTAGTGTCTTCGGACGAGTACCGCTCGATCACATCCTCAACACGGGCCGCTTCAGCTTTGAGCGCGCAGCGCAGATGCCAGGCTGGCTGAAAGAGTTGCGTGGTGAACACACGCCTGAAACCGAAGAATACGGGATTACCAGTTTTGTCTTTCGGGCATGCCGTCCGTTTCACCCACAACGTTTGTGGGACCTGTTCCACAGCGAATGGCCGGGTGTTTTGCGTTCAAAAGGTATCTTTTGGCTGGCAACCCGTATGAATCAGTGTGGCATCTGGTCGCAGGCCGGGGCTGCTTGCCGGATCGAGCCGGGCGGATGGTGGTGGGCAGCAAGCGACGAGCAACCTACCGATCCTACCGAACAAGCAGCATTGGCTGCGTTATGGGACGCGCAATGGGGTGATCGCCGTCAGGAGTTGGTGTTCATCGGTCAAGATATGGACGAAGATGCCCTTCGGCGCCAACTTACCGCCTGCTTGCTGACCGATGCTGAGATGCGTCTTGGCCCTAGCGAGTGGGCAACGTTCCCCGATCCATTCGGTAGTTGGGAGATGATGTGGACCGCCGATGAGGATTAAGGCTCACGTTAGTAGTGAAATGACATGTAGGACGACGTCCTACACTAGTAACAGAAGGGAAGGAAGTCAATGAAAGTCGCGTATATCTTTGCGACCTCAGGCCATACGGCCAGCTACAAGCTAGGAAAGATGATTCTGCCGCAACTAGAAGCCGGTACTCACGGTGCGCAGGTCGTTGGGATGTTCTTTTTCGACGACAACACCTATCTGCTCCGCGCCGGTGACCCGATGGGAGAGCGGTTGGCGAACGTGGCAGCCGAGCACGGCATCCTTCTGATGATGTGTGACCAGTGCGCCCTTGAACGCGGTTTAGCTGAAGGAGAGCCGGGTAATTGTGTGGTGAAAGGGACGGTAACCGGGGTGAAGGTAGGCTGCTTCCCCGATCTATACGCAGCATTGGCCGGAAACCCGCCCGATCAAGTGATTACGCTGTAAAGCTCCCCTCGCATTCCGCCGAAAGGTGAGCGACGTTGTGTAACACGATGACGAAGAGTAGAAAAAGTAGAAAGATAGAACTCGCATTCCGCCGAAAGGTGAGCGACGTTGTGCAACAACGTTGCTCGCTCAGAAGAAAGGATTGCAGCCATGGCTCGTCGTTGTGATCTCACCGGAAAAGGCCCATCGTTTGGTCATCATGTCTCATTTTCAAAACGCCGCACCAATCGACGCTGGTTGCCCAATGTGCAAACACGGCGCATTTGGGTCCCCGAAGAGCAACGGTATGTAAAGCTAAAACTCTCGGCCACAGCTCTGCGTGAAATCGAACGGAAAGGGTTGCTACAGGCTCTCCGCGATCGTGGTCTTACCTTACGTGACATCGAGCGACGATCACGCTCGTAATGGCAAGATTTCTCGCTGCATTCGAAATGACATGAAGGGGTCGCCGGACCTTATCATTTCAAGCGTCGTGAAACGGATGGCTAGATTGTTCGCTGCGCTAGCAATGACACGAGAGGGTCGCCGGCCCTGGTCACGGCGCGGACTGCACCCCATCCCCTTCCTTATCATGTCTCGCTTCGCTCGACATCTTCTAGACAATCGTACACTTCTCAATGCATGCAATATGGACCTAAACTGGCTCATTGTCGGCGGTGGGATTCACGGTGTGCATCTAGCATTCGTGCTACGCGAACGGTGCGGCATCGCTGCCGATCAAATGCAGATCATCGACCGCCACGAACAACTCCTTGCTCACTGGGAAGCGTGTACCACCGCCTGCGGTATGCGTTATCTGCGTTCAACGGTCGTACATCATCTTGCCCCCGATCCCCACGATCTGCTGCGCTTTGCGCAACACACTCGAGCCGAAGCACATCACTTCCACGGTCGCTACCAGCGTCCCTCGCTCGCGATCTTTCGCGCCCATAGTTGGTCGCTGATCGAACGGTACCGGCTCGTCGATCTGACCCAACGTGGTCGCGTCAAAGGTTTGGTCCGTCGCGAGGCAGGTTGGTGCGTCGAAACGGATCGAGGAGCAATCACTGCGCGCAATGTCATCTTGGCGCTTGGGATCGGTGAACAGCTTCGTTGGCCGGTATGGGCATCGTCACTACGGGCTGCCGGTGCGCCGATACACCATCTCTACGAACCGGGTTTTGACCGCACGCGCATTGGTGCCGGAGCGAGTGTTGTCATTGTTGGCGGTGGAATCAGTGCTGCACATCTTGCCCTTGCCCTCTGCACAACAACGTCTGTCACCCTTGTGATGCGGCACCCGATCAAGATTGCACCGTTTGATAGCCCACCGGGATGGATGGGACCGAAAGAGCTGCGTCGCTTTCACGCTGAACCTGATATGCGATATCGTCGTGCCATGATCAACCAAGCACGTTTACCAGGGACAATGCCGGTTGAGGTGGCGCAAACCCTGATCACCGCCGTTCAACATAAGCGCTTGCAGATTGTGATCGATGAGGTACATGCTGCCGACTACAACAATGATGACGGAATCACGCTAACGCTCAGCGATGCAACGCTGCACGCAGCAACCGTTATTCTTGCCACTGGCTTCACCGGAGAGCGACCAGGGTACCCATGGCTCGATGAGGCGATTTCGGTGTATGACTTGCCGGTAGCGGCGTGTGGTTATCCTATTGTTAGGCCTGATCTCCGGTGGACACAGGGTTTATACGTCAGTGGAGCATTAGCCGAACTCGAGCTTGGTCCGGTTGCCCGTAACATCGTGGGGGCGCGACACGCCGGCGAACGGCTGGCAAACAACATACGCGGCTAAGCGCCGCACATATCTTGGTACTACAGAACGGTAAACGCTAAGTTCTATCTGCCGAATGAGTGTGCCGGTGGCGCCTTTCCGGTAGGCAAGAGAACCGATGATACGTCACGGACTGACGTACTACGCAAGTGGCACGACGAGCGCCCTTGTTGTCCATACCTGATTGGCATGAGCGATCAGGGGACGACCACTGCAATGTGCGCAATAATCGGTTCTGACACCGCAACACCGGTGTATCATCGCGCGACCTTCCTGAACGCGATAGCCAATGAAATGGCACACTCCGCTCACTGTGACCAGGCTCAAGATGTCTCGCTGCGCTCGCCAGGACAGTGCAGTGCTCACCATCCCACAGCCCGACAGCCCCCCTTGTCATTTCGCGCGTAGCGAGCAATCTTCACATCATCCCCGCTGTCATTTCGCGCGCAGCGAGCAATCTTACCATCCGATGCACTTCGCTCACCGTGACCGGCTAACGATGTCTCGCTTCGCTCGACATGACACGGGGAGGATGACGTCCGGCGCTCACCATCCTACGTCCCGGTAGTCCTCTTTTGTTATTCCAAGCGCAGCGAGCAATCTTCCAATTCAGCTCACTCCGAAGATGTCTCGCTGCGCTCGCCAGGACAGGGGTACGATAACACATAGGCTCAGATCATCTGGAAGCAGATCAGGCATTCGTATCACTGCTGGATACGAGCCTAAGGTGACAGCGATTGCAGTGCTTATCGGTCACTCATCCATGCTAAAGAGCACGCCTGTGCCAGCACATCGCGCGTTTGTTTGGTGATCGTGCCAACGGATGTAGCGTGCATCTGCACCGGACGCTACCGGCAAAACCTATAGCCGGTCATCCCCAACTATCGTCAGACGACACCAAAGCGGTGTGATCGTGCAGAACGGTACTATCACGCATCTTACGAAATGCATGGTTATCAGCGGGACATCGGTTGATCCCTTGACAGAACCTAATCAGCAGCCACATCGTCGAAGCAACGCTGGTCATCGTCGGTCCGATCACGCGGCATCCAGGCTTTTTCTTCTACGATCAGCTCAATGGTCTTCAGGCGACGACCATTCTCAGCATCGTATCGGTAACGCACGCAGATGAGGCGATCACCATACAGTGCTTGCAGCTTTTTGGTACCACGCTGGCCGGGTTTGAGCTTAAGACGAGTGCGCATTGGTAGCTCCGCTGAACAAAATATAATTATCCCCTCCCTTTCCACTATAATGATCCGTTTGTACCAAATTGTTACCAAATTATTAAAATACCCGGTGGGAAAGTGACACGCGCCCAGCATTGTTCCTGTATCATGGCTCAACATTTTACGACGCTCATCGTAGCATTCGTCTGGTACACCGCATTGTGGTCAACACTTCAGCGAATCGGACAGGAATACATATGTCTACCAGTCTTCATCCTGCTACCTAGATTGGTACGGTTGCACTCACCATCAGCGATCTGGAGCGATCACTGGCGTTTTACCAACACCTGATCGGACTGCGCCTCCATCACCGTGATGGTAGCGTCGCCTATCTTGGTGCAGGTGGCGATGATCTCCTAGTCTTGTATCATCAACCGCACGCTCGTCGCTATCGCACAGTTTGCGGCCTGCTTCGCCATTCTGCTAGCCAATCGATATGAACTAGCCCATGCCTTAGCTCGACTTTATCAAGCTAACTATCCGCACGCACCAACCGATCACATCGTGACCAAATCGACCTACCTTGATGACCCTGAACGACATCTTCTTCGCGCGCCGCACTGATGGTAGCTTAAGTGATGGGCGTGAACCACTCGATGTCCCTGCCTTCTTACGTCTAATCCACTCCCCTAACGAGGTCGCATCACCGGTTGACTCCACAACTCGTATCAGTTATGTCCATCTCCACGTCGCCAATCTCGACCGAGCCGTGCAATTCTATCATGGTGTGCTAGGGTTTGACGTACAGAGCGTGATGCACCGTTTTCAAATGGCGATGGTCTCAGCCGGTGGTTATCATCATCACATCGGACTGAATACATGGCGTGGCAGAGGTATCCCGCCGGCGCCTTCTGACGCAATCGGATTACGCTGGTTTGAGGTTGTGCTGCCAGATTACGAAGCGCTCACACCGGTTCGCGAACGGGTGCAGGCTACCGGTATCGCTTGTACGCAGCATCCAACAGGATGGCACGTCGGAGACCCGTTTGGTCATCGCGTCGTCTTAACAACGATGGCTATGCGGGCAAACACGATGCACCATCGCTGAGTGACAGAAGTTCACTTGCACACAATTCGGGAAAATGTGCATATAATACAAAAGAATGTGCATATTGGCCGGTCGGCACAACGAACCGGATAACTCTATGTGGCCTGCTACCTCGCAGATCATCATTTTTAGCGGCGAAGCGAGTGCGGCGGCGGCTACAGCGACGGCTGCCGCTGCTGCTCAACATCAACCGACACTGCTCGCCAGTCTGACGGCAACTCATGCCTGTACTACGCTCATTGGAGCACAACTTGCTCCTGAACCGACGCATATCACAGCCAACCTCGATTTGTGGACGTTTCATCCGCTGACCGATTTGAGTATTACATGGGCCGAACTCCGTTCCCAGATCAACATACCCGGCCCCCCAATCGACGGGAGCGATTTGCCACTCCTACCGGGCCTTGAGCTGTTTTTGGCCGTCTATCGACTCGCAACCCATGCCCAACGTGGCTACCGAATCATCTGCGTCGACGCCGGCCCACCCGATGTCCTCTTGCGGGCCTTGTCCGTCCCTGACACCTTCCGCTGGATCGTGCGGCAACTGTTTGGTCTCGACCGTGGCCCCGGTCAATCAAGCGAATCGTTAGCACGGGCTGCATTACCGGCCAATCTCTTACCATTCGAGCAGATTGGCCGGATGCAAGAGGCGCGGGTGCGGTTTGAGCAGTTGCGCGACGCTGCGCTCGACTCGGCACGGGTACGAGCACGTTTGGTCATCCATCCCGATCAGGCCGGCTTGCGGTCAGCAACGGTGTATGCACCGGCGTTACCACTGTTCGGTCTTACCTTCGATGCCTTGATTGTCGGCCCATTACTACCGACGGTCAGTGATGGGCATGGGTTGGCTGCATCGGTGCTCGAGCAAGAAACGGTACTAGCAGCGCTAGCAGCGCGTTGGCCGAACGTACCACTCTTCCACTTACCGCTGCTGGCGACTCCTGGTAGCGTGGCACATTTCGCTACCATCGGGCAGAGCTTGTTCCACCCACCTATCCCTCTCCCACCACCGATCACGATCGGTCCAATCCACGATCCATTCATGAGCCTGTATTTACCCGGCGTTGCCCGCGAAGACCTCAGCATTAGTGTTAGCGGCGACGAATTGATCGTATCGCTTGGTCCATACCGACGCCATTTACTACTCCCGACAACGTTACGTGGTGTACCGATCCGTGCAGTACGTGAGGGAGATCGACTGACTATTCGCCGACGAGAGTAGTACTCGTTTTGTGTTAAATGAGGGAATCATGGCGCACAACACCACCGATCTGAGCAGAATGAAAGCTGTTGTCACCGGGGGCAGTCGCGGCATCGGGCGCGCAATTGCCGAAGCTCTCGCGCGCGCCGGGGCAGAGGTCGTTATCTCATCGGCCAACGCTGCCAATCTGGCTGAGGCCGAACACGCGCTACAGGCCGCCGGTCTCAAGGTCAGCGGTGTACGCTGCGATGTCAGCAATCGCTTAGCAGTTGAAGCGTTAGCTGCTACCGCGGCTGAACGCATGGGACGGATCGATCTGTGGGTCAATAACGCCGGGATTTCAGGACCGTTCGGCTATGCGCTCGACGTACCGCCGGAAGCGTGGGAACGGGTCATTCAGGTCAATTTGCTCGGCACGTACTACGGTTGTCGGGCAGCATTGCCGTACATGATTAAACAGCGCAACGGTCAGATCATCAATCTTTCAGGCGGCGGTGCCAAACGCGCCCAACGTTTTCTTTCGGCGTACAGTACCTCAAAAGCGGCGATTGTTCGTCTAACCGAAGCCTTTGCCCGCGATTACCAGGATCACCCCTACCTACGATTCAACGTACTGACGCCGGGCATGGTACCAACCGATATGATCAATCACTTCGAGACGGTTGGCCCCGGCGGCGAAGCGATCAAGCAACTACCACGGGTGTTACGCATCTTTGGTACTACTGCTGAAGAGACGGCTGCATTAGCACTGCGCATCGTCCGTGAGGGCAAAAACGGTCAGATTTTTGAAGTGATGCCGCGCCACCGTGCAATCTGGCGTCTGTTGAAAGCCGCAGTTCGCCGATCGTAAATCCATCGGCGTGTGGCTGCGGCAGAACGTTACACCTTCCGCCGCAGCCATGCCACCGTCTCATCTGGCGGTAACGGTTGCCCGATGTAATAGCCCTGAAACAGATCACAACCGGCGCACAGTAATAGCTGAAACTGACCTTCTGTTTCAACTCCTTCAGCGACCACCTGCATCCCAAGATGATGCCCCAAAGCGATAATGGCATCGATGATGCTACGCTCAACGGTTGCATCGCGCTGATCAAGGCGCATTACGAACGAACGGTCAATCTTTAAGATGTTGATCGGCAAGCGGTGCAAATAAGACAACGATGAATAGCCGGTACCAAAGTCATCAATTGCCAGCGTTACACCTAATCGCCGCAACTCCGTCAATTGACGGCGTAGATCTTCGATCTGTCCCATTAACATCGTTTCGGTGAGTTCTAACTCGAGCCAGCCGGCGGGTAGCGCGGCCTGTGCCAAAATATCAGCCACCTGTCGGACAAAATCGACGTGGGCAAATTGCAACGCCGACACATTAGCCGCCACCGGAACGAGCGGCAACCCTTGTCGTTGCCATTCACGCACCTGGCGAGCCAGTTCAGTTAGTACCCATATACCAATCGGGATAATCAAACCGGTCTCCTCAGCCACAGAAATAAAGCGCACCGGTGAGACCATCCCCAGCTCGGCACTATTCCAGCGCAAGAGCGCCTCAAAGCCGGCTATGTTACCACTGCGATCAACCTTAGGCTGGTAATGCAACAGTAACTCGTTGCGCTCGACTGCCCGTCGCAAGAGTGTCTCGATCTGCAATTGTTCGAGCAATGTGTTCGTGATCGTCGCATCAAAAAATTGAAAACTGTTCCGCAAGGTATGCTTGGCCCGATACATCGCGATATCAGCAGCCCGTTGCAGCGACACCACATCACTTCCATCAATGGGGTAAAGGCTCGCCCCAATACTTGCACTCACGAAAATCTCGTGGCCGTTGATAAAAAAGGGGTGATCGAGTGCTTCGTGCAACCGGCGGGCAACGGTTGCAACATGTTGGGGTGATGTTATTTCGGGCAGTACCAATAAAAACTCATCACCTCCATGGCGGGCCAATGTGTCCGTCGCTCTTAAGCATAACTCAAACCGACGCGCAACCTGTATGAGGAGCAGATCACCAATTGCATGACCAAGCGTGTCATTGACATGCTTGAAACGGTCGAGATCGATAAACAGCACGGCTACCAATGAGTTATTTCGGCGGGCTAGATCAATGGCTTGTTGCAAACGATCTTCAAACAACAACCGGTTGGGTAAACCGGTGAGTGCATCGTGATGCGCCTGATAGGCCAATTTATGGAGCGTGGTATGCTGTTCGAGCGCAATAATCGTCAATTGCTCAATCTGATCGATAGCTTGTTTCTCATCGGTGGTTAGCGGCGTATCGTTCCGTCGGCACAGCAACAACCAACCATCCGCCTGATCGCGATTGGTACGGACAACCGCAATCCAAGCTCGATTCACGACATGGAGCTGTATGAGTTCCTGCATGCGTTGCCCGACCGGCGAATCGAGCGGTAACTCAGCGATCCGCTGACGAGAGTACGGTGACATCGTCAGTATCTGCTCGGCCAACCGATCAAGGTTTGGTTGATCGTCATGCACAATCTCGTGATGATAACTCACAAAAACACCTGCGGAGCGTATCGCATACGCCGCATAAACCAGATCGGGCATCTGCTCACCGATAAGCTGTAACAACTCACGCGCAATCGTGCGCAAATCGTACTGACGTGCGATCAGTTCGAGCACCCGACGACGGACCAGAGCAATCTGGTCAGCCTGATGCCGCGCCGATACATCTTCGAGCACAATGACTACACGCACCCGTGAACCGGCACCAAACCGCACCGCCCGCACCGACAACCAACGTCGCGTGGAATCGACCGCAGCAACCTCGCTCTCATATCGTTCCTGCGCGCTCGCCAACAGTTGCTCAATCGCGGCAGCGATCACAACTGCCGGTCCCCGACCCAATTGGCACGCCGCCAGGAAAGCAGCGCCGACAGCACAATCAAACGTATCAACCCCTAGTAACGGACCGAGCTGGAGCCAGCGTACATTCGCTGCCAACACCCTGCCGTAGCGGTCGAGAATTGCAATCGCCGACGGCAGCGCATCGAGTGCTGAATGAAGGAGCTGCTGGGTCTCAATTAACAACTGCTCGGCCTGTTTTCGCTCGGTAATGTCGTGCAACACTGCCAGCATTGCCGGCAAACCATACCACTCGATCGGTTCAACCCGCAGATCGACAATAACAACCGATTGATCAGGACGCACAATCTCTACATCAACGGTGAGGTCAGGTTGGAGGGGAAAACCTAACGAACTACCTTGTAGTTGCTCGGCACGGCGACCAAACAAGCGCAGCGCAGCATCGTTGGCGAACAAGACGGTACCGGTCATATCCAGTACCAATAACGCATTGACATTATTGGCAACAATTGTTTGTAACGAGCGTTGGTCGGGATACGGTGTTGGATCAACAGTACCGTCTTGTTCGCAGTCAGATTGATCAACCTGCACTGGATCAACTCCTATGCCCGTTCATACTCATAATCATCTCGATGATATGGGGATAACAGTACCGAACCACTGGTATAAGAAGACCGGTATCGTTCAGGATATTCCTCAACCAATACGGTACTACAACGTGCAACATGCATTAGCTTGAGGAAGAAGATTCACTGTTGGAACTGTCGCTTTCACTATCTCGAAACATGGCACTCAGCCGCTCAATTTCACTCGGTGCAATATGGGTAAACTGACCAGACAGAATACCAGAGATGTTACGGAATGGACGCCCGATATGCATCCCACGACTATCTATCGTAAACTCACGGATATCTTTGTCATGGCTGGAACCACGCATCTTGAGCACGGTTATCCCACGGCGCATTTCACCGAACAGCTCGACATAGCGCAGCAGAATGATCGAGTCGGTGATGGTAGAGATATGCGCCTCAGTAATCGACGAGCCACCGAGCAACGTTGGCGTAGTCGCCGTATAGAGACCGGCCATCTCTTGATGTTTGATAAACGAGGTCAGACCAATCACAAACTCGCGGAAACCTTTAATCGTCGCGACTCGTTCGAGGGCCGAAAGGCTATCAACGGCTACGCGCTGCGGGCGGAAGCGATCGATCTCCGCCTTCATAAAGATCAGTTGATCTTCCAGACTGGTCACTTCAGGATAATTGCAAATGACGCGCAGCAACCCATCGCGCTCCATCTGCTCGAAGTCAATCCCCCAACCGATTGCATTACGGAAGAGCTGATCGCGGCTCTCTTCAAAGGCAAACAACAGCGAGCGCTCATTCTGACGGACACCGGCAGCCATAAAGGTCGTTGCCATCAAGGTCTTACCGGTACCGGTTGCACCGCTCACCAACACAATCGAGTCACGGAAAAATCCGCCGCCGCACATCCGATCAAGCTCGGCATTCCCCGACGTTGTGCGGACACTTGACGAGCGCTGCTTCAACTCGATAGCCGAGAGCGGAATAACGTGAATACCCTCGCCGGGGATGACGGTAAAGGGGAAACTGCCCTTCTGATGCGAGGTACCGCGGAACTTGAGAATCTCGACCGTGCGCCGACGCTTCTCGTCTTCAAGCAGGTTCCGCAAGATCACCACATCATCCGAGACAAACTCCTCGACGCCATAGCGAGCGATTTCACCGTATTCTTGCGTGCGTTCGGCGGTGAGCACGGCGGTCACCCCTAAACGACGCAGCGTACTCACAATGCGGAATAGCTCATTCCGCACCACACGCGAATCGTTGAGGCGGGTAAAAATCGCACCGAGCGAATCCATCGATAAACGCACGGCACCGATACTACGCACCGCGTGCTCGATCCGAGCCAGCAATGCCCCAAGATCATACGCTCCCAGTTCAACCAGCTCTTCTTCGGGTTGTGGCGACACATCGACAAACGCCCACTTACCCTCTGCCTCCCAGCGGGCAATATCCCAGCCAAAACCGAGCATGTTGCGTCGCAGCGCCTCAGGTGTCTCTTCAAAGGTGACAAACACTCCCGGCTCACCACGTTTGATCCCGGCGGCCAAAAATTGCGCGGCGAAGACGGTCTTCGCGCTACCTGCCGTCCCCGAAACGAGGGTAGTACGGCCCTTCGGTAAGCCACCGTTGGCGATATGATCAAAACCGGTAATACCGGTTGGGAGCCGTTCAATCTGATCAGCGCACACCAGTGTTCTCCTTTATCAAAAGCCTATTGGCGAACGTGGTTCAAGCTCGTGGCGGTAAGTTTAAGACATTGAGCAAATCGGCTACACTCGACAGATCACCGATCACACGCCGGTATGGTGGTGGTGAACTTTTGATCAGGGTTGGTGTAGCCAGAATCTTTTGATTCTCAGCTTGCTGAGGGTCAGCAAGCACATCAATGATCGTCAACTCACACTCATACTCGGCCAAATCGTGATCGATCATGTGGCGGAGCGTATGAATGGCTCGCTCGGCACGTGGTGTCTGACCGGCGATATAAAGATGCAAAACAATCTTACTCACAGTCTATCATCCCGACAGCAGGCACGATTGTCACCACCGCTAACGTTCTAGATCGTGAGACGCCACGTCACCGGCGGCTAACGTGCGATAGTACGATGCCAAATGCCCCATCAATTCAAGCAATATGAGGCGACCTTCTTCAAAATAGGCTTGCAATTTCTTCGGTGTGTGGTACTGACTCCGATCACGCATTGCTTGTAAATGTACCTCGATCAAATCGCGTGGTGTCGCCCAAACCGAACCAAACCATTCACCCAACATACGCACCGACCATGACGGCATCGATGTGCGATGGATACGACTAGATAATGCTTCTTCCAGCAGCACACCATACCGTTCGAGACCTTGGTTGAAGAGATGGGGAGCCCGTAGGCGTAGCGGTTCGAGCCGCGAACGCACCAGATCGTCGGGACGCGACATTGCCTCAACGTTGATCAATTCGCGCTCCATTTGGCGGACCTGCTCACGCAGCAATGCTGCCTCAGCAGCCATTTGAGCCGCGCGGCGTTGGGCTGTAATATCTTGGTGAGCCACGACTAAACCGCGCTGTTCACCGCGCAACGGCACTGCCCGCAAGGCATACCAACGCTCACCTTGTGCTCCCGTATCGGCATACTCATAGGTAAACTCGGCTTGCTCACCGGCAAGCACCGTCTGCAAACCCTGAACTACCTCCGGAGCAGCAGTACTCAACCCAATCGCTGCGCAGGCCGCTGCGTATTCGACGCCCACCCCAACTGCCGTAACGTCGGTACAGCCATGCTGACGCGCCAACGCGATCCATGCATCATTCACGGCCACAATTTTACTATGCTCATCGAGGACCACAATTTCACTAGATAGGGAATTGAGAATGGCAATGCTGAACGCTTCAGCAGCTCGCAATGCCGCTTCAGCCTGTCGCTCGAACGTCACATCACGCAACGTGATCAAGAGCGCATCCTGTCCCTCCCAAACAATCGACAGCACCCGCATTTCAGCAACAGCAAAATCACCGTTGGGACGTAACACTTCAACTTCTGCGCGTTCTCCAAGGACGAGCGGGAACCCAAACAGTTGCCCGTGTAACTCTGCACCGTGACGGTTGAGCAACTGTTCGGCTGCCCGATTGAGGAAGCGTACTGTACCGCTCCGATCAACAATGATCACGCCATCAGCATCGTGGCTAACAACTGCGCGTAGGTTTTCTTCGGCTGTCGAGGGTGAGAACATCTCGATGTCGCCTACCTCCGTGCTTTCATTCGATACAAAGCTATCAATTCCCAAACGTGTTTATCTGCCGAAACTGCCAACGTTCGTACAATGGCCGGCTGACATTCCGCAATAGCATGATGAAACTATCTGCAATTTGTGTCAAGCCAGCCATTGTGAAAATGATCACTGTATTCGTAATTTTTTATACTTCAGACTACACGTAGCGCTTGATTCAGATCGGCTATTAAATCTTCAGGATGCTCAACCCCAACCGATAGTCGAATCATCGCCGGGCCGATCCCGAACACGACCCGCTCTTCCGGGTCGACATCAGCATGGGTCATGGTTGCCGGATGCTCGGCCAACGACTCGGTCCCTCCCAAACTCACCGCCAAACGGATCAGTTGCAGATGGTTAAGAAAGCGAAACGCTTCGGCTTCACCCCCATGCAGATCGAACGAAATCATCGCTCCCGGACCCAAACACTGCCGCCGGTAAATGTGATATTGGGGATCATCACTGTCGAGATGACCCAAATAATAGACCCGTGCCACTTTGGGATGGCCGGCTAGAAAATCGGCTACACGCCGTGCCCCGGCCTGTTGCGCCTCCATCCGCACCTTCAGCGTTTCCAGCGACCGCAAGAGCAGCCAGCCGGTGTGGGCGCCCGCCATCGTGCCCATAATTGTGCGCATACCCTTGACCTGTGCGATCAGCTCGCGGCTACCGAGACACACACCGGCAATCACATCACTATGCCCACCGATGTATTTGGTCGCCGAATAGAGCACCAGATCGGCGCCGTGCGCCAATGGATGCTGCCAGAGTGGGCCAAGGAAGGTGTTGTCAACCGCTGTCAACACCCGGCGCGGCGCCCGTTTCGCCAACGCCGCGAAGCCAGCAATATCCACCAGCGCATTGGTCGGGTTGGCCGGCGTTTCGAGGTAGATCATCCCCACTGCGTCAAACAACCCGGCCCGCCGGAGCTGAGTCTCGACCTGTTCGGGTGAAACGCCTGAGACAAAGCCGTACCGCCGGATACCAAAGGCCGGCAAAATGTGTTTGAGCAGGTAATCGGTGCCGCCATACACTGGCTCGCTATGCACAATCACATCACCGGGGCGCAGAAATGTCAGCAGGGTCGTTGTAATCGCTGCCATTCCGCTCGCGAACACTGCTGCCGCTTCAGCTTGATCCCACAACGTTAGTCGATCTTCCAGTATTTCGAGATCGGGATTGTTATGTCGACTATAGATCAGCCCAATCTCCTCTCCTTCGTGGGGAAGGCGCAGACCATAGGCAATCTCGAAAAAGGCTTTTCCCTCTTCTGCCGACTGAAAAACGAACGTTGATGTTTGAAAAATCGGACACTTAATCGCGCCTTCTGACAGTGCTGGCACATAGCCATAGCTCATCATCAGGCTTTCCGGATGCAGCCGATGGCCGTCAATAGTGGTTTGTTTGCTCTGTTTGGTCATACACGCCTCCCTGCGCATGAGCACCATCGCTCGGTTACGGTAGCAATTGTGCAATACTGTAGATGATGAGACCAACTAAACCCCCTACAATGGTACCATTAATGCGGATAAATTGCAGATCGCGCCCAAATTGTAATTCGATCTTGCGCGTCACTTCCGCCGTATCCCAGCTATGTATGATCTGAGTCACGAATTCACCGATTGCCCGCCGGTAACGTCGGACCAAAGCTGCGACTGCCGCAGTGAGCCACCGCTCGATTTTTGCCCGCCATTCAGGATCACGTTCAAGGATGTCGGCAAATTGGGTAACGGCCGGCGCGATTGAACGACGCAACGGTGAGGCAGGCGTCACGCTTTGCTCGAGCAACGTCAGTTTGACATCACGCCAACTCGCCTCCGCCCATTCACGGAGGAGTGGATGCACCAACACTTCGCGCTTCAACGCTTCGCCTTGTTGCTGAATCTGCGGATCAAATTGCAGATTAACGATCCAACGATCGATCAGCGCGGTAAATTGCTGGTAGAGCGGATGATCAGGATCTTCACGCAATTCGCGTAACAAACGCTGTACACCCTCCAATAACCGTTCGTAGATGCGTTGGTCGACGATCCGCGGGACCCACACCGGCAACTCACCGGCGATACGACGCCGGATTTCTACTTCGTTGCTCGCTATGACCTCAGCTAATAAACTCACAATCTGCATGAGCACATCGCGCTGATGCCCACCGGCCAGCAATACGCCTAATAAACGTCCGAGCAACGGTGCCACCGGAATCGTTTCTAACCAACGGCTCAAACCGTTCGCCAGCGCCTGACTCACATCCTCATCGTTCACCACCCGCAACACGCCACTCACCGCCTCCGCAGCGAGATCGGCTACCTGTTCACCCCGTTTGGGGTTCCGCAACCAATGCGCAAGGCGAGTCGCCGGGTCGTGGCGACAGATGCGCTCGGTAATCTGATCGGGATCGAGAAAGTTCGTCTCGATAAAACGACCAAAACTCACCGCAATGCGTGTTTTGCGGGCTGGAATGATTGCCGTATGCGGGATCGGTATGCCTAGCGGATGACGAAAGAGCGCCGTAACCGCAAACCAGTCTGCAAATGCACCGACCATCGCCGCTTCGGCAAAGGCACGGACATACGGTATCCACGGCATAGCATCACGCCAGATACTGGAACCCACAAAGAGCATGCCCGCCATAACTAAGAGACCGGTCGCTAGTAGTTGCATCCGGCGCAGATCTCGCAAACGTTGTTGATCCTCCATACCGGTTTCCTTGCATCAGAGCGGAGAGACATGCAATGTATTATAGAAGCTGTTATTCACTCACCGCTAACGCCTGCGCTCGACCGATCACATCCTGCAACTATGATATGATAACCGTATGATTACTAACGAAATCAATGGCTTTGCACCTGTCATTCTCGTCGGTATTGCCCTTGTCATCAGCATTACCGTTGACTGGATCGTCCGACGGCGTATCCAACGGTGGGCCGACGCTCGTAACCGGATCGTTATCGAAGCCATTGCCATCGCACTCGGCGGACAATTCACCTTCTGGACCTTGTTTCTGATCTTCCAACAAGTTGCCAACCACTTCCTCGCCGAGTCGACCATCACCGCCATCCAGCCTCTTCTCGATCTCGCCGGGATAATGGCGATCACAATCTTGATCGTGCGTTTGATCACGAATCTGGTCGACTCGTACCTTCGTCATCGCCAAATCGGTAACATTTCGCTCATCCAGAATCTGCTACGCGGGTTAGGCGCACTTGCGGTCGGTGGCACCCTCTTAATAAGCTATGGTGTGCCGCTTAGCCCGGTGCTCACCGTTATTGCCGGTTCGAGCCTTGGTCTGACCCTTGCCTTACGAGAACCGTTAGCAAACTTTTTCGCCGGCGTACAGATCATCGTCTCGAACCGGGTCAAGCCCGGTGATTACATTCGGCTCGCTTCCGGTGAAGAGGGATTTGTCACCAATATTCGCTGGTCCGACACGTACATTCGTCAGCTCGCTAACAACATCATCATTATTCCTAACGCACAGATGATTACACAGATCGTGACGAATTTTAGCCGCCCTGAACCGGAGCTAGCGGTGCTGGTTGATGTTGCTGTGAGTGCAGAGGCCGATCTGGAGCGTACCGAAGCTATTGCTTTGGAGGTGGCTCGTGAGGTGTTAACCACGACGACCGGTGGAGTCGCCACGTTTGAGCCGCTGGTGCGCTTTAACACGATCGACGCTACCGGCATCCGCTTCACCGTCGTCTTACGTGGACAAAGTTTTACCGATCAGTTTCTCCTGCGCCACGAGTTCATTAAACGATTACACACCCGTCTTCACCACGAGGGGATCGCTACGCCTACCCACATGGTACGGTTGTTCGCAGAAACATAACGGGCGGGCCGGCATGTATCTGCCAACCCACCCGACACCAGGCGACGATCTACCGCACGGAGTAGAGCAACCTGTGACCATCATCGCGCCGTCGCATACGCTCCCTCTCTGTGCTAAGACAACGGTAACGAACGATGTGAGGTGATATCCGAAATGATCGCGTTCAATACTTCAAGCAATGACCGGCACTCGGTAGGAACATTGGCGTCGGTGAAGCGCATAACTACAGTATCGATCTGAATGAGATAGTTCAACCGATCGCAACAGGGTGACGTAGGGACAGGTGTTGTTGCGAGACGTTCTCCATTCAGGGCAGCGATGATTGTCTGCAATCTGTTACGTTGCGCAGTGCTGAGTGTTGCGGTCATCACCGTTTTCCCCCGCTGGAGACGAACGTTCCCTGTTTCCAGATCGACCGTTAACCGATCATCAAACCCGGCAAATCCTCCACTGCACTCGAAGACGAGCAGCTTGTGAGAGGGTGAACCAGAACTACAAGCAGCAACGAACACAATGCTGTACAAAAGAACAACAAACGGGATGAGACGCAGACGTAAGAATCTACGCTGCATATAACGATAAAACTTGATCATTGCAGATCGACCTTCTTTGCGCAACGTACAATGATGTTAATACGTCGGTTTGACCGTCATCACTCCTTGCAAAGCTCGATCCGGTGGATCGGCAACCGGCAACCGATGGGTCAAAACAAGCGCCACAATGATGACCACCCACAACGGCCAACCGGTGATGCCCAGCGCCGTCGCCCAGATCGTGTCAACTGTCGCCCCTTCGCGGGTAAACAGCGCAATTGCGCCACCAAAGGCATTGATGCTGCCATGCCCGATCACCGCCGGCCAGACGCTTCCTGTCGCCAGCCTCGTCCACCCCAGTATGATGCCTACCAACACGCAGAACGCCGTCATCATCACCACGCCAAGCGCCGGATTAGTCGGGTAGTTGTAGCCGAGCAGGATGATCGGCGCGTGCCACAAGCCCCAAATCACGCCGCTGATGATCAACGCCGGCCATTGGCCGAGCGGCAACAACTGCGGCAAGAGATACCCCCGCCAGCCCCATTCTTCGCCAAACACTGGTGCCGCGTTGAGCAATGGCCCGGCGACCAATGCCACCCCTAGTTGCGCGATCACGATCGGCCATAACGAAATATTGGTTAGCGCCTCACCCGCACCCGCTGCGTTGAGCAGGGCGCGAAATCCAGACAATGACAAATCGAGATCGTAGACGCCGAACAATGCGCTGACAAACGGTGAAACGACCATCATGAGTCCGGGTACCGTCCACGCAAACAGCCAGTACCAGCCCCAGCGCCGGCCTTTGCCGATCCCCAACCCGGTCGCTTTCACGATTCCTCCCGGCGGCGGGCTAATCCAGCGGGTTACGATCAACGTCGCCAATGCCGGCGTGACCATCATCGCCAGCATCAGCGGCAACGCCAGCGGATTGGCCAGACCGGCCTCGCTCAGCCACAATGGCGCGCAGCACAACCACGCCAAGCCCACACTTAAACCAACAAACCAACCTAACCCACGCCAATTCAGCGCAGCCATCAGTGTTTCCTTTCGCGGCTAGCCGGCCCGGTGCAGCCGCCGCCACACAATGTACGAATACGGGATGGTCGCCAACGCCGGCACAATGATCAACGGAAAACTGGTCGCAAACAGCCAATCTTCCGGCACGAACAGGCTGACCAGCGCCGACGCCAAGCCGCCGGCCACGAACAAGCGCGCACCGACCCGGTGCGTGATCCGCCACACCTCCGGATCGGCCAGCGTCCACGGGGTGCGAATGCCGACAAAATAGTTTGGCGTCACCCGGCCTAACTCGTTTCCTAAGACCGCAATCAGCAGCGCCGCCCCAATGCTGATCAGCCGCGGGACGCTGATCGGCCAAGCGACCGCTCCACCAACGGTGATGACATGAATCACAGCAAAAAAGATGATGAGGCTATTCATAATCAGCGCGTATGTGCGCGCAAAGGCGACATACCCCTGCCCGTGCGGATCGATCCGCGGCAAGATCGGCGCGAGTGCGGCCATGAGCGTAGCGATCGCCGGTGGAAAGAAGGCCACAAACCACCGGCTGCCATAGCCATCAATTTCACCGGCTGCATTCCAGTGAATTGGCGCCGGATCGGGGATGAAGGGTAGCATCACTGCGCCAAACACCCACATCAGCGCCGTGATGACAATCATGAACCGCAGATTACGCATGGCCGCCCTCCTTTCGTTGTGTATCGGCATCTGCGCCAACCTTGAACAGGTCCATCAACAGAGTCAACACCTCTTGCAACACGGTTGTATTCAGGCGATAGATCATATGTTGGCCATGCCGCTCGGCAGTCACCAGATCCGCCGCCTTGAGCACGCTGAGATGGTGCGATACGCTCGGCGCCGAGATCGCAAACCGTGCCGCAATTTCGCCCGCTGTCATGTCGCGCTCGTTCAGCATCTGGAGAATCGCTCGCCGGGTCGGATCCGACAAGGCGTGAAGCGTGCGGGTGATGGCTTGTTCCATAGATAGTTAGCCAATCTTCTAAATACTCTCAACCCTTAGTATAGATAGCTTCACTGCATCATGTCAAGAGGAATGTATACTATATGTAACCATGCTGTAACTACGTTGACTACCCTACGCACAGAACCGCGCATTTACGCGCCTTGATGGCGCGCCATCAAAGGAGATTGGCAATGACACAGCCACCGAATGGCTTCGACCCAAATGACCCGATTGGGACGTGGCGGGCATGGCGTGACGCCAGCCTCGACGCATGGGCCAAGAGCCTCACCGCAATGGTCAATACCGAGACCTTCTCACAAGCAATAGGCGCCCAACTCGATGCCCTTCTCGCCGTCTCTGGCCCAATTCAGCAAGCAGTACAACAGTACATGGAACGGTATCTGGCCCAAGCCCAGATGCCTTCGCGCAATGAGGTAATCTCATTAGCCAGCCGGCTCACCAACATCGAGTTTCGGCTTGATGATATGCAAGCCCAACTCGATGAGTTGACCGATATGGTCCGAGCCTTGGCCGCTGCTGGTCCAATGACACCGACCGATGTGAGCATGATCGGTGAAAAACTCACCGCAATTGAAGAGCAATTGACCGCCATCGCGGCTGCCCGTCCGACTGCTCGTAACCGCAAGACGACGACTGAAGATAAAGAGTAGGAGTGTTTTGCCATGACTAGTGCAGATGCTGCACCGATCGATTTCGAGCGGATGACCGAGCAGTTGCTGAAGGAGATTGAGCGCACCACGAAGAGCAGCGATATGGCTGCCCGGATTGCGACCAATCGTATCAAAGTCGCGGTCGGTCAGACGCCAAAAGAGCAGATTTGGGCGCTGAATAAGATGCGCCTGTACCACTACTATCCGCAGGTGCCGCCGGAGCAGCGCAAACCGATCCCACTGCTTTTGGTCTTCGCGCTGATCAACCGGCCATATATCTTCGACTTGCGTCCCGGTAACAGCTTCGTCGAGTTCATGCTTAAGCATGGCTACGAAGTCTATCTGCTCGACTGGGGTACCCCCGGCCCGGAAGATGCACATTACGATTTTGAGGACTTCTCGCTGAAGTTTTTGCCCCGTGCAATCCGGGCTATGAAGCGTCACAGCGGCAAGAACGAGTTTAGCATGTTGGGTTGGTGCATCGGAGCGACAATCGTCACCATTTATGCAGCGATGCGCCCCGATGATGGGCTGCGTAACCTGATTTTGCTGACTGCGCCAATCGATTTTAGCGACAAAGAGGGGAGTACCTTCAGCCGCTGGCTCAATACCGAGTACTACAACGTCGATGAACTGGTGCGCCAGTTCGGGAATGTGCCCGCCGCTATCATCGAATACGGCAATAAGATGCTGAAGCCGGTCGAGAATTATATCGGCACCTACTTGAAGCTGTGGGATAACCTCGATAACCCGGCTGTGGTCGAGGCATGGCTTGCCATGAATACATGGGTGACCGATAATGTTGATTTTCCCGGCGCTGCGTTCCGCCAATGGGTCGTTGAGTTCTTCCGCGAAAATCGGCTGATGGAAAATAAGCTCATGATGGAAGGGCGCGTCGTTGATCTTGCCAATATCAAGGCAAACTTGCTTAATGTGATCGCCGACAAGGACCATATCGTCCCCAACTGCCAGTCGCGCTCGGTGATGGATCGCGTCGGAAGTAAGGATAAGAAGCTGATCGAACTGAAAGGTGGTCATATCGGCATTATGGTCGGTAGTGGTGCCAGCAAGCGAGCATGGCCTCAGATCGAATCATGGCTGAGCGAGCGTAGCAACTAGCATTCCCGTCACGTCAGTCAGACACTGTTTGGCATCGTCGTTGTCTGCTAACGACGATGCTAGGGCTCTTTGTTTTCTCAATTTCGTCGCAGCCAGCATTTTTGACGCTTGAAAAACCAGAAGGAGAACGGTATGCGCCTGAGCGGAAAAGTTGCTATCGTAACCGGCGGTGGGCAGGGCATTGGCCGTGCCACGGCGCTCCTGTTCGGCAAAGAGGGAGCGAAAGTTGCCGTCGCCGATATTAACGAGGAAGCAGCCACAGCGACTGCTAACGCGATTCTTGAGGCTGGCGGACAGGCGAAGGCCTTTGTAGTGAATGTCGGGCAAGCAGCTTCGGTGGAGGCGATGGTCAAGGGAGTTGTCGAATGGGCCGGTACCGTTGATATTCTCGTGAACAACGCCGGTATCACCCGCGATGCTCGTATGGTCAAGATGACCGAAGAGCAGTTCGACGCGGTGATTAATGTCAATCTGAAGGGCGTTTGGCTCTGCACCAAGTATGTCGCGCCGATTATGCTCGAAAAGGGCAAAGGCTCGATCATTAACGCCGCCTCGATCGTCGCTTTCAACGGTAATTTCGGCCAGACCAATTATGTCGCCTCGAAGGCCGGCGTGATCGGGATGACAAAGACGTGGGCGCGCGAGTTCGGACCAAGTGGTATCCGAGTAAACGCGGTGGCTCCCGGCTTTACCCAGACTGATATGATCGCGCATGTGCCCGAAAAGGTGCTCGATGAGTTTAAGGGTCGCACACCGCTCCGCCGGCTGGCCACGCCCGAAGATGTAGCATATGCTTACCTCTTCCTCGCCTCCGACGAGTCAGGTTTTATCACCGGTGAGGTGTTGCCGGTTGATGGAGGCTTAGATCTGTAGTACGGCCACCCCTCGTGAGTGCCCGTTGGGGCCCCCTTGTGGGTGCCCCCCTCGTGAGTGCCCGTTGGGGCCCCCTTGTGGGTGCCCCCCTCGTGAGTGCCCGTTGGGGCCCCCTTGTGGGTGCCCCCCTTGTGGCTACCCCCTCGTGGGTGCCCGTGCCCGTGTTGGGGCACCCCTTGTGGGTGTCCTCGGTAGTACCTCTTACTCCCTCTCACTACGTTGCAGCGCTGCACCACCTGCCAACGCCGCCACACCCAAGCCGGCCAGCCATGCTAACGGTGCGAGCTCGCCACCTGTGTTAGGCAGCGTTGCCGGCACCGGCTGCGTCGGCGTCTCTGGCTGCGCCGGTGTCGTTGCCGGTGCTGCACCGATAGCAATGCGCCCATCAACCGCCGGATTGACCGGTGAATTGGCCGCAATGTATTCCTCTACCACATCGGCCAAAATGAAGCCGGTGTCAACCTGATTGCGCCCGCGGGTAAAGACGCTGTAGCCGTCGCCGCCGGTCAGCATAAAGTTGTTGGTCACAACAACATAGTCGGCGTTCGGGTCAATCGGTTTACCATCGACGGTTACGCTGGTTACCCGACTCGTCGCAGGTAGCGACGGATCGTAGGTGAAGCGCAGCCCGGCCACTTGCGGGAACCGACCGGCGCCGCTCTCAACCTGGCTTACGCCATTGTTAAGCGCTTCGATGATCTGTGCCCCGGTGAGTGTTACGAGCGCCAGCGTATTACCGAACGGCAAGACCTCTAAAATCTGGCCGACAGTTACCGGACCGGCAGGGATCGACGCTCGGATACCGCCACCATTGGTAATGGCAATAGTGGCTCCTGAATTACGTGCCTTCGCCAGCATCGCCTCGGCCACTAGATTACCCAGATTGGTCTCGCGTGAGCGGATGTTGGTTCGGTTACCATCGAGATCAACTGCGGTTGCGCCAACCACGCGGGCACGCAACTGATCGAGAGGGCCACGGAACACGGCAATCCGATTCTCGAACCCTTGATCTGCCGGTAGCGACGGTAAGATTTCGGTTGGATTACCCTGCAAATCGATCACCGTACCGGCAGCGTTGAAGGCCACGGTGATGTCACCTAACCAGCGACCCCACTCCCAGTCGGTCACAACTACCACCGGCTTACCATCCGGCCCAGCGATGAGTTCGGGGTACGGCGGTGTACGTACATTGTTCATCGGCCCCATCGGGGTGTGCGAGTGACCGCCGATAATCAGACTCATCCCACCAACTTCGCGTGCAATCTGGCGATCAACATTAATACCGACGTGGGTCAGAGCGATGATCGTGAAGACACCTTCCGCCTTCAGCGCAGCAACCTGCTGCCGCGCCGCTTCAATCGCCGATGTGAAGCTAATGCCGGAGCCGGCGTTCGAGAGCACGCCGGTGTCTTCTGGGGTGAGGCTGAAGATGCCGATCTTCCGGCCATCTTTTTCGATAATCGTGCGCGGCTTGATTAAGCCGGCCAGCGGATTGCCGGCGGCAACCGCAATATTCGCGCTCAACACTGGGAATTTGGCCCGCGTGATGAAGTCAACCAGCGCCTGCGGCCCCTTGTCAAATTCGTGATTGCCGACGGCCATCGCCTCATAGCCAATTGCGTTATAGAACTCGAGATCGGCCATGCCGTTGTATTGGTTGAAGTAGAGCGTCCCTTGGAATACATCACCGGCATCAACCAGTAAGGTCGGCATTGCCGTCTCGCGACGGATCTTGTCAATTAATGCTTTACGGCGCGAGACACCGCCGTGAACCGGATTGTTACCACTGAACACCGGTTCAATCCGGGCATGGTGATCATTCGTGTGCAGAATCCGCATGCGAAACGCAGGGTTTTCCTGCGCCAACGCTAGCCGGAAGCTGCCATCACTGTAGATCGAAAGCAATGCGCCAGCACCGAGAGCAACCGTCCCTTTGAGAAACCGCCGACGTGAGATCTTCTCCATAAGGTATGGTCTCCATTTCAAGTCACGAACAACCAACGCTCGCTACACCGCCAATCGTCACGGTGTCGGTTAACAGAGAACACACAGACCGCGAGGTACAAACCGACATTTATGCTGGTATGGGCATGCGCATAGTACCGTAGATACGACATTTTGGCAAGTGAATCAAGGAGCGTTTCTACCCATTCTGAAGCACTTAAACGATTATTCAATCGCTCTTAATCGTTTCTTGATACAACTGCATCTCATTGCGATGATGAACATACATTTGGACGGCGGGAGTTAGACGCTCGCAGCAAAGAGAGCGCCATCGTTCCAATTATGTCGTGTCATAGGTGCCTGTTGGGGACCCCTCGTGGGTGCCCTTGGGTGCCCGCCAGCATAAGGTATAATATCAGTGACCCCGACAACACTGACTCGATAAGGAGCAATGTATGCCCCGCACTGAACTAACGCCCGCGCTGATCGGCGCCATCGAAGAGGTGCAACAGCGTGTGCTTTGGTTGGCGACCTTAATGATCTACCACGCGAACCATGTCCGCCATAATCCCGACGGGGTGAAGGTGGGTGGTCATCAGGCTTCGTCGGCTTCGATGGTCACGATTATGACTACACTCTATCTGCACTACTTGCGTCCCGGTGATCGGGTGTCGGTCAAGCCGCACGCTTCGCCGGTCTATCACGCGCTGCAATATTTGTTGGGCCGGCTCGATGCGCGCTACCTCACCCAATTGCGCGCGTTTGGCGGCCTCCAAGCGTACCCTTCGCGCACCAAAGACCCCGATCCGCCCGATTTTTCCACCGGCTCGGTCGGCCTCGGTGCAGTCGCCCCGGCCTTTGCCGCCCTCAGCGCACAATACGCCGCCTCTCATTTCAACCGGCCCGCCACCCAACGCTTTATCTCTCTCGTTGGCGATGCCGAACTCGATGAGGGCAATGTCTGGGAGGCTGTGATCGATCCGGCGCTCGCCGAACTCGATAATTTGCTCTGGATCGTTGATCTGAACCGGCAGAGTCTCGACCGAGTAGTACCTGGCATCCGCGCCGCGCACCTTAAGCGTCTCTTCGCCGAAAGTGGTTGGCGTGTATTGGAAGCTAAATACGGTTGTCGTCTGCAAACACTCTTTGCCCAACCGGGTGGCGATGTGCTGCGCACTCGCATCGACGAGATGAGTAACGAGGAGTATCAGGCTCTCATCCGTTTGCCCGGCCCCGACCTGCGCCCTCGCCTGATCAACGGTGACGAGCGGCTTGCCCGCTTGCTCGCCACCGTTCCCGATGAGGAGTTGCCGGCGACGCTGGCAAATCTCGGCGGTCATGATGTGATGGAATTACTCAAGACGCTTGCTGCCGCCGATGCTGAACCGCGCCGGCCAACCATCATCTTTGCCTACACGATTAAGGGTTGGGGATTGCCCATTGCCGGCAATCCGCTTAATCACTCGATGTTGCTCACACCCGAACAGATCGAGGCGCTGCGCGAACAGTTCGGCATCGCCCCCGGTCACGAATGGGATCGCTTACCACCCAACTCGCCCGGTGGCCAGCTCTGCGCTGAAGCCGCGGCCCGTCTGTATGGCGCGCCCGATCACACTGCGCCTGCCGTGACTATTCCCCTGCCCGACGAGATTGCCGTGCCGGCCAGTGGCATGGTCAGCACCCAAGACACCTTTGGCCGCTTTCTCGTGCGCGTCGCCGATATTGCTGGTTTGCGCGAACGGATTGTGACCGCATCGCCGGATGTGTCAGTTTCGACCAATTTGGCCGGCTGGATTAACAAGACTGGGGTGTTTGCCCGCCACGAAGAGCCGGATTTTGAGACTGAAGCCTATCGCATGTTGCGCTGGCGACGCTGGCCGGGTGGGCAGCATATTGAGCTGGGCATCTCTGAGATGAACCTCTTTATGCTGCTGGGGATGTTTGGCTTGGCGGGTGATCTAATTGGCGAACCGCTGATCCCGATCGGCACTGTCTACGATCCGTTTGTCTGCCGCGGCCTCGATGCGTTTATCTACGGCCTCTATTCGGGAGCGCGGTTTATTGTCGTCGGTACTCCCAGCGGCATTACTTTATCGCCCGAAGGCGGCGCGCACCAGTCATCGGTCACAGCCTCGTTAGGGATTGAGTTGCCCAATCTGGCGAGCTTCGAGCCGTGTTTTGCCCTTGAAACGACGTGGCTGCTGCGCGAGGCGCTCCGCCTCTGTATCGATCCCAACGGATCGGCGAGCTATCTTCGCCTTTCGACCCGCCCCATCGACCAAAGCCTACTCCAACCGGCCCTCGACCGGCTCGGTGCCGCCGAACTACGCCAACAAGTTCTGCGTGGCGGCTATCGGTTGATCGACCGCGCCGATTACCACGATCATCTACGTGCGCCGGTCGTGCAGATCGTCACCGGTGGAACACTCGTGCCCGAAGCGGTAGCAGCAGCCCAGTATCTGCACCGTGAAGGGGTAGCTGTGAATGTGATCAACCTCACCAGCGCCCGCCGTGTGTTCGAGCAATGGAAACAGGGCAGCGATATGAGCTGGCTCATCCCGCCCAGCGAACGCAACGCGCCCATCGTGACCGTTCACGACGCCGCTTCACACGCGCTGGCATGGCTCGGCTCCATCCACGGCGCACCACTGCGCGCCCTGGGTGTTGACCAATTTGGTCAGTCGGGAGCACGTGATGACCTCTATCGCGCATTTGGGCTTGATCCATTCTCGATTGCAGAAGCCGCTTTTGAACTGATCGATAGGTACGTGCTCTGAGTACGTATACCAATTGCCCCGACTGGTCATATCCGCAATTTACTAGCCGAAACCGTTCTTTTCTTTGGCTGTAATACTCCCGTAACACATTTCACAAACACGGATGAGCCGTTATAGAGTAAGCGTGTGAAGACCGATCGGCGGCTACTATTGTCTTTTGACCCAGGAGCAGTCTCATGCTTCCAACTAATGATCCACAGAACGAATTGCAACATCACGTTATTGATCTGATGACGAACATCTTTAGCCGGGTTATTGAAGAGCGAAAGCGCCATTATGCGCAGCAACCGAAGCCCAACAAGACATACCAGGGATCATCTCGGCATATGCCGTAAGCAATATGGCTATCTCGGGTGGCTTAGGATTGATTCCTGGTTCGTTCGGGCTGTTAGCGGTAGTCCCGGAAATTGGCCTTATCATTCGCAATCAAGTAGCGATGCTCTATGACATCGGGATGGCTTACGGTAAAGACAATGTCATCACCGTTGAATTACTGCTGGGAATTTTCGGCTCAGCCTTAGGTGCGGGCGGTATATCGTTGCTCACCAATGCATGCGAGCAAAATCCTCGTCCGCCGAGCCTCGCTTCGCGTCATTCAGCAGGTTATCAAATTGCTCGCCTGGCAAGTCACCCAACGCTTGATTAAGGCGACGATCAGCAAATGGCTCCCTATCGTCGGAGCTGTGGCAGTGGCCGCGTGGTCGTACTCCTCAACCAATCAAATCGGCCAAAAAGCGGTCGAGATATTTAACAAAGACATTCAGATTGTGTCAGAACAGGATGCACAACCTGAGGAATGGTTAAATGCCTTTGCACAGCGCATCTGCTATGCACAGTACCGCATCCGAATAGCAGACCTCAACAACTTGGTCAAAATCGACGGCAACGTCACGCCGGAAGAACAGACCTTTTTGTCCCAAACGTTCCAAGAATCGGGCCTGAGCGATCAACAAGCGCGTATCTTGCTCGCTGTGCTCCACACCAATACCAATTTCACAATTGATTATGAAGCCTTAGCTGCCCAACCTGAGGAGATAGTCGGTTTATTGATGAAGATGGTGGCATTAGCACGCTGCGATGGTGAACTGCATATCGCCGAGAAACTGTATATCACGCAGATGGCACAACGGCTGGGCATCGCCGAAACCGATCTGAACGAACTTTTTCGCTAGTGTAGCCTAGCCATACCTCAACTCCTACCCATCGGATAGGTTGGATGATAGTTACCAGACCGGGGCAGGCATGAAGCCGCCCCGATCACCTCTCAATCAGGATGCCTGCTTCTGGCCGCTTCCCAGCAGATCATTGCCAGCCTCCTGTCTGGCGTAGTAATATCACAGCTACTAAGGTCTGGGCAAAGGTCAAGGTTGCTATGGTCGGATCTGTTGCCTCATCGCGCGGTAGTTGCCCCTGCACCGGTAAGTATGCTCGCAAAGCCGCACTCACCCGATCAAGCACTGGATCATTTTCGGCCATCACGAGCATCGCCGGTATCCCGTCGTCATCGGCAGCGACCGGCCGTAGCTGTACGACCGCCGTCGCGCCAACTGCGTGGACGATACCGGCCAGATCAAACGCCATTGCCCGCCGCCGCAACGACATCTGCATGTCAAGCCCATCTGTTCCCGGAACGAAACGCAACACTACATCGGCCAACGGGCGCTGAGGCGCAATGTAGCGCTGGATGTCACGCTCGCGGGCCGGCCACGCCGCCTGTACTTCGGCCAGTGTATAGCCGCGCTGTTTGACATCCCGTTCTTCGCGCCAGCGCCGGTACAGGTCGGGATGCGGATCGAGATAGACGGTCAAGTCAAACAGCTCAGCTTGTACCGGCGGAGTGAGCGTGAGCGCGCCATACGCGATCACCAGACCGGTTGGCGCAACCCGTTCGCTGCCTCGCGGCGCACCGGTCACGTGGTCGTATACCGGCTTATTGATGGTTTGGCACCTGCGCAACGCCGCCAAATCAGCCGCCATGCGCTCAAGATCGGTCGCCGCCGGATCAGCGTCGGTCAAGCCGAGCGCCGCCCGTTCGGCCCGGCTGTAGCGCAGATAATCATCGAGACTGATCGGCGTCACACCTTGCGCACCCAGTAGACGAATAATCCCACGGGTCAGGGTCGTCTTGCCAGCGCCGCTCGCGCCAATCAGACCAAGCATCAGGGGTTGGTCGTCCATAACCTCTTCTCACGAAGCCGAACGCGATTTCCAATCGGCGAGAAACTGTTCGATCCCACGGTCAGTTAAGGGATGGCGCATTGCCTGCTGCAACACCTTAAACGGGCAGGTCGCAATATCAGCCCCCGCCAACGCCGCTTCGACAATGTGGCGCGGATGGCGGATCGAAGCGGCCAAGATTTTAGTCGTAATCTCGCGATCTTGGCGATAGATGCCGGCAATTTCGCGAATGAGCGCCATGCCGTCAACGCCGGTGTCATCCACCCGCCCGACAAAGGGGCTGATGATAAACGCGCCAGCCCGCGCCGCCAACAGCGCCTGCACCGAGTTGAAGCAGAGCGTGACGTTACAGCGGATGCCGTGCTTGGCCAACTGACTCACCGCGCGTAACCCCTCGGTCGTGCTCGGCACCTTGATAATCACATTCGGATGCCACGAAGCGTATTCAATGCCCTCGCGCACCATACCCTCAGCATCGAGCGAGATGGTCTCGGCGCTGATCGGGCCATCAACCAGTTCGGCAATCTCGGTAATGATCGCCTTAAAGTCAGCACCGCGCTCACGCGCAATCAGGGTCGGGTTGGTCGTCACCCCGCTGAGAATGCCCCAACTGGCCGCTTCCCGAATTTCGGCCAGATTCGCCGTATCGAGATAGATCTGCATTGTGCTCCTCCTCTATTTGGGCGCCATCCGAATCGCGCCATCAAGCCGGATTACTTCGCCATTCAACATCGGATTTTCGATAATATGCTGCACCAGCGCAGCATACTCCGCCGGACGGCCAAGCCGCGAGGGGAAGGGTACCTGTGCGCCGAGCGATTCGCGCGCCGCCGCCGGCAAGCTAGCCATCATCGCTGTATCAAAAATACCCGGCGCGATCGTCATCACTCGGATACCAAACCGGGCCAATTCGCGCGCCGCCGGCAAGCCCATTCCCACCACCCCCGCCTTCGAGGCTGCATACGCTACTTGACCGATTTGGCCGTCGAAGGCAGCGATTGAGGCCGTGTTCACGATTATCCCTCGCTCACCCTCCTCGTTTGGCTGATTGTTCGCCATCGCCTGCGCTGCGTAAAGCATCATCTGAAACGTGCCAATCAAATTAACCTCGATCACCCGTTTGAAACGGGCCGGATCATGCACACCATCGCGCCCCAACATCCGCTCGGCCAACACAATCCCGGCGCAGCAGACCAGAGCATGCAGGCTGCCAACGTTTGTCGCTGCCGCCACCGCCGCCGCACACTGCGCCGGATCGGTAACATCGGTACGTACAAACCGCCCGCCAATCCGTTCGGCCAGCTCCATGCCGGCTGCCTCGTTGAGATCGGCGATCGTCACCCGCGCACCGGCTCCGGCCAATCGCTCGGCTGTCGCTGCCCCCAACCCTGATGCGCCACCCGTGACCAACGCACCCAGACCGTTCAGTTGCATTGCTTGCTCCTTTGCTCAGCGGGCAACTGCCCATTCAAAATGCATCCCATCACTGGCGCCGCGGCCATCGTAATTCCAGTGACCACCCCAGAAAAAACCGAGCGCATTGGCAATCGGCACCAATTCACGCACCGAGCCGCGATCACCTACCAGCGCTGCCGGTTTGTAGAATGCGTTCCACTGTGCATTGATATCAAATGCCGTGCCATACGCATGGTTGCTCAACGTGGTCGGATTGCTGCGAATGGTACGCGGCCACCATGCGCCATCAAATGTTAACACTAACTGCAAGAGTCCTGCATCTTCCCATGCCTGCCACAACCGGCGCAATTGGTCAGCCGCCACCCGATGGAAACGGATCCGCCCGCCGTTAGTATTGCGGAACCGGGCCAATTGCGGTATCGACACCTCGATCAGGTTCTGCGCCGCCCAATCGTTGGTGATGGTAATATCATCGCCGCTCTTGCGCACCCACTCGATTTTACCCAAGATTCGCTCGCGCTGGCCGTTGCGGTCGGTCAGAATGTTGAAATCGGGCATGGGCGGCCAATTCGGATCGCGACGCGGCGGCCCGGCCCGCACCACCTCCGGAGCAGTCAGCACATCGGCCATCCCCCCGGTCGGTTGTTGGGATGGGGATGACGCAAGATCAACCGCTATCACCTGAGATGATGCGCTCGCCGATTGCGTCGCCGGGCTGGTGGCTGTGGCAGAGGGTTGAACCGGCGTTTGTACCACATGCCCGGCGTTCACACGAGACGTTGCCGGTTTCGGCTGCCACGCCAGTACTTCTGGCGGACGCGGCAGATCGCTCATACACCGGATCACGCCATCCCCTCCACGATACAGGGTATCATAAGCGAACACCTGCACCTCATAGGTCATCCCCTGGATCGTCTCACGCACCACCCCGCTCAGCGGCGTGCCCAACTTTAATTCCAACGCCCGCTGGTGAAACGGATCGGTTGGATTGTACGGAACGCCGGCAACGTTGTACGTTTCGGCCCACAGTTGGGCATACTGCGGGCTAGCTGGGTCGGTTAAGCTGAGAAAGAAACAACCGGATTGCTGGCTCATCGGCGTGTAGAGGGTGTCGCCAGCAAAGACTTGCAGCGCAAACGCGCGGTCAGCCGTGACATAATTCCCGCTCAGGGCCGGGCCAAGTTTGGCTTGCAAGGCCACAAAATGGAAGCGCCAATCGGCGCGAAACTCGGTTTTACCCTCGAGCGGCGCGCGCGTCGCGCTCGCTTTCAACGCACTGCGATAGCTCGCCTCAATTAAGGCCCGGCTCACTCCGCCGGCAGGAATTGCGCCGATGTCCGGTCCTAGCAGATTGGACAAACTCTGCACGGCAGCATACTGGGTGCCTTCGTTGAAGATCGTATCGCGGGCAAAGACCTGAAAGTTATACGTCTTACCAGCGAGCGCCACCGGCGGCGGCTCGTTAGGAGCCAGCGGCGCGCCGAGATCAAACTTGCCCCAGTGCAGCGAAAAGGCCTGGTTGAGCCGCAATTGACCACCGCGCTGCCGCCACGTCACCGTCGCCAAACCCACCCACAGCTCCTGTTCGGGAGAGCGCACGCCGCTGCCGAGGATAACACCCTCAGCAGGGGCAACCGGCGCCGCCGGCGGCAAATACGGCAACACCCTCCGCTTCCCGCGGGCATCAGTGATGAGCATGCCAATATCAGCCAACGACAGGCCGTATTGCGCGGCCACCGCCGGCAACCAATCAGCCAGCACTGTGGCTTGCGCCTCGCTCAGATCGGTCAGCGTCGGCGCTGCAAGGCTCACAATCACCGCCACCCGGTCGAGATTATGCACTCGCCCCCGCCAAATTGCCCGGCCCAACCCATGACCGGCCCGCACAGGAGCGACCAGTTGATGCAATGTCCCATCCCGATCAAGGTAGAAATGAGGCAACATCACCGCATCCGCGCTTTGGTAGGCAGCCAGCGCCATCGCGGCATGCTGCGCGTCAGCCACTGCCACCACTAACGCCACCGGACTGCCTTCGCGACTCCTCCCCGCCCGATCCGGTCTTCCCACCGCGATCGCCTGCACCTCAGCGCTGCTCATGGCACGCTCCATCGTTACTAAAAATATTCTCGGCTCATCGTAGCACAGTGCTGTAGAGAAGGCAACGAATCGGAGGGAGACAGCGCGGGGGATAAGGGCCGATGACCCAATCGCAACGCGCGCAAAAGCGCAGAGATGCTAAACGCAAAGGCGCAGAGGAGGAAGTCGCACTAAGTAATGAGTGCTCCGGTAAACCTACTCCGCTGCCGATGCTAAACGCATAGGCGCAGAGGAGGAAGTCGCACTAAGTAATGAGTGCTCCGGTAAACCTACTCCGCTGCCGATGCTAAACGCAAAGGCGCAAAGGGTTTTGGGGAAAACGCCACTCCCATCTGTTATTGCGAGGGGCGCGTAGGGGCAGCACGACGCGCCGCCTGCGCCCCGAAGCAATCCCCCCCTTCAACGCACACAATCCACTATCGGTTAGGAATAGCACAAGGGACTTACTCGCAAAATAGT
Organism: Chloroflexus sp.; assembly: GCF_056331925.1. NCBI lineage: Bacteria > Bacillati > Chloroflexota > Chloroflexia > Chloroflexales > Chloroflexaceae > Chloroflexus > Chloroflexus sp. The sequence goes on from NZ_JBWGQH010000018.1 coordinate 84,946, forward strand.
ATAAAAACCCTATTGCCTGCTCCATAGATGAACTGGTACATTACCCCTATAGATTGCGCTAATCTAGTGATGGAACTCGGGAGCTACAACTCATGCGTCGATCTTTGCTCTTGTATCCGATCCTCGTTTGTCTTCTTGTCTTGCTGTCACTGCCGGCCAACGTTGTTGCTCAATCGGAAACGCCTCAAGCTCAACCGAGCACTATCTTCATCCCCCTGATCATCCGCACGGTGACATACCCGCCGCTCTCCTCCAACTGGTTAGAGCGGGTGAACGCCTATCGAGCGCGGGCCGGAGTGCCGTCGGTCACTGAAAGTAGCGAGCTCAACAGCAACTGCTGGGAACATGCACGCTATATGGCCGAAAATAACCAAATCACCCACAACCAAGACCCAAACAAGCCCTTTGCCTCGCCCACCGGCCAGATCTGCGCGCAAAAGGGCAATGCGTGGATTGGATGGGGCAACAGTTGGCAGCCCGCTGACGCAATTGATAGCTGGATGCAATCGATTGGCCATCGCCTCTGGCTGCTCTACCCCACCACGCCAACCCTCGGGTTTGGATTTTACACCACTGCCACCGCAAAATGCAGGGTGAATAACGTGAACTGGCACTGCAACGGCGCCGCGCTCGATGTTCTCTCTCACTTTAATTACAGTGCTGATGCTGATTACCCCGGTTGGCCGGTGCGCTACCCCGGCATTGACCAAACCGATGTGCCGGCGACGCAATATCCGATAACATTGCAATGGAGCTACTTTGGCAGTACGCCGGTGATCAACAGCACAGATCTGCGCGTTGTTGGCGGCAATGCGATTCCGCATACCAGCACAACTAACCTGCCAGTTGGTCATAAAGGGATCGCCGTCACCCCTACCGTCAATTTGCCTGCCAATAGCCTGATCGAAGTATCGATCAGCGGATCGTATGATGGGCAACCGTTTACCTACACGTGGCAGTTCCGCACCGGGAATTGACGAGACGGTCAATGACACCCCAATCCTACCCAGTTGAGCATGCTTGAGTATGGGCGAGTGGCGCAAACTGATAGCATATTGCCCAGCTATCCCAAACATCTATCCTCGCACCAAACCGCTCAACTTGCACTCCGCCAAACCCATGGTATAATAGGCCGCCCGTATTGCTCCGCCACGACCCGCGGCGCATAAGGAACGAGGAGCATGAAGAATAGAATTATTCCAATAGCCCTGTTGCTGAGTCTTGTGCTGATAGGTGCATGCAGTTCGGCGGTGGCAAATGAACCGGTACCGTCGCCACAGCCAACTGTCCCCCAGTTCCAATTGGTAACGAAGACACCAACACCATCGGCCGTCCCAACGCTACCGCTTCTTGCCACTCCTGAATTGACAGCTACACCGGCAGAAACTGCAACTCCTGAACCCACCGCCACACCTGAACCAACCCCAACGCCAGAACTGATTACTGCACCACTCGCCGTTCCACGCGGTTCGGTGACCAGCCGACCTTTCGCCGTGATGTACGACAACCATCCCAATGCTTACCCGCAAACCGGGATGGACGGAGCGGCCATCGTGTTCGAGGCGTTGGCCGAGTTCGGCATTACCCGCTATATGGCCATCTTTATTCCCGGTATCTCACCTGATATACCGGTGATCGGCCCGGTACGCAGTGCTCGTCCATATTACGTCGAGTGGGCCAAAGGGTTTCGAGCGGTGTACGTGCATGCCGGCGGCTCGCCCGAAGGCTTGTTGTTGGCCGAAACATCTATCGAACTGATCAATATGGACGCACTACGCGGCAATGCCAGCGGGTATTTCTATCGCACCCGCGACCGCAGCGCGCCGCACAACCTGTATACCAATAGCGCCAATATCGCCAAGTTTGCTACAGCGAATGATCGGCCAGTGGAAGGATTAGCAGAGATCGGTTTTGTCTATTCACCCGAAGCTCCAGCCGAGGCCCGTCCTGGCAGCCAAGAGTTACGCTACTTCTTTATCTATCGCGAAGCAGCCGTAGGTTGGCGCTATGACCCGGCAACCAACAGTTATCTCTATTTCCGTGGCAATCGTCCGCACATCGATGCTGCCACCGGTGCGCAGTTGCAGTTCAAGAATGTTGTTATTCTCGAAGTGCCCGAACGCCCTATCCCCAACGATCCCAAAGGGCGCATCGAGCAAGATGTGATCGGCGAAGGACCGGCCCGTATCTTCCGTGATGGCCGTATGATTGAGGCTACATGGCGCAAGGCAGCCGGCTATGCCCAGCTCTACTTTGTGGATGCAGACGGTAACGAAGTGCCGCTCGCGCCAGGCTCGGTCTGGATCGCCGCTATTCCCGACCTCGCCAATCTGACGGTTGAGGGCGGGCAATAACATGTATCCACCGAAGATGTATCCACCGGAGCCAGTTGCTCCGGCGGAATTGGGCGGGTGCCGCACGCATGTTGGCTCTGTCGCCAAACTTACACCGAACTCTGTGCCCCGTTGCATAGTAAGCGGCACCCCGGCAGACGCAATCGCAAATAAACCCGCTGTGGGGAAGGCAGCTCCTGATGAGCTGAGCCACCCCACCTAGTGACGGCAGCCCCGCGTCTGCCCGGCTCGTAAGCCGTATGCCGTCAAAAGGAGGTATCACCCTATATGAGAGATCGTATCGTTCGTCGCGGCTTGATTGTCGCTGTGCTAGTGGTCCTCTCAACTGCCATCGCCCATGTGCAAGCCGCTCCTGCTGCCTCGCCGCCCACGCAGTCGGCTGTTGCTCCTACCTACCGCATCTTTGCCACACGCGAGGGTCTCGTCGGTCGTCGTACAGCAAATGGTCATATTATTCAACCACGTGATCGGTTCGTGGCCTTACCATGCTGGTGCGTCCTTTCCCCAAAAGGGACCGACAAATTTAAAGTACGCCTTACGTACAATGGGCGCTCCGTCGTCGTTCCCGTCTGGGATGTCGGGCCATGGAATACCCGTGATGACTATTGGAATCCTAACCGACGTTACGGCGATCTGCCAGTTGGTATGCCCATGGCAGAAGCGGCCTACTTCCACGGCTACAACGGTGGCCGCGATGAGTGGGGTCGGCGGATTACCCTCCCCAACGGAATTGATATTGCCGATGGCACCTTCTGGGACGATCTTGGCATGACCAAAAGTGATTATGTTTATGTCACCTTCCTCTGGCTTGGCGAAGACCCTGGTCCCGGAGGTGCAGTTGAAGTTGGCAACGGTGAGTATACCGACGATCTAGCACAGACGATAGTGACTGCACCCGAAGGTGCGCTTACCGTCGATAACACCGATACCACCTTCAATCCGATCGGTACGGATTGGTACGAAGAACCGTGTGGTCTCAACAAGCAACACCAATGGACATACTCGACGACCGATCCGGCAAAAGCGACGACTGCAGCCACATGGCAAGCACCGAATCTCAGTCCCGGCTTTTATGAGGTCAAAGCGTACATTCCGGCATGTGGCAATTCGGCAACAACCAGCGCCCGTTATCGGATTAGCCACGCGGGCGCGACGACAGAGGTCACACTCGATCAACAGGCGGCTGCCGGTCAGTGGGCATCGCTCGGTACCTACTACTTTGGCGGTCCTGCTAATGAAACGCCCCAGATTTTCTTAAGCGATCTTACCAATGATCGTGGGTTAGCGGTGCGCTACGATGCTATTGCGTGGGAACCACGTACCGATACGACACCGCCGGACACCCAACTCATCTCGATTTCACGTGCCGGCAACGGCTTTCAGGTCCAATGGGGTGGCAATGACGATCTCACCGGCGTTGCCAGTTATGATGTGCAAGTGCGCCTCCTCCCCGACGGGGGTTGGACAGATTGGAAACGCGGAACCACTGAACTAAGTGCGTGGTTCGGGCCAGATGAAGGCAAGCAGTTTGCGTTCCGGGTACGCGCCCGCGACTGGGCCGGCAATGTCGAGCCATGGGAAGAGGCTGCTACCGCCGATACGACCAATCTGCCCTAGGTGACAGCAGCCCGTAGTGCATCATTTGCATTGAGACATAGTAACGGGACACAGCGTTGCTGTGTCCCGTTCATATTGTGATGGTTAGCTTATACCAACGTGACCTTATTCGGCATCCTGCAACGCCGCGACACCGGGCAACACTCGCCCCTCGAGCAATTCGAGCGACGCCCCACCACCGGTGCTAACGTGCGACATCTTCTCGGCCAGCCCAGCCTGCTCGACGGCGGCCACGCTATCACCACCACCAACAATCGTGATCGCACCATTTGCCGATGCTTCGGCCATCGCCTGCGCAATCGCGCGTGTCCCGACGGCAAACGGTTCTAGTTCAAACACGCCCATTGGTCCATTCCAAATCACCGTGCGCGCCGCTCGGATCTCGGCACTATACAGCTCAATTGTCTTTGGCCCAATGTCAAGGACACGCCAACCGGACGGAATCGCGGTCACCTCAACCACCTGGCGCTGGGCATCGGCGCTAAACGCATCGGCAATCACCACATCGACCGGCAACAACAACCGCGCATCCCGCTCTTCAGCTTTCGCCATCAGTTGCTGCGCAACCGGTACGCTTTCCGGCTCAACCAATGAGTCGCCGAGATTCAACCCCTTCGCCAGCAAAAAGGTATTGGCCATCCCGCCACCGATCAGCAACGCATCTACTTTGCCTAGCAGATTGTCGATGACGCCGATCTTGTCGCTGATCTTCGCGCCACCGATTACCGTCACAAACGGACGTTGCGGATTGTTCAGCGCACCACCGATGTACGTCAGCTCTTTCTCCATCAAGAAACCGGCGACAGCCGGCAGATAATGCGCCACTCCCTCTGTACTCGCATTGGCGCGGTGGGCGGCGCCAAACGCATCGTTTACAAACACATCACCGAGCTTCGCCAACTCGGCAGCCATCGTCGGATCGTTTACCTCTTCACGCGGATCAAAGCGGGTATTTTCGAGCACCAACACTTGACCCGGCTTCAGCATCGACACCGCTGCCTCGGCTGCCGAACCAGTAATTGCTTCGGTCTTCTTGACTTCGGTTGCTTCCGGGAGCAACTCGAAGAGCCGTTCAACCACCGGACGTAAGCTGTACTTGGGATTAGGCTTACCTTTGGGACGCCCTAAATGGGACATCAAGACAACTTTAGCACCATGCTCGAGCAAATACCGGATCGTCGGTAATGCTGCGCGAATACGTGTATCATCGGTGATTTGCCCCTGATCATCGAGTGGCACGTTAAAATCAACTCGCACAAGCGCACGCTTCCCGGCCCAATCCACGTCGCGGATGGTCTTCTTGTTCATGCGCATTCCTCCTTTTTCGCCATCTAACGGCACACTGCCATTGTAACACAGCCCCTACTTACCAATGCAGAACCGGCTGAAGATCACATCGAGCAAATCTTCACCTACCGTCTCACCCGTGATCTCACCAAGCGCATTGGCCGCGCCGGTGAGATCAGCCGCGAGTAGATCGGTCGCTGCATTGGTATTGAGTGTTTCTTGGGCAGCGCGCAAATATTCGGCAGCACGTCGTAATGCAGCGCGGTGCCGTGGGTTACTGACCAGATGGGTCGCTCCCACTGCCGGTAACGTTCCACCTAAAAGGGTTGTGGCTATCTTCTTCGCCAACTCGTCGATCCCATGCCCATAACGCGCCGAACAAGCGGCTACCGCAACCCGATGCGGATGTTCAGGCGCTGTCGGCGGTGGAATCGCCGGATCGTCACATTTGTTCCAGACGATGATCGTAGGCTTATCAGCCGTGGTCGTGAGCATTGCCTCATCTTCGTCGGTCAACGGTTGCTGAGCATCGAAAACCAAGAGGGCCAGATCGGCACTTGCCAAAGCAGCCGCTGCCCGCTCAACCCCGATCTGCTCCACCGGATCGGTACTGGTCCGCATCCCCGCCGTGTCGATTAACACCACCGGCACACCGGCCAGATTTGCAGTCTCTTCTAACGTATCGCGCGTTGTACCGGGAATAGGGGTCACGATTGCCCGCTCAACTCGTAAGAGAGCGTTGAGTAAGCTTGATTTACCAACGTTAGGCCGTCCGACCAACGCCACTCGTGCCCCGTTCCGCAAGACGATTCCTTGCTCGGCACTCGCTAATAGTCGCTCGACCGTCGCCAAGGCCTGGGCAATAGGCGCTGTCACGGCTTGCGGTTCAATCCCCTCTTCGGGGAAGTCGATCAGGGCGGTGATATAGGCCAGCGGTTCGAGCAACGCCGCCCGCGCTGCCCGTACTTCGCGCGCCAACCAGCCACCAAGTTGGGCCTGCGCCACCGCCAGCCCCGCACTCGTTTGTGCCCGGATAACATCGAGTGTCGCTTCGGCTTGACTCAGATCGATCCGCCCATTGAGAAAAGCGCGCATGGTAAATTCGCCGGGATTGGCCAACCGTGCTCCGGCAGCCAACGCTGCTTCGAGAGTCAACTGCACCGGCAACGCCCCCCCATGACACGAGATTTCAATCACGTCTTCGCGGGTAAAGCTGTGCGGAGCAGCCATAAATGTCAGTAACGCCTCATCGATCACGTTACCGTCCGGCCCAATCACGTGACCATAACGCACCCGATGACTCCGCAACCGTCCTGGCCGTATCGGTCGAAAGATCTTTACGGCAATCGATTGAGCATCCGGCCCACTTAACCGTATAATGCCAATGCCGCCCTCACCCGGCGGAGTTGCAATCGCTGCAATCGTGTCACTCATTGAGGTCCTGTGCGTCTGTTAACTACCCTTTTCCGCTTGATCACGCTCTTAAATACTCTTGCTACCTTGAGCGGCTTGCGTGGTCTCTCATGGAGCGAACGTCTCGCTCTACCATTAACCATCTTGATCTGGCGCCAACCGGCTGCCGGTTGGCGATCACATCTGTTACTCATCATACCGGCACTCGTAGGCCAGCTCATCCTTGCCACAGCCCGCCGCCGTGATCTCGATCCACGTCGACGTTTGTACCCCGGTCGGTACCCAGATCGGGTCATTACCCGTCTTGACCTACCGGCTCGCCACGGTCCGGTACCGGCACTCCATATTGTGCCACGCGGCGGCGCCACCACTGCAATATTGGTAACGCACGGCTCCGGCTGTGACAAAACCTTTTACGCCTGGCGATTAGTAGATGCGTTAATCGAGCGTGGGATGGCGGTGGTGTTGATCGACCTCGATGGGCATGGCGAAAGTCCACGGCCACAAGCCTATCCGCAGATGGTTGAGAGTGTCGCCGATCCGCTACGATGGTTACAACAGCGCTACGAGCGGATTGGCGCAATCGGTATGAGCCTCGGTGGCGCCGTTCTCGCTCGCGCCGTTGCCGACGGCACACCGGTCGATGCGTTAGCGCTATGGGAGGTCCCGCCACGGTTACGCCTAAATAGCCGTGAATATCGGCAGGTACAAATCCGCGAAGCCCTCGCGATTACCCAACTACGACTGCTCCACCTCTTCACAGACGGGGCAATCGACCACGTGATACGGGCATGGCAGACGAGTGGCATTCGTGCAACCATTGGTACGTGGGATTTATTCGACGCTCTTAACCTACCGGACAGCCTCCACATCCTTGGCCGGCATCATACACCGCTGTTGTTAGTCTACGCCGGACGCGATGCAGTCGTCCCGCCAGCAGCCGCTGCCGAAGTTGCAGCTCTCACTGCCGGCTGGGCCGAATACCATTACTTGCCTTTTGCCAGCCACATCTCGCTGCCGATCGATCTTGCCTGCATCAACCTCACCGCTGATTGGCTACAACAGCGGCTGAACCGGCTCACCAATGCCGCGAATTCACCGGACTATCGCCTAACGCGGGGCTAGAATGGCATCGATCAGACCATATTCTACGGCCTGCGATGCCGTCATATAAAAATCTCGACTGAAATCGGCCTCTAACCGCTCGACCGTCTGACCGGAATGTTTCGCCATAATCTCGCGCAGCAATCGCTGTAGGCGCAACATCTCGTCTACAGCAATCTGTACATCTGGCGCATACCCCTCGACGCCACCGCCTGCCGGATGCGAATGAATTGTCGCATGCGGCAACGCAAACCGTTTTCCTTTTGCTCCTGCACAGAGCAACACCGTTGCCATACTCGCTGCCCGACCTACGCAGACAGTACAAACATCGGGAGTCACTAACTGCATCGTATCATAGATCGCCAATCCGGCCCGAATCACTCCGCCGGGGCTATTAATATACATCCAAATATCACGTTCAGGGTCTTGCTGTTGCAACACCAATAATTGTGCCACTACTGACGAAGCTAACTCGTCATCGATCGACTCACCGATAATGATCACTCGCTCCTTCAACAACCGTGAGAAGATATCCCAACTGCGCTCGCCTCGGCTAGTACGCTCAACAATTGTTGGTACCGGAATAGAAGGCATCACACTCCTCTTTCTGGACTATCAATCAACAGACAACTGCCGTTTATCTGCTTCGATTGCCGTTTTAAGGTTGCTGCACGCATCGCAATCTCGTAAGGCTGTTGATATTGGGCCGGCGCGACCGGCACTACGGCAATCGAGAGACTGAGTAACGGATAGCGACACGGATGTCCTTGCCGGTCATGACCGAAGATATAGCCCCGTTCTCGATCCTCTGCCGAATAAAAATAGGGTATAGTCGCATCAAAGCGTTCGATCACCGCTTGACCGATCCGCTGCAATCGTTCGATAGTTGTCACCAGCACAAAATCATCACCACCGAGATGGCCTAAAAAATCCTCAGCTCCCCCTTGCCAATGTACTACATCGGCCAACAGCCGGGCAGTGTGCAAAATAATCGCATCACCCTTAAAAAAACCGTAGTGATCATTATACCCCTTAAAATTGTCAAGATCGACATAGCCGACAGCAAATGGTTGCTTCCGAGCGAGCCGCTCGCGAATAACCTGTTCGATCACTACATTGCCGGGCAAGCGTGAAATCGGGTTCAAACTGCTCTCTCGCTCACTACGACGCAAGATCGAGCGAATGCGGGCCATTAACTCAGCGGCGCTACAAGGTTTTACTACATAGTCATCAGCACCGAGTTTCAAACTGCGCACCTTTTCATCAAGTGCGCTAACTGCCGACAACAGTATCACAGGAGTCAATCGTGTTTTCGGTGTTGCACGCAAACTTTGCAATACCTGCAAGCCATCACCATCAGGCAACAGCCGATCGAGAATGATCAGGTCGAAAAACTGCTCGGTAATTACACGCAGTGCAGTTGCTCTATCGGATGCGGTTACCACCACAAAGCCGGCATCGGTAAGCTGCTGACCAAGGATCATGCGAATGTCCGCCTCATCATCAATCAGCAGGATGCGAGGGAGACCTCGTTCACCATGATGAGTAGCAAGCAACCGTTGGAGTTGATCCAGTAACGGCTGCCGCACATCAATCAGCGGTATGCCCCTAACCGGCGGTATGTCGTAACCCACAAGGGCCACCACAATATCGCGCGTCTCCGGATCGGTCCGAGCAATTTGCCCACACATCACCGGCTCAATATCTCGTACATCATTGGCAATCACCAACAGACGGGGCCGTCGTTGCCGTGCCAGATCAAGACCATGCGCCCCGGTTTCCACCCGTTCTACTTCCCAACCAGCAGCCAATAACACATTTGTCAATTCATCGAGTATGCCCCCACCCACCAGCACGGCGAGATCCATGCTCGTCGTTTTCATCACCGGTGAGGGCGACGATGAGCGTGCTGAACCTTGAGCTACCTCAATCGGTACCCGCACCACGATAGCATAGTCTTCAACATCAACATGCCTAGCCAACTGTTGCCCAAACTGCCGCAAACGTTCAGTCGAGCGTTGCAACGCAGCAATTAAATTCACCAATCGCTGATCATCACTCTGACCATAATGATGAGCAAGCAACTCAACCGCACTCTGCAACGCCGTTAGCGGTGATGCAAACTGGTGAATGAACTTCTCCACTTCAGAAGATGGCCTACTCATTGGCAACCTCATTTGCTTGAATAACCGACGTAATAATCGCAATCAGCCGCTCCGCAGTTGCCGGCTTTTCCAAGAAGCCTCGTGCGCCGAGTGCAAACGCTTGTTCTCTTGCATCAGGACCTAGATCATTCGCAGTTAACACCACAACCGGAATAGTGGATGTTGTTGGATTAGCCTGCAAACGCTGTAACACCTCTAACCCATCCATTCCCGGCATCCGCAAATCGAGCAAAATCGCATCTGGCCGGACATGCTGCACTAAATCAAGCGCTTCTGCACCATCACTGGTAGATAAGACACGCATCTGATGGCGTTGTAAAATCCGTACTAACACCGGACGCACATTCGGATCATCATCAACCACCAACACCAGCGGTTGTGGCTTCATAATTTGACGCCGGACAATCGTTGCAACGTCGTCAACTGAACGATCAAACGAAAGGGTGATCACATCACGCGGCAGATTCGTAACCGGCTGGTCACTAATAACGATCATGGGGATCAGGGAGTAGAGCACAATCGCGCGAATTTGAGCCACCAGGTCGCCTAAATCACCAGAATCGATCACCACGATACAAGCCGGTTGGCGTGCAGGCAAGCTCTTGATCAGATCGCGAATATCTATCTTGGCAACTTCCCACTCAGTCGTAACGTTCAGAGCTGCATACAGCTTCTCCGTCCAGGGATGATCGGTGCTGACAATCACTATCAAAGGCGGCCGGCTCTCAGACGACGGTGGTTGCAACTTCGCCAGCGGCAGAGTAAAGTTGAAGATACTGCCTTGCCCCGGCTCACTCTGAACCCAAATCTTGCCACCGTGTAGTTCGACCAACTCTTTCGAGATTGCCAAACCAAGACCGGTGCCACTCCGCTCACGGTTATTTGCCTGATTAAGCTGACGAAACTTCTGAAACAAGAACTGCTGATCGGTATGTGGAATGCCGGGACCCCAATCACGCACACTGAAGCGAACGACCGATGTCTCGTACACAACGCTTAACAAAACGCGCTGGCCTTTGGACGAAAACTTGATCGCATTAGACAGTAAATTAACCACTACCTGCACAATTCGATCCTGATCGGCGTCGACGAACGGCAGATTAGGCGGTACATCGAGAGCAATCGTCACGCCGTGCTGACGGGCAAATGAGGTCAATTCTTCAACCGCACTCCGACAGATCGCGAGCGGTGATACCGGTTTACGCTGCAACTGCAACTTTCCCTGCTCGATCTTGTTCACATCAAGAATATCGTTTACCAGGCGGATCAAGCGCTGCGTGTTATTCAATGAAATTTGCAGCATCGTCCGCACTTGCGGCGGCAAACGATCCCCTAAACCGGTTTTGCCCCGCTCGTCATCTCCCAGCACTAATTGCAACGATCCTTGAACACTGCTCAGCGGTGTGCGCAATTCGTGCGATACTATCGAGATAAATTCATCTTTCAAACGCTCAATTTCCCGCTCACGAGTAACATCACGGAAGATCAGAATCCGACCAAGATACTGCTCACGGCGATTGATAACCGGTGCCGAAAAGCAATGTAGCCGACGTGACTTAGGATAGACGACTTGAAATTCTTCCCAACCACGATCGGTCTCTGAACCGAGCAATTGCCCCAACCAAAACCCGAGTCGCACACTATTCGCAAACACACGACTAAAGACGAGAAGCAGATCATCGTATGATTTTTCCTTGATATCCGCTTCGGTAATACCGAAAAAATAACAGGCGCGCCGGTTGATTATCACGACCCGCCGCTGACGGTCAAGCACAACGATACCATCGTTGGTTGTCTCAACCACCGCTTGCGCTCGATCCAGCTCAATTTGCAACTGTTCAAACAGGCGCGCGTGTTCAACCGCGATCCCAATTTGTCGGACAAGAATCCGTAGCCATTGCCATTGTCGCTCATTAAAACTGCTCCCCGGCCATGGAATCAGTTGTACCACACCGGCTTGCCAACCGCCGGCAACCATCGCGAGCGTAAGCATTCCATCAAGCGCATATGAACGCATAAAGGCATGCAATGGCGCATACTGGGACGAAACCGTTGGATCGGCAACCAGATACGTGATGTCACTCCCAGACTCAAAGAGCGATGTAGCCAATGCATGGGTATAACCCGCCAAGGTTTCATCACCCCATAGACGATGAACGATTGTCGCTAATGGCGTCGGGAGCGATCCGGTTGTCACCCGCTTTAACGTCAGGCTATGCGTTGCATCGTCATATAAATACAGCGCACCCGCTGCCGCACCGACCGTTTCAATCAATTGACTCAAAGCGACTTCAACTAATTGATCTAAGGGAGGATTGTAAAGTAGTGATAAACCGTCAATAACATTCAGTGATGAACCATCATTCTGTTGCACATCACCGGTATGGGCAAGGATTGATCGTGCATATCCAGCATCGTCAACCAGAAATTGCAAAACACTAACATATTGCTCCGCCACCGGTTCTACCCAACCACAAATGCACAATGCCTGAACTTTTCCATCATCAACGAGTGGTAATATAACAATTTGAACTGGTGGTTGGATAGGCCAAATTGTGTTCGTCAACGCCGACGCCAGCGGTGTCGATTGCTGCCCCGGTGTGAAAACAATCGGTTGACGGAGTAACAGTAAATCGTGCTGTAAATAGTGTGGGATAGTAAAGGTTTCTGGAACCGGTGAATCTGGCGTAATTCGATCAACAAACAGCTTGAATTGACACGTTTCAGGCACAAACTGATAAATCAGGGCAACATGCGCTGCCGTCAAACTCCGTATCCCATCAAGCAATACATGCCATACCGCTTCACGAGAAGCGGATCGATACATTTGTCGGCATAATACCGCTAACAACCAAGATTGCTTAGAATCACGCACATCCGCCAATACGTATTCACCTGAAACAGGTATCTTAATCGAACCCGACCTTAGGTACTTGCTAAAATTGTCCGAACTTCATCAATAAGTTGGAAAACGTTGAATGGCTTCTCAATCAACCCCCGTACCATTGGTGGTAAGTCTTTTAGAGACAAACTACTTTTTGGCTTGGCTGTCAGAAGCAAAATTGGTATCTGTCGCCACACAGGGTGATCTTGGATACGTTCACACAGCTCCAAACCATCCATCTGCGGCATCATTACATCGATAAGCAGTAAATCGAATGTATCATTGGCAAGCCGCTCCAGCGCCTCGTATCCATTATTCACAACAGTGACGGTATGACTTTCGTCTTCAAGCACCATTTTGAAGATGAGCTGCAAATCCTCCTCATCTTCGGCCAGTAGAATCTTCATACTCATGCTCTTCCATCAAAAGAATTTGACGAGCAACTTCCTCAATCGCCGCTCGTTGTTTACGGTAAAAATCCGACTCACTCATCGCCAAGCGATTCGCCACGTCTCGTACCGTCTGACGACGTAAAAACCGACCTTCGAGTAAATTATACAATAGCCATTCCTGTGCTGTGGGATCAATCTGATCATCAGGCCGTAGATTAGCAATCGCTTGTCGCAACACCGTCTGCAACGCTTGGGTCGGACTTCCGCCTTGCTCGGCCAACACGCGCCGCACACTGCGCAAACCGATCAGCGGACTTTCAGCCAGCTTCGGCCCACCCCAAAACTGGGTCAAGGCCTCTTTTACCAACTGTGAAAACTCTGGATGTAATACGACATCTTCATCGAGTGTAGTCAGGGTCAGCGGAGTCGTCTGTTCCAACCGTGAACTCAACCGCTGCAACGATTGCATCTCAGGGGCTAAACCGCGTAACGCATCAAAAATCTGACGTTGCATCTGGGCCGTTGTTAGCGCTAGCTCAATCTGATGAGCTAATCCGGCCACCATGCGTCGCATCTCGAGTGAAGTGCCACCATTACGTCGCAATTGATCGGTCGTTGCTTCAAGTCCAATCGCCCCCAGAAACATTCCATCAGGACTACGCAATGGTAGTAGGCAAAATGAACCGACCACTAAGAACGAGCCGCTATCCAAACTCGCACTCGCATCGTGTGGCATCGCCTCTAATCGTGGAATAAGATCGCCGATTGGATGTTCACTGACTAACCGACGAACCTCGCGGCGCGATCCCCAGATTGCCTTGATACTAAATCCATCTTCTCCTGGCGCAATAATAAAACCGGTCTTCACCTGCAAAGGAGTACAAATCGCAACCAACGAATTCTCGAGTAATGTTCGTAAATCGGCCCGCGTAAACACACTGCGCGGTAAATTACGTAAGTAATCGATTTCAGCATGATCTTGGCGATAAATTAAGGCGTCGAGGTACGGTTTTACCTGCGTGACAAAGATCGGCATCAAGACCGTCATCACCATAACACCAAAAGTGATCAGGGTTTCCGCCGGCAAGCCTAACATTTGTGCCATTACCGGCACAGCCTGAATAAACAGAATCGTCGCAATGCCAACAAACGGCCCGTACAACCACCAGCGCACGAAATCTTGTTTGATCAAGCGCTCAGGAATAAGCACACCTTGAAATGCTACCGAATACGTCATCACTGTAATCATTGCAATGACGATCAGGCTCGCTAACGCTTGGAGCATGAGGATAACGCTCACCGGTAGCATACTTGGTGAGGCCACCAGCAAAAAAGGGAACACACCAATACCAGGAGCAGCGAACGTTGCCCCTAAATAGCCCAATCGCCGCCGCTGTGAAGGCGTTAACGCCACGCGCCGTACCATCAGAATTGCCAGCAAGGCCGTCCCCATCGCAATGATAAAGAAGATAACGTAGAACCAAAAGAGCGGCCCAGCTTGAAATTGCGCAATTGGCCCACTTGGTATCCCGGTGTGAATAACCAGATTTGTACCAAGAACCACGAGCAAAAAGATGATAAAACTACTCAAATAGGCAAAGTAAACGCTACGTCGCCAGCGTTGGGCGATGGCGTTAGCATTACCAAAAGCTAACAAAGCATTAGCAAAGTGGATATACCCCGCCGGTACCAGGACTATTCCGAGCCATTGTGCTCGACCTAAAAACTCAATGGTGGCCGGACGCTGGGCACGAGCTAACAAGAGATCACCACTATACGCAATGATTACACCTGCTAACAAAACACTGAGCGCACGCACGATGTCACTACGCCAGTTCTGTAAAATAATGTATGACAGCAGTGAAAAACTGACAATCAAAACCGCAGCAAAGAGAATTTCATTGATGCGTTCAAGAAAAGGTACCATATCGGTGTAGCTATGACATATCTAAGCGATCGAGCTGTCGCTATTAACGGTAGCATGGTTAGTCTGAATTATACCATGATAGGTAGCAAAAACCGGTTATCAAAATATTATGTCTATTAAACACAGAAGGCCTGTATGTTATAATCGAAGGTGCAGAGTAGGTTAAAACCAGAGAATGTACCATGCGACAGCTTCCCAATTTACTCGGCCTTTTTCGCATTCTTACCACGCCATTGCTTGCGTGGCTCATTCTTGTCGCGACACCAACCGCTTATGTAGGAGCGGCTTTTTTGCTGCTCATCATGGCACTCAGCGACATGGCAGATGGCCGCTTAGCCCGTCATCTCAAAGTTGTCTCACCACTCGGTATCTTTATCGATACGATCAGCGATAAGATCTTTGTGGCCGGTGTCATTATTCCAATGATCGAGGTCGGTCTGTTGCCGGCATGGGTCGCACTCGCGATAATTATCCGCGAATTTGTTGTCTCCGGCCTCCGTTCTTTTGCTGCTGCTGAAGGGGTGGTGATTTCGGCACGTCGCTTTGGAAAACAGAAGTTGGTGATTACGGTCGTAGCCCTGATCTGGCGACTATTAGCGGCCAACGCCGAAACCGGCGGCTTCCTTGGTCAATTCGCCGGCGGAATATTGATACCAATCCTTAATCTCTGGGTTGTATCGATGGGGTTAGCACTCGTCTGGACGCTGGGATCGGGAATCGAATACTTGTGGCAAGCATGGCCACTCTTGCGCCGCGGTTGGGCTCCCACGCCATCGGGGCGATAACCAGTAGTTAAGTCACCCCGACGTATAACTGTACCCCTCCCTACCCGCAGCACTGGTTCGCCGAGCGTATCGCGCCTACCAAGCAGTGAATCCACCGCCGTACCGGCCATGACGCTTGCGGGTCGCTCGTCCCTACCCTTCCCAAACACACCACGAGGGCAGTCGTGCGACTGCCCTCGCGTGGATTTCGGTTGGGGGGTGCGTG
>NZ_JBWGQH010000019.1:0-38737 GCF_056331925.1 Chloroflexus sp.
CACTCGCGAACCCTGCTGCTTGGGCGGCTTCGGGATGACTACGAAAATAGTCCACCACCATCTCGTAGCGCATCTGCCACGCTGCCTGGATGTATGCCAGCATCAAGATGCTCTCGTCCGAATACTGGATTTTCGGACCGCGGCGGGAGGACGCGGGGAGACTGTGGCGGTGCGACAAACTCACTTGCACTGCCCAATGCGCTATCGTCATGGCATTGGTAGTCTTTAGAAACTCGGCAGGCGGTACCCACAAGCGTTTGCTTAGTCGAGCAGGCAGGCGCCCCAAGTCAATTTCGGCTGGCGTCAATCTCACGCCTGTTGTTTTTGAACGTGTTGTACAATCTGTCATAGGGTCTCTCTCGGTCGTAGTGGTGTGAATGACCAATTCTACTTCCGTTAGAGACCCGCTCCCTCAATTCTAATTACCGAATCCTCTCATAGCATTATACGGAATACCCGCATCGCAACCGGCGGTGCGGGTACTGTTTACGATTGCAACGACCGTCGGAATAGGGCGAGTGCAAACCACATCGTCGCAATTGCGAATCCGGTTAAGATGATGCTGCTAAGCCACAGCGGTATAGTTGGTTCGGTACCAAACGCCAGCGCACGCACTGCATCGATGAGATAGGTAGCCGGATTGATCAAGACAATTGTGCGCATCCATCCCGGCAAAACGTCGAGTGGGTAAAGTGCATTTGACGCAAACAGCAGCGGCAAATTGAAGAGAAAGATCATGCCGTGATAGCCGGCAATACTGCGTGATACCGCTGCCACACCGAGTGCTAGGCCGCTAAAACCAATGGCAAAAATCGCCAGCAAGCTAAGCGCACCAAGCCAACCAACCGGGTTAAGGGTCAGCCGTGCTCCCATCAGCAAACCAACGATCAACATCAAGATAGCTTGGAATAGCGATTTAGTAGCAGTACTGGCTGCACTGCCGAGTAACACACTGAGACGTGGGATCGGGGCGGCAAGATATTCCTTCACAATTCCACGCAGCCGCTCATCTAACAATACCATGCCACCGCCTACCGCGCCACCGAGGGCGCTGAGGGCGACGATCCCCGGTAAAATGAACGACATATAATCGTTGCCACCAACCTCACGGATCATTCCCCGCATGCCGACGCCAAACAGCACGACCCATAACACCGATTGGAGTGCCAGCCCGACCAGTTCCTCGGTCTGCTGGACGAACTTACGCATGTGTCGGGTCCAGATGACATAAGTAGCATACATACCAATCTCCTGAGCAGTCTCAATCGCGCAATGCCGTGCCGGTGTAGTGCAAGAAGACATCACCGAGCGATGGACGAGCTAATGTCACATCTTCCGCGACAAACCCATTACTACTGATCGTCCCTAATACCGCCGGTAATCGCCGACTACCATTATCGACGTAAATCAGCGCAATTCCATCGGCCGGATCGATCTCGGTGCGGTTGACCCCTTCAATGGTACTGACCGTCGTCACCAGATGATCGAAGTTCCCCTGACCGCGTACCCGAATCACGTCTGACCCCAATGCAGCGATCAGATCACCGGGTTTGCCTTCGACGATCAGGCGGCCATGATCGATAATACCGACCAAATCGGCCAATGCCTCGGCTTCGTCCATCGCGTGGGTGGTGAGTAAGATGGTCATACCGCGACGCCGGTTTAAATCGCGGATATAGCTCCAGATATTCACTCGGTTTTGCGGATCGAGCCCCTGGGTTGGTTCGTCGAGCACCAACACTTGTGGGTCGGTCATCAACCCACGTGCTAATTCGAGGCGTCGCTTCATACCACCCGAATAACTCTTAACCGGACGATCGATCGCTTCGGTTAACTGTACCAACTCGACCAACTCGGCGATCCGTTGCCGACGAACTGCTGCCGGGAGACTGTAGAGCCGACCGTGAAAATCGAGGGTCTCGCGACCGGTCAGTAAGGGATCGAGGACCATCTCTTGAAAAGTAACTCCGAGCCGGCGACGAACTTCTGCCGCCTCGTGACTGACGTCATAGCCGAGGATTCGGGCCGTCCCAGCAGTCGGCGGGATGAGGGTAGTCAGGATACTCAGCAGCGTGGTTTTACCGGCACCGTTAGGACCGAGTAGGGCATAAATCTGTCCTGCCGGCGCTTGCAGGTTGACGTGATCGAGGGCTGTAAGTGAGCCGTACCGTTTGACTAAGTCGATGGTTTCGACGGCTAACCGATTCATCGCTGTGACCTCGTTCTAGTAAGCCTACCTTGAGCATAGCGTGCCCACGTAGTGCTGTCAAGTGATGCTGTGAAGATTATCACAGGCATTGACTTTCGTTGATAATAGTGCTATGATCGCAAGCCGAATGTCAATGATGACGGATTACTGTCTGATCGCCCATGCGTCCGACAGCCGACGGAACGCCGACTGCCGCGCGCAGATCGCGTTCCGTCTTTTTATTGGCAGACCATTGTTTGTTTGCTACATTCTATCTATCCAAAGAACCTGTCGCTATGTTTGCCCAGATCAAGCGGATTTTAGTCGGTCGCCCTATTGCTACCGAACACCAGCATCAAGAACGACTAAACAAGGTGACGGCATTAGCCGTTTTTTCTTCTGATGCGCTCTCGTCAGTCTCGTATGCGACCGAAGCCATTCTCACTATTCTCGTCTTGGGTGGTAGTGTAGCACTTGGTCTTTCCCTGCCGATTGCCGTCGCTATTGCGATGTTGCTGCTGATTGTGGGCTTCTCATATCGCCAAACCATCCATGCCTATCCACAAGGTGGTGGCAGCTATATTGTGACCCGTGATAATTTGGGCGATTTGCCGGGATTAATCGCAGCAAGCGCGTTGCTCATCGATTATGTGCTGACGGTAGCGGTGAGTATTTCCGCCGGAGTGGCTGCAATTACCTCGCTTGCTACCAACTGGGGATTCCCAGGCGTGCGCGATTATGCGGTTGAGATTGCGCTGTTATGTATTCTCGTCGTCACGATTGCCAATCTGCGGGGAGCTAAAGAGAGCGGATTGATCTTCTCAGTGCCTACCTATGCGTTTATTGCAAGTATCCTTTCGATTATTGTGGTAGGTGTTAGCCAGGATTTGCTGTTTGGTGTCGAACCGGTGCGGCATAGTATTGATCCAGATATTCCACCGGTCGGTGAGACGTTATCGCTTTGGTTGATTTTACGTGCTTTTGCCGCCGGATGTACCGCATTAACCGGGATCGAGGCTATTAGCGATGGTGTGCAGGCGTTTAAGGCACCGGAGGCGCGTAATGCCTCGATTACGCTGACATGGATGATCGGCTTGTTGGTGACGATGTTTCTCGGAATCACATGGTTGGCCGACGCACATCGAGCCGTCCCCAACGAGTTTACCCACGAAACCATTGTTTCCCAAATTGCTCGTACCATTTTTGGAATAGGGCCGGTCTATGTGTTTATTCAAATTGCTACGGCCTTGATCTTGGTATTAGCGGCCAACACCGCTTTTGCCGACTTTCCCCGGTTGGCGTCGTTCCTCGCGCGTGATCGGTTCCTGCCGCGCCAGTTTGCCTCTCGCGGTGATCGGTTGGTTTTTTCGAATGGTATTCTGGTGTTAGGGTTGTTTTCGGCATTGCTCGTGATTATCTTTCAGGCCAATGAGATAGCGATGCTTCCACTATACGCGGTTGGTGTCTTCACCTCGTTTACGCTTTCGCAGTCGGGTATGGTACGGCGTCACCTACGGTTGCGGCAACCGGGGTGGACACGGAGTGCGATAATTAACGGGTTTGGGGCAACCCTTACCTCGATTGTGTTGGTGATCTTGATGATTACCAAGTTTGTCCACGGTGCGTGGATGGTCATCCTTACGATCCCGGTTTTGGTGATGATGTTTCGCGGGATTAATCTCCATTACCAACGGGTAGCCGAACAGCTTTCATTGAGTGGCGCAGTGGTGCCACCTGAATTGCGACGTCACACGGCGATTGTGTTGATTAGCGGCATTCATCGGGGGGTGTTGCCGGCGTTGCAATATGCACGCTCAATCGCGCCCGATAATGTTACAGCCGTCTACGTTGATCTCGATCCTGAAGCAACTGAGAAGTTACGTAAGCGCTGGCAGGATTGGGGATGCGGCATTCCTCTGGTAGTGCTTGAGTCGCCGTTCCGCTCGTTGATCAATCCTATTGTGCGCTATATCGAAGAGGTTGAGACGCGCTACGGCGATGATGTGATCACGGTTATTTTGCCTGAATTTGTTCCGGCCCGCTGGTGGGAGCATTTACTGCATAATCAGACCGGTATTTTGATCAAGACGGCATTGCGCCTACGAGGAACAGTGGTGACAAGCGTGCCGTATCGGTTGCGCTAGTAGGGTACGCATGAAGTGTCAGTTCGAGTTGGCGAACTGACACTTGCATCCTCCTATCGTGTTCAAGACGTTCCCAACGCGCTGTCTGTCCCCTTTTTGACGGCTGAAAGGCTGCCAGCCTTCATTCGCTGTACGATCTGTACTCGGTCGGGCAGGGTCTCACGACCTTCCACTGCGCACGCTGCGGCAGCGGCAGCAAAACGGGCGGCAATGAACGGATCGCCGATCTCCCAAAGGCGAATGAGAAAAGCTGCTGTAAAGACATCACCAGCGCCGGTAGGATCGATTTCTCGTGCCGGGTATGGGGCGATGTGGTGGGCTTGCCTATGGAGATACATCGTGGCGCCGCGTGCGCCGTGGGTGACGATACCAATCGGCACAGTGCGAGCATAAGCTGCTGCCAGTTCTTCATCACCGGCGACATCTTCGCTGCTGAGTGTGAGGACGTGGAGACGGGAGAGTTCGGTTGCGGTGGGTTGCCAGCGCCGAAAGCGTACCGGTGATGGGAGGGGCGTGTCCCAGTCGCGCAGCCATCCCTGTGCTGTTGCTCCGATAAGTGCTCCAGGAAAAGCAGCCGCAACGTCGGCGGTACATTCGTGTAATACCGGCCCTAACAAGACAATCGGAGCGGTGCGCCAACGGGCTGGGATGTCGGTCATGAGAATTGGTGGTGCAACTGCGTGGAGCCACTGGTGTCGTCCGGTTACGGTATAGCGGTTCTCGAACGTGGAGCTGACGGTGGAGGAGATACTTGACCACGCGATGCCAGACGGTGGTTCTTCAGCACTCGCAGTGACGATAGCCGCTCGTAACCCCAGACGTTGGGCCAGTAGTGCAGCGAAGCGAGCGGTGCCACCGGCGGCAGTTGCGCCGTTCGGTAGCAGATCGCACGTAACATGACCAATGATAACAATGTCAATCATAGTGAATTCAGTGCTCGCGCAGCGAGTTTCGCCTAAAGTCCTTGCTTAGGAAAGCTACTGGTGAGTTGTGGATAAACGCTTAGCTTTGCCGTGAGCGTCGCTACAGGTAGTGCTGTAAGCTGACGCCCACATATACTACGGCCTGTTGTGGGCTAAAGTCTTCTTCTGGCGTGGTCGCAGTGTACGAGCTGAAACCTTTGGGCGCGGCTGCGTGGGTGTTGCCGGTATATTGGTAGTCACGGGTTACAATCTATTTGATTAGTTTGCCAGGTCAATCTTCGGTTTAGGTTTCAATCGCATATATTGACAGAACGTCTATCCCTCGTGAGTAGAGTGGTTCCAGGCAAGGCCAGGGCCGCGCGCGTCGGCTACTGTTTAGCCGGATAGATCACAATCTTACGATTTTCGCCTTCCCCAGAACTCTCGGTATAGATCGTCTTATCATCACGCAGGGCAAGGTGAACGATACGTCGTTCGTAGGCTGCCATCGGTTCGAGCATAATCGGTCGTCCGGTCTGGCGTACTCGTTCGGCCATCCGGCGGGCGAGGCTTTCGAGCGATTCTTGGCGGCGTTGGCGATAGTTGCCGACATCAACCACCAGTTGTGGCCATGCCTGTATTCGTCGGCTTACCAGCAAATTCAGTAAGAACTGTAACGAACGGAGCGTTTCGCCACGCCGACCGATCAAGAGACCCATCGCCTCTTCATCGGCTCCTTCGACGTGCAGCGTAATCGTCTCTTCTAAGTTCCCTTGTGGGCCGGGCACGCGCGAAATTACCGACGTAACGTAGGCTTGAATATCCATACGTTCGAGTAGGTCTTCGAGGATACGCTGCGCAATCGCACTCACCTCTTCAATCGAAGGCTTTTCTTCGTCATCTTCGACGACGGTGACGCGCACCAGTGCTTCGTCACCATTCTCGCCGGGATCGAGCACCTCAATCGCCACTTCATCGCGGTCGCGGCCCAGTTGGGCCAATGCCAATTCAACGGCTTCGGCGACGGTGCGTGCGCTGATTTCAATGCGCTTCATAGACACCTCTCGGTCACGGTGACCGTCTTCCTAAGTAGATAACGTTAACGGCGACGACGAGGATTGGGATATTGGCGTGATGTACGCTGCTCCTCACCACCTGCTTCACCCTGCTCAACCGGCGCTTCGATCAATGGGCGCATGACCGACCAAAAATCGACTTTTGGTGTCTCGGTTTGGGTCTCGGTTGCAGTAGTAGAGGCTGATGCGAGGCTCAGCGCCGATGTAGGACGATTGTCAGGTGGTAAGAACCGCAGATAGTTGGCCAGTGAACCCCAACCCGATGTAAAGTACTGCTGGATCACACCGATCACACTGCTCACAACCCAGTATAGGACAGCACCGGTGGGGAAGGTGAAGGCAATGTATCCAAATACAAACGGCATAATTAACATTGCTTGGGTAAATGCCTTCTGCTGTGGATCTTGAACCCGCGGTGTTGCCATGAGCTGCTGCACCAATTGTAAAACGATCGATAGTACCGGTAAGACGAGATAAGCAAAACCGGCAAACCCATTTGGCCCAAATGCCGGCACCCCCAGGTCCATACCGAAGAACGGAGCACTGAGAATTTGTGCCAGGCGTTCATCTTTCAACATCTCGGCCGCAGCAGCACTCAAATTCACGCGCTGTTCAGGTACCATCAGGTGATAGACAGCTTGGTACACACCGAAGAAAATTGGGAGTTGCAGCAAGAGCGGCAGACAACCGCCTACCGGATTAATCTTATATTCACGGTAAACCCGTAGGGTTTCTTCTTGGAGTCGTTGCGGGTCTTTGCCGTACTTACGCTGAATCTCTTTCAGGATGGGCTGTACTTCTTGCATCCGGCGACTCGAACGCAACGAGCTTAGGGTAAGTGGCAAGATAAAGAGACGGGCAGCGATCGTGAAGAGCACAATGCCCAATGCCATATTGCCGGTCAGTGATGAGAAGAAGAGGAGTAATTGTTCGAGCAACCCAACGAATGCCGACCAGATATTCATGGCGATCCCCGTTCGTTTTGTGGTAGTGAGGTAGGTGGTACTGGTGAAACAGGTTCTGTTTCAGGTGTGAGCAGGCAGGCCTGCCGGAGTAGACGAATAATATCGGCTTGCAACTGGCTAAATGGCGTCTCAATCACCTCTGGTGAACGAATAGCAAAAAGTAGGTCGTAACCGGTGGTAAGTGACGGTAAAAGCAAGCGCACTGCCTCACGAACTCGCCGGCGAGCACGGTTGCGCTGGACGGCCTTGCCAAGGCGACGACCGGTGATGAAACCACAGCGTACACCATCGCGCCGACCCGGTGCGACGGTGAGGGTCAGCCAAGCCGAAGAAAAGGTGCGTCCCGTTTGGCGTACTCGACGGAATTGTGCAGGCCGACGGAGCCGGTTTGCGCGTCGCATAGACAAAAAACAAACGGGCTACCGACTACAGATGGCATACCTGCCAGCCGCCTGTCGCGACTCTGTAGACGATAACCCGTTCCATGCAGTTGTTAGCGGTGCCCGCGTCGTACTGCTCGCCGCTCATCACTGACGGTTAACTTCCAGCGACCCTTGAGGCGCCGACGACGAAGAATTGCCCGTCCGTCCTTCGTAGCCATCCGTGCCCGGAAACCATGCTTGCGACGGCGCGGAATACGTTTAGGTTGCCATGTTCGTTTGGGCATTGTATGTTCTCCTCAGAAGTTGTCGAATTTATTGACAAAACTAGTGCCATTATAATCGTCGCACCGGATCGGTGTCAAATCTGGTCTCTCCTGCCAAGATGCCAGGCAAGGTTTGTGAACATCATGACTTGGGGAGTGGTGCGTGACGGCGTTACCAACCGCAACAGGTTTCCGAGATGGTGTGACCGTAGGAACAAGATGTTGCTATGCTCCTACGGTCACATCATAACGACCGAGCCAATGTCAGGCAGCTTGGGAAGCCGCTTATCGCCTTCTACTCATCGTAGCCGATCTGCTGGAGGGTTCGGCGAATTGCCTCACGCTGACGGCGATTTGAGGGACGCTCCGTCTCCTCATCATCATCGTCCTCATGGCGTCGGCGTCGATCACGGTCACGGCGACTGCTGGAACCACCGAACTTGGTTAGCAGATCTTCAATGGTAGCGTTACCCTCAAACGATACATCATCATCTTCACCGACGATATAGGTGTCGGGGCTGGACTGAGCCGGTCGGCGCTCACGACGCTCGCGTCGTTCACCACGCTCACTGCGTTCACCACGCTCACTGCGTTCACGGGCGGCCTGGGCAGCGGCTGCGAAACGTTCGAGGTTGCCTCGTCGTGTCGGTGTTACCTCTTCTGACGGCTCGGCAGCTTCTTCACCGGTCGTAGTTGCCGGCTGCTCCTCTTCAAGACGCATCGTCAGGCTAATCCGCTTGCTCTGTGGATCGACGCCGAGCACCTTGACCTTCACCTTGTCACCGACTTTGACCACATCTTCAACCTTAGCCACGCGGTGCGGGGCAAGTGCTGAGATATGAACCAGGCCATCGCGCCCGACACCGATGTCCACAAACGCGCCAAAGTTAGCGATCCCGCTGACAGTACCCTCGATAATCTGACCTGGTTCGAGCTGTTGCATGCGCTGGGCGCGCTGTGCACGGCGCAAGCTCAGACTAATGCGGGTTCCTTCGCCATCGATTTCGAGTACTTTAAACTGATAGCGCTCACCCACCTTGACTGCGTCTTCCGGCTTTTCGACACGGCCCTCGGACAACTCACTGATATGGATCAACCCATCTTTACCGACCCCAATATCAGCAAAGGCGCCGAAGGGGGCGAAGCCGGTGATCACACCCTCAACGATGTCGCCAACTTTCAGGCTTGCCAACTTCTCGCGATCGACCTCTTGGCGGCGCGGTTGCGGTTGCGCCGGCTGTGACTGGCGGGCACGACGTGGTTTTTCACCTCGGCTCGGATTGAGCATGGTCAGACTAATCCGACGTGCATCTAGATCAACGCTCTTGACCCACACCTTCACCGTATCGCCGATCTGCACCAGTTCTGACGGCGTATCGATCCGGCGATCGCTCATCTCCGAAATATGGACGAGGCCGTCACGACCAACTCCAACATCAACGAAGATACCGTACAGTGCGATGGAAGTAACCTTGCCTTCCAGCTCCATGCCGGGCTGCAAATCCTTCAGCCGACGCGGCTTTTGCGGTTGCTGCTCACTCACCGGGGTAAAGCTGGCACCGGTCGCCTCAGCCGGTTCAGTTTCTTGCGCAGCGGCTTGTGCCGTTGTTACCGGAGCCTCAGACTCCCCTGTAGTAGCGGGTTGATCTACCGCCTGTTCAGGGGTAGGCGCTACCGCCTCCGCCGGAACCGATGTTGCGGCGACAGCAGCGTCAGCCGCCGGAGCCTGAGCTGCCGCAAGAGGCGTATCTGCCAGCTCGCCCGCAGCGACCTCTTCCCTACGAACCTGATCCGTCATTGCCTACCTTCCTCCTCGCGTAACATACATAACCGTAGTTATACCCTTGGCGCCGATCACTCGTGTGTCCGACGCTTGCCGACCGCTTGGATAATTTATGTGCGCATTTGTTGTCGAACTGCGCGCACCAGACCGTCATCTTGCAAATCTTCTAAGCGATAATAGATGCCGCGAAGATATTCAGCCAATCGTCGTGATAGGCCGCGATCAAAATGGGGATGTTCAGTATCAATGACGATAGCCTGAATCTGACGATCGGCGATCATTTCAGCGATCCGATATGCCTCCTGTTGCGGTGGGAGATCGGAGATAGAGACATTAGCCTGTCCATCGGTTAATAGTACCATCAACGGTACCACTTCTGCATCACGCCGGCGTGCGCGTTCAAGCAGTTCAAACGCTGTCAGTAAGCCGCGTGAGAGCGGTGTCTTACCTCCGGTAGGCATTGATTGCAAGCGACGTTGGGCCAATTCAACGCTGTTGGTTAATGGCAACAACACCCGTGCATAGTCGCGCTGAAAACTGACCAACCCCACCTGATCGCGACGTTGGTATGCGTCACGCAGTAGCGAGAGCACTGCTGCTTTTGTCGCTTGCATGCGCTCTTCGGCGGCCATGCTCCAACTGGCATCGACCACAAAACAGACGGCATTGCGAGTCCGGCGCACACGCACTTTCTGGCGCAAATCAGAACGCTTAATCAATATTTTTGGCCGTTGGCGGTGCGGTGTATCGATGGTGTGCATCAATTCCATCCGGCGTTTACGCTGGTAGATCGCTGCTTCACGCAAGGTGGCATCGAGGGCCAAATCGGTTACGCGCGCAGCTTGTCGGCTCGTAATGTAGCGCCCCTGCTTTCGGGTTGTCCGCGAGCGTGAACGACGACCGGGAGCACGGCGTTGCGTGCGATCGGGGGTTGTTTCGAGACGGCGTGGGCGAAAGACATCACCGGCTTTATGCTCAGTACCACCGGTTGCTTGTTCATTAGCCGGCTTGGCTGTTTCTGGGGTTCCTGCGCCGCCGATCGGTACGGTTGTGGCGCTACCGCCATGCTCGTCACCACCCTCATCGTCATTGCTACCGTCATCGTTCAGATCAGGCTTTTTTTTTACCTCCGCCTGTGCTCTGATCTCCTCGGCCCGCTTGCTATAGTGATCGAGAATAGTAGCCATCCGCTGCTCATCAAGTTTGACCTCGCCAAAGGGCTGGCGTCTCATTCGGTGTGGTAAGGCCAACTCGGCCGCCAGGCGAATATCTTCTGCGAGCAGCATTCGCCGACCACTCCATGCAGCGTGGGTCCGCGCCGTCTCGAGAATAGTCAAATCGGCGCGATGCCCATCTACTCCCATCTCGATACACAAACTTGCCACAACCGCCATATCGCTCCGATCGATCTGCACCTGCGGTAACAGGGTACGGGCTGCGGCAATACGCTGCGATAGCGCCTCTTCGGCCTCGTGCCACTGCTGAATAAAGCCGAATGGATCGGCCTCATACGCCATCCGGCGCTCGATCACGGCAACCCGATCGTTGACATCGGTCAGACCGACGACTTCGACAGCCAGACCGAACCGGTCGAGGAGCTGTGGACGAAGCTCACCCTCTTCGGGATTCATCGTACCGACGAGGATGAAACGGGCGGGATGCGATACGCTTACCCCTTCGCGTTCAACAGTATTGACCCCCATTGCTGCGGCATCGAGCAGCAAGTCAACGAGATGGTCATCGAGTAGGTTGACCTCATCGACGTACAACACGCCGCGATTGACCTGTGCGAGCAGACCGGGTTCAAACCGACGCTGTCCTTCAGTAATTGCGTGTTCGAGGTCGAGTGAACCGACGACGCGATCCTCAGAGGCCGAAACCGGCAACTCAACCAGTCGTGTAGGGCGTACCATTGTGGGCAAGGGACCGTGAGCCAGCCGTTCTTGGCATGAGGCACAGAGGATTGCCGGCATATCAGGATCGCAACTGTAGGGGCAATCAACCACCACCTTAATCGATGGCAAGAGGCGGGTCAGCGCACGGACTGCCGTTGACTTCGCCGTACCCTTCTCGCCGCGAATCAACACACCACCGATACGTGGGTTGATCGCGTTCAAAATGAGGGCGCGTTTCAACCGCTCTTGGCCAACAATGGCGGAGAATGGATAAACCGGTCGTTGCGGAAGATTGGTGATGTTCACGACAACAAAAATCTTCTAGCTCAGCGTGAGCCAGAAGCCATAGCAGCAATGCCGCGTAATGTTGAAAAGCAGCATCTTCATCATCCGACGGGCGAGCCTGACCTACGGCAATGCTCACAGCGAACACGTCCTACCTGCTTGCAACGAAGCAGTATAGCAATTGTGTCACAAAGCCGCTGAAAAGTCAAATGACACCGGGAGTAGGCCGAAGAACGGTGCTTACCTATTGGGCGACGCTCGTTGTCTTTGCCCTTGCTGTGCGTATGCTATAATATAGCGATTCGAGCCGGGCTAATGTTCGGCGTGATCAATACGGTAAGACGAATTCTGGTTGGCAACAGATGGAGTAACACACGTGGGTTTGAACCCTTTTAATACATTTTTCGGTGTATTCAGTCGTGATCTTGGTATCGATCTGGGTACGGCCAACACGATGGTGTATATGCGAGGTAAGGGGATTGTGATCAGCGAGCCATCGGTTGTTGCCATCGATACCCGGACCAAAAAAGTGCATGCGGTCGGTGCGGAAGCCAAGGCGATGGTTGGCAAGACGCCGGCCAATATCGTTGCAGTACGACCTCTCAAGGATGGCGTGATCGCCGATTTTGACGTGGTCGAGCAGATGTTGTCTTACTTTATCAAGAAGGCTCATACCTATGCTGCATTGCCGTTAGTCGATCCGCGGCCTCGCGTCGTTGTTGGTGTACCGTCGGGGGTGACCGATGTTGAGAAGCGGGCTGCCCGCGAAGCTGCGTTGAATGCCAAGGCTCGCGAAGCGTTTGTTGTGGAAGAGCCGATGGCGGCGGCGATCGGGGCAGGCTTGCCGGTTGAAGAGCCGATTGGATCGATGATCGTCGATATTGGCGGTGGGACGACGGAAATTGCTGTCATCGCCCTCGGTGGGATTGTGATTAACCACTCGATCCGTATCGCCGGTGATGAGATCGATGAGGCGATTATCCAATTTGCCCGCCGTGAATACAACTTGTTGATTGGCGAACGAATGGCGGAGAAGGCGAAAATTGCCGCCGGTTCAGCGTATCCGCTTGACGAAGAGATTAAGGTTGTGTTGCGCGGGCGCGATCTGCTGACCGGTTTGCCTAAGGCTATTGAAGTCAGCTCGGTTGAGCTACGCGAAGGTATTGCTGGCCCGGTCAATGCTATCGTGGCCGAGGTGCGGGCTGCGCTGGAAGAGACGCCGCCTGAATTGGTGGCCGATATTATGGAGCACGGCATTATGCTGGCCGGTGGCGGTTCATTGCTACACGGCCTTGATAAGCGGATTGCTGCCGAGACACGCATGCCGGTGCATGTTGCGCAAGATCCTCTTTCGTGTGTGGCGCGTGGCGCCGGTAAAATGGTCGAGCATTTTGACAATAGCGTGTATCAGGATATTCTCATGCGTACCCAAACCACGCGACGGGTGCGGAGATAGCGCATGCGCGATTTTCTCGATGAACGTCCACTGAAGCTACGGCGTGACCGGTTTGGTGACACCAATTATGGTCGGGTCGTGGTGACGGCCATCGCTCTTTTATTGTTGAGCGTGATACTCATCGTATTCGACCGGCAAGGAGTGGTGTCACCGATTCGGTTGTCCGCACGCGAGCAGTTGCAGCCCGTGATTAGTTGGTTGACCGACCGCCGGATGGCGCTTGAGGCATGGTGGGCTACGCCACGCGATGTTGTCACTCTCCAGACTCGAGTAGCCGAACTAGAGGCTGAAAATGCTCAGTTGCGTAACGATGTGTTGCGGCTTGAGCAGGCCCGGGTCGAGAATATTTTTCTGCGCCAACAGTTAGCCATAACGCAAGCTCATCCGTGGCGAGTTCTCGGTGCCGAGGTGATGGTGCGTGCCCCTGATGCAGCTCGTCGGGTGATGACGATTGCGCGTGGTGCCAATGACGGTGTGCAGACGGGGATGGCGGTGATTGGGCAGCAACCGGGCAACCCACCGGCATTGATCGGGGTAGTAGAAACGGTGGGTCCGCATACGGCAGAGGTGTTACTCATTACCGACATCAGTAGTCAGCTCAGTGTGCGGGTTTTACAGCCTGGTGGGGCACCGCTCGGTTTGATGCAAGGTCAATGGCAGCGCGGCTCGCGATTGCGGGTTGAGTTGATCGACCGTAGTGCTACCCTACGGGTTGGTGAGCATGTAATCACTGCCGGCTTGAGTGGTGCGCTCGATCTCCCCCTCGATCTGTCAGCGATGCCGGCAGCAGTGCCAATTGGCTTTATTGAAACGGTACGGCAGGAGGGGCAGCGCCAAATCGGTGACATCCGACCTTTTGCCGATCCCGATCAGGTACGCTACGTGTGGGTGATTCTCAGTCAAGACGAATAGAAGAGCGGATAGCGCGCGAGCTAGGGTTGGCCCTGGCGTTGCTTGTGATTGCCTTAGTGCAGACGACCGTGCTCAGTGGGCCGGGTGGGTTCAGTATTCCGCTCCTGTTGGTGCTGGCAATTGTGCGTGCGCTCGTCGGTGTCAGAACTGCTGAGCCGGTCCGTGGGTTGATGCGCGGATTGTGGTGGGCGTTCTATGGTGGGTTGGCACTCGATGTCTTGGGGACGTTGCCTCTTGGGAGTCATGCAGTTGCTCAACTTATCGCAACCGTTATTGTTGGCTTATTTGCGCGCCGCTTTGCACTCGAACGACCATTAGTACCGTTGGTGGCAGTAGCCGTTGGTACGGTGATCTATGAGGTGATCCTCTTTGCGATCACACTTCCCGCCATGCCTGATTGGCAAGCCTACTTTCTCGTAGTGGTTGTTCCGTCGCTGTTACTGGCGCTCATTCCGACCTTACCGGCAGTAGTGATTATCCATCGTTTGGTGCGCACCGAGTAGCTCAAGGGTATCACCACAGTTATAATTTATAATTAACGTCGTTGGTTGGAGTACGATCATTGTGGCTGGAAAGGCGAATGTGCAGCTATGGCACGGCTTATCGCACTACGCATAGTACTGCTGATCACGGTTATGGTGCTAGTCGCCCGGCTCGCCCAACTCCAACTGGTACAGACCGATGCGCAGCGGTTTGGCGCCGATATTGAAGTTACAACCCGTCGCTATCTGACGAATCAACCGCGCCGCGGAGAAATTGTCGATGCACACGGTACGCTACTTGCCGAGAGTGTACCGATTTACAATTTGGCCGTGATTCCCGGCCAATTGCCATCGGCCAACAGTGCGCCTGCACAACGTGCAATGACCCTCGCCCGTTTGGCCCAGATTGTGGGTCTGCCGTCTACGTTGGTAATTGACCCGGCGAGTGCATTAGCAACGACGCCCAACCTCCGTCGTGATGTAGCTGCACTAGGTGCTTTACCGGAGTTAACCAATACCGACGTCCTCACTATCTCGATTGCCCCTGAAGATACCTTAAAAGCGCTCAGCCTGAGTGAAACCTACGCTTCGGTCGTCAAACTCGTAAATCCGATTGAGCAGCTTCTGCAACAAGCCAATGTACGCCGCTATCAGCCGGTGATTATCAAAGAGGATATTTCTCCCGAACTGGCGTTGGCGCTGCGGGAAAATGCTAACTACATGCCCGGTGCACAGGTGATCGAGGGGTTCCGTCGGCGTTATCCACTCAGTAGTCAGATACCGTCACTCTCGCATATATTAGGATACACCGGACGGATCAACTCGTGCGAATTGGTGGCGGTCAATCCGGCCAGCTCGTGGCTCCGCGGTTTGGTTGACATTACTGCGAATGCACCGATCTGTGGATTGATCACCAAACCGATTGATCCGACGAGTGTCGGCTTGCCACCGTACTTGCCGAGTGATCAGATCGGAAAAGACGGGCTAGAAGGCGCCTACGAGAAGGTTTTGCGTGGGCAGATGGGTATCGACTCGTTGTTGGTCGATGCTCTGCAACGACCGGTCAGTGCTGTGACAACGCTACGCCCGGTGACCAATGGCTACAATCTGGTACTGACCATCGATGCACAATTCCAAGCTGAGGTGGAACGGATCTTACAACGTTGGATTAACGTAGGTGAAGAGCGACGACAGACTGCGCGGGAAGCCCACAAACGGGCCTATGCTCCGATCGTTGCCGGTGTGGCCGTCGCACTCGATCCCCGCGATGGGCGTATCCTGGCGATGGTCAGTCTCCCCGATTACGATAACAACATTTGGGTTGATCCGGCGCGTGCGGCTGACTTGAGAGCATTGCTTACACCGTCGAGTGACGAAGCTCAGCGTGAGCTACAACGGCTGGCGCCTTTTACCAATCGTGCCATTGCCGGCCAGTATCCACCCGGCTCGACGATCAAACAGTTTGTGGGATCGGTGGCGTTACAGCAGAACGTGATTAAAACCGATACCAGGCTGCGCGATCCCGGTCTATTGCGATTGATAGAGCGTAGTGGCACCGAATTTATCTTACCCAACTCAGTCCGTAATCGTGACAATGGACTGATCGATGTACGAGATGCGTTACGTCTCTCATCGAATGTGTTCTTTGCCAGTGTTGCCGGCGGAAACGAGCAGGCGGTCAATCTCGACGAGCGCGCATTGCGGATTAACGGTCTTGGCATTGATGCACTCGTTGAAGGGTTGTCGTGGTTTAATCTAGGTCGTCCAACCGGGATCGATCTCGTCGGTGAAGCGAGCGGGCGTGTGCCCACGCGCGCATGGAAGGCGCAAGTATTGCGTGAGGCGTGGACAACCGGTGATACCTACAATACCGCGATTGGGCAGGGATATCTAGAGGTGACGCCGCTGCAACTGGCGGTTGCTGCCGGTGCTGTGGCAACCAATGGTACGCTCTACCGTCCTCATCTAGTTGATCGGATTGTTGACGAAAATGGGCAGCTTATCCGGCAAATCCTGCCGGAACCGATCGGACAAGTACCGATCAACCCTGAACATTTGGCAACGATCCGAGCCGGTCTCTTTGCTTCGATCACCGATGGGTTAGGTATTGCAGCGCGTGAAGTCTGTTCGGGCTTGCGTATTGCCGGCAAGACGGGCACTGCCGAGTTTGGACCGATCCTAACCACGAGTGATGGTCGGTTGGTGCGGCAAAGCCATGCGTGGTTTGTCGGTTTTGCCCCTTACGAGAATCCTGAGATCGTGGTTGTGGTGTTGGTCGAAGGGGTTGGTGATCTCAACGATGGTTCTTCAACGATTGCTGTACCGGCGGTGACGCAGATTATGCAAGCGTACTTTGGGGTGAATCCACCGGAGAATCCGCCGACGATCTGTCCGGTGTTGCCGCAACCGTAACGTTGCGCAGGCTGGTAGAAGTTTTACCGCAGGGGGCGCAGAGGATCATCACCATCCCCAACCATCTTTGCATCTTAGGTTGGCCCCCTCCTAGTCGCCCCCGCTGGGGGAAGTAGAATGTTAGCGCAAAGGACGCGGAGAAGGGGGTATGCTGTTCTCCTCATATTCCAAGCTTTGCGATCTTAGCGGGTTTTGCGCCTTTGCGTTAGAGTCCTCTGCGGCTTGGCTTGCTTTGCGGCGTGGCGATGGCCCTCTAGTCTCTTCGTGAAAGATCAGTTGCGCAAAACAGTGGCCTGTTGCGATTTTTGCGCCTGCGGGATGCTATGATAGACATATAACGAACAATAGTTTGAGGAATAGTATGGGCAAGGGAAGAGGACTCGCGCGCGCCGAGCGGTTGACCGAAATGAAGCGGCTTTATGTGCAGCGCGCTTTCAGCGATGCTGAGATGGCTGAACGCCTAGGCGTTGATCGCACAACGGCCTATCGTGATCGAATCGCCCTTGAGCAGGACTATCCGTTCGTTGAAGACCCGCCGGGACGCTACCGCATTGATCGCAATCGCCTCCTGTCTGAAATTCGTCTGAACCCGCATGAGGCGCTGTTCCTCTACCTGCCGGCGCGCCGGTTACTACGGCAAACTCACTTCGCCAACCGGCATGTTGTCAATGCCGTGGAAAAATTGGCCGCCTGTCTCCAACAGCCGATGACGGAAAAATTATTACGGCTTTCTCATGAGGTGCTTCATCAGCAAAATTATCCAGAACGAATAGGTGTACTTGAACAGATTACAATGGCTTGGATTGACCGGAAAAAAGTGCGTATTACCTACCGCGCTCTGCGAGCCAAGCGCCCGCTGATTCATACAATCTGCCCATATTTGATCGAACCGGCGTTGTGGAGTGATAGCGTATATGTAATCGCCTATAGCGATGTAGCTAGAGATATTGTGCCATTTAAGCTTGAGCGCATCGAAGATGTGGTAACGACCCTAGAATATTTTGATTTTCCCGACAATTTTGATGAACAACAACTGTTACGCCGTACATGGGGCATCTGGATTAGCGATAGTGAGCCGGTAACGGTAAAACTGCGGTTTTTGTCCGGTGAAGCGACGCGGCGGGTGCAAGAGACGGTCTGGCATCCTTCGCAGCAGATCACGTTGTTACCTGATGGCGGTTGCGAGTGGCAATCGCAAGTGGCGGATTGGCGCGAGATATTACCTTGGGTGCGAGGATGGGGTGCTAGTGTTGAGGTGATCGAGCCGCGCGATTTGCGCGAAACGCTGATGAGTGAAGCAAAAGCGCTGGCCGAACGGTATGGTTGGTACGTTTCGTCACAGCCTGCGGGAACTGCATCGACCACCTTGCGAGATTTCTTTGGGGAGTAGCGATGGTGCTTTACCCGTACCAACAGCGTGTGAGAAACCACATTCTACAGGGCAAGTCGGTCATCTTGCAAGCACCGACTGGGGCCGGCAAGACGCGAGCTGCGTTGGCGCCGTTTATTGAAGGATTTTTTGATCAGCCCGACTCGACTCCACGCAAGTGCTTGTACGTGACGCCGATGCGGGTGTTGGCTAATCAATTTTATGCTGAGTATAGGGCATTAGCTGATAGCTATTGCCGTCGTCATGGCCGTCATTTAGATGTACGGATTCAAACTGGCGAACAGCCAGATGATCGACGCTTTGAAGGCGATCTCATTTTCTGCACAATCGATCAATTTCTTAGCAGTTATTTGGTGATGCCGTACAGTTTACCCTACCGATTGGCTAATCTGAATGCCGGAGCGATAGCGGGTTCGTATTTAGTATTTGATGAATTTCATCTGTTTGATTCTGAAGCGGCATTACCGACGATTTTGCATGCGTTGCCTACCTTAAGCCGGTTAGCTCCGGTGATGTTGATGACGGCTACCTTTAGCATTCACATGCTGAAATCGTTAACGTCGTTCCTGCCCAATGCCGAGATTGTGACACTTACGCGGGACGAGATTACCGCCATTGATTGCCGTGGCGAACAATCACCCCGACAGCGATACTGGACTGCGGTCGATCAGCCGTTGTGTGCAGACGCAGTCTTACAGCGTCACCAGCGTTCGTCGTTGGTGATTTGTAACACGGTGACTCGTGCGCGTGCCTTGTATCGTGAACTGAAGCAAAAGGTTGGTCAGGATACCGAACTTCTGCTCTTACATAGCCAGTTTTTGCCTGATGATCGCCGTCGGATCGAAGGGGAGTTGCAGCGACGAATCGGTGTAAACGCAAATCGCACTTGCGCCAATGTGATCGTGGTTGCCACCCAAGCGATCGAAGTCGGCGTTGATATTTCCGCCGAAGTCTTACACACCGAGCTGGCACCGCCTGCCAGTTTGATTCAGCGCGCTGGTCGTTGCGCGCGTTACCCCGGTGAAAAAGGGGAGGTGATCGTATATCGGGTAGAGAAATATGCGCCGTATGCATTCGAGGCTGATGAGTTGTTAAAGCAAGAGATGGACACTGCTTGGCAGTGGTTGCACAAGTGTAAGGGAGAGATTTTTGATTTCACGCGAGAGCAGGAACTGGTTAATACAGTGAGTGCGCCACGCGATAAGCAGGTGATAGATGGTCTGAACGCTGATCGGTTTAATCGATCAAATTATATTCATATCTGTCAACAAGGCAACCGTTGTGGGGCGAGCCGATTGTTGGTGCGAGATGTAGACAGCCGGCTTGTATTAATCCATCCTAATCCAGATCAGTTGCTCGACTCACCATACGATGCAATTGGGTTGAACATTCCGGTCTACTCGCTGCGCGCAATGGTACAGGAATGGTTGCAACGGTCAGTGACAGCACCTTGGCGCGTTAAGCGGCTCTATGAACGTCAGTCCGATGATCGGGCAGAAAGCCGGCAGATGGTATATCACTGGGTTGACGTTCAAGATACTAAAGAATTGGGTGAAACAGCCATACTCGTTGTCCATCCTGTTTTAGCCGGTTATTCGGAACGCGAAGGGTTTCTACCTGACACGGGTGATTTACCTTTTGTTTCGTCGTTACCATCGGCAACGATGCGGATCGAGCGGGCCTTGCAACCGCTGCAGGTAGAGACCTACACTGAACATATTCAACGGGTTTTACAAGCATTTAGCGAGCTAGCGCTTCCTGAACTGCGCTATGCTGCACCGGCGCTCGAGAGGGCGGCGAATTGGCCGGAAGGGAGTGTGATACAAGCCGCGTGGTTGGCCTGTCTCTTGCATGAT
This sequence comes from Chloroflexus sp., assembly GCF_056331925.1. Lineage (NCBI taxonomy): Bacteria > Bacillati > Chloroflexota > Chloroflexia > Chloroflexales > Chloroflexaceae > Chloroflexus > Chloroflexus sp. The sequence goes on from NZ_JBWGQH010000019.1 coordinate 20,393, forward strand.
GTTGGCAAGTTAAGTAGCGCTTGGCAGCAGTGGGCTCATGCCTATCAGCAAGCGATCAATCAGCCGGTAGCAGCGCACGTCGCTTTAGCCCATACCGCATTTGATCGCCAAAACCCGTTGCATGTGCAGGCACAGCAGCAGGTTTCAGCCAAGATACCGCGTCCCCGTCATGCATCAGAGGGTGCGTTGGCATGTAAGCAGATGATCACAGAGGCATTAGGCAATCAACGATGCTTAACCAAGGCAACCATCACAGCGATTGCTCGTCATCATGCGCCGTTTGTGAATGATTGCCAACCATTTCAATTGGTACCAAACGCTGACCACATCTTAGCCTGTACGGTACAACACATACCATCAGCGCTACGCCAGCATATCAAGGTGAATTTGCTCTGTAAACAAAGTAATGGAAACCAAATCCAGGAGTTCGGTAATTGGATCACAACTCCCAGAGATCAGTTTGGTTGGATGGCATACACCTTGCTGGTGCGGGCATTACGCCGGGCAGATCAGAGAGGTACGGAGTTAGGAAGGGGAGCCTTATGAAGAGCAAGGCGGCGAACATGACAACATCTTCGATTTACCGTCATGAATACTACGTAGAAAAGCGCACCGGGTCGTTTGCCGATAATCTGGTGACATTCGGGTTAGCGTATATATTAGATAGTATCGCGAATCGCCAGGCGCAGGTGACGATTAAAGACGCCGGGCCGCACTTTACCGTGTCTTGCGAGCCGCCTTTGCAAGCAAATTGGGTCACGAATTGCCAATTTTTCACCGGTGCATTCATGTTGATCACGCTTGATCGCAAAAAAAACCAAAAACTGATCAAAGGAACTGATATTCCCATTACTGATGTGGCGGCAATGTCGGGGATCGCATTGGATTACGAACAGGAAAAGAAAAATAACGCGCAATATTGGGAGTGGCGAAAGAGAGTTGGCAACCAGCGGCAACCCATGCCGCCACCGGTTGAGCCACATCCTGATTGGGAACTCTTCCGGGCGATTAATCCATCGGCTTTGCAGGCCAATAACAGTGCAGCGGCTGAATGGTGGCGCGGACGTACCAAATTTGCCGAGTTGTTGAAGATGGTATTGATGTACGCTTCTCAATTGCCAAATGATGAGGTTGGGGCGGCAAGGTATTGGATAGAAGTCTGTAAGCAGTACAACCTCAGCCCCAAGAAGGAGATAACAGCATCGCAGTTGACCAATCCTACACAGGGTAAGGGCATTGCAACCACCAAAGCCGTGTTCGCTAGTCCCGGCAATCTCAAACAGTTTTGGCTGATCGAATATCTTAAATGGGTCGGTTTGCGTTGGGCCGGTTTTACCCGTCTGATCAAGAATAGCAAAGATCGCAAAGTCTACGTCTTAGCGCCGCATCACCTTGATTGGAAGCACCATCTTGAAATTCGGAAGCGGTTTCACACGTTGATGATCGGTTCAGGTGGTGCAATCCAGCTCGATGCCTTAGTAGCGTTACATTACACGAAAGCAATGCTCGACTACGTACATGTCACGCAACAAAACAGCCTGCTCAACTCTCTGTTCGGCTCGAGCCATGGCGTGAATAAGGCTGTGTATGGTCTTGACAGTGCCTACTACAAAGATCTTGGACAGTCGGCTGCAATGATGAATATTGCCCGCATTGGTTTACCAACGTGGGTACAACCGCAACAACTGGCTGATATTGCGCGTTATAAGGCAGTGCTTGATGAGCATATTCTGATTGTGCGCAGCCTCGATGAGAATAAAGGTGAAGAGTACGAGTTGTTGCGCCTCTACCGTGATTTTCTCTCGGCAAGAGATCTGTATGCGCTACTAGCCTTTACCGATGCTTATGCTGGTTTTGTTATTCAGCGTGATAAACTTGCGCCGCAGCTTACCGTACAGAATCTGGAGGTGATTATGAGTTCGCTCGCGCCGCCACTCAGTAAGATTACTCAATCTCGTGGGTTCCGTAATCTCGCTTATGCAATTCGGATGGCAACGGTTGAGGCCCATCGCCGTAATCTCAAGCGCAATCAGGGCAAGTACGATATCTCGTATGAGGTGCGTTATGGGTTAGGCCAAGAGTTATTGCGTAAAGCTGCTTATCGGAATGAATTCATTATCGCGTTGAGCGAGTTTATTCATGATTACAACGCGGAAAATGCACGTAAGCGTGAACGGCAGGAACGTGAGAGTGGGAATGATCGTCCGCGAGGATCGCGTAGTGATGTTTCGATTCACGACATCGACGACATTTTGGCCTTGATGGATGAATATGGCGATCCGCAGATGATTGCAAGTTTGCTGGTGGCTTATGGCTATGCGAGTACCTACCAGCGTGATGAGACATACGCTGGTCTTGAAGAGACCGATGAGAGCGTGTCGGTAGACGATAGTGATGTTCAGGATATTGAAGAAGAGGAATAACCTTATCAATATATACGGAGACAGCCTTATGGCGAAGATTTACAGTCTAGCAATTGCAGCACGGGCCGTCCTTAATCTCCACTCGCTGAATAATGAGGGCGGTGAAGGTAATCAGATCCAAGCCCGGATGGTCAACGTCTTTGCCGATGGTCGTTTGCACAATGTCAATGCGATTAGCGGTGATATGTTCAAGCATATTCAATCAGAACATCTCCACCGTTTGGCGTTGCAAGCCGAGTTGCCGCTGTCCACAGGAGCACGATTGTTTAACGCCAATCGCATTAATTACGACGTTGATACCGACACTGCTTTCAAAGCGCAACTGGATGCGGCTAAGACGAATGCCGGTGAGCTTGATCTCATCTTGCGCCGCTGTGCAGTCACCGATATGGCTGGCGTGCTGGTGACGGCTGATAAGCGTTCACTTCCACGCAAAAGTGTGGTTGAATTTGGCTGGGTGGTTGGCATTCCCGGCAGTATCAAGACTGATTCCTATTTCCACATCAAGTTTGAGAGTGAACGTGGCGGCGGTAGCGCTCGCGTTAACGAGTCTGGTTCGATTTCGGGCAAGCAGACCCCATTTCACCGTCCGGCGTCATCGGGTGAATATGCGATTGTGGTACAGGTTGAAGCAGCGCGAGTCGGATTCAATGATATTGCCCAACGCTATGCTGTTGATATGGCGGAGCGTCAAAAGCGGCTGCGTGTTCTGCTCGAAAGTGTGCTCTACACGTTTGTTGAACCGTCTGGAGCAATGCGCACGGCGCAAAATCCACACATTCTCGATGTCAGTGGTGTCATTACGGTCAGCTCGCATGTTATCCCGGCACCTTGTATCTCACCGTTGAAAGCCGATTTCGTCAGCGACATTGAGCGTATTGCCAAGAGTTTCAACCAGTTGCACGCAAACGCGATTACTATGCTGCCCTTCGCCTCGCTAGGCGAGTTTGCGGAGCAAATGAGCGTCCTGATTGAGAAATCTGAACCATTCGAGTTGCCGTCAGTAAATGGAGCGAGCAATGTGGCTGATAGCTGAGTTCGAGGCAGTTACGCTCTTCTCATTACGTCCGAGTTTTACCACTTCTGCGGGTGGCACAACATTGTTAGCGCCTACACCTTTTTCGGTCAAGATGGCGTTGTTCGATGTATTGTGCCGAACTGCCTCGCTATCTATGGCGAAACACTATTGGCCCACCATTTGTCAGCTCGAAATCGGTTTGCGTCCGGCAGCACAGGCGGTCGTTTCACATGTCTTTCAGCGCGTGTTGCGGCCAAGTAGAAAAAATACTCAGCCGAATGATCCAACCTTTGAAGGGTATTTTCAGCGTACTATCGGCTACCGAGAGTACGTACATTTTGCCGGCAGTTTTGGCTTAGCATTCGGTTGGGAGGGCCAGCAACACTATAATTGGTTGCGTGATGCGGTGCTCAACGTTACCTACCTTGGTAAGCGGGGTGGGTTTGTGCAGGCCTTGTCGGTGCCGGAGTATAAGGAATTTCTACCGCCGGAGTTTGTCTTGCTCACCCAATCAGCAACGAATTTTCCGTTCGATGGTACGTTGCAGATGCTGGATGATTGCGCAGCACAGCTCAGCTTTGACAAAATCAATGTATACGATCGAGCGGCGAAGCTCAACGAGAAAGATCGTCCGTTACGGCACGTCGTCTTACCTTATCGCCTTAAGCGCTCATCGAAATCGTTTTCTTGGTATGAGCGAGGATGAATTGCAGGGCACGGCAGGATGGGCGCGGCAGCGCCGTGCCCTGACCATGTTGGGCGACCCGGCGGGTCGCCCCGACGCAATGGGCGATGCGGTGCGTGGCCCCGACGCGAACCGGCACGGCAGGATGGGTACGGCATGATGGGCAGGGCAGCGCCGTGTCCCTACGGGTGGGTTGTGCTGTGCGGCAAAGTCAGTGTGAACCGACTGCCTTTGCCGAGGCCGGCGCTGTAGGCGGTGATGTCTCCGCCCATTGCCCACGCAAGATGGCGGGCGATGGTGAGGCCAATCCCGCTACCGCCGCTGGCGCGTGAACGCGATGGGTCGGCGCGGTAGAAGCGCTCGAAGATGTAGGGTAGATGTTCGGGAGCGATGCCGATGCCGGTATCTTCTACCGTGACCTGTACCCACTCATTGACAAGATCTGAGCGAACCGTAATACAGCCACCTTCTGGGGTGTAGCGCACCGCGTTGCCGATCAGGTTGAGCAAGATTTGGGCGACACGATCTGGATCGGCCCGGGTTAGTATTGGTTGATCGGTGCGTTCACAGATGATTTTGAGGCAGCCGTCGAGGACCTGTGGTTGGAGTTGACTAACGACGTGCCGGATGACTTCGTTGATGTCGAAGGTGGTGAAGTGGAGCGAGATTTGGCCGGCTTCAACGCGCGAGAGAGTTTGTAGGTCGTCAACGAGCCGACGCAAGCGGCGAACCTCGTGTTTCATCTCGAGGAAGGTGTCGGCTTCAGCCGGAAGGACACCGTCGATTAAGCCTTCGAGGTAGCCTTCGATGCCGGCCAGCGGTGTGCGCAGTTCATGAGCAACGTTGCCAATCATCGTGACGCGACGCTGTTCGATCTGTTCGAGCGCTTCGGCCATCTGGTTAAAGCTTTCGGCGACGGCACGCAGTTCATCGCTGGCCGGTACGTGTACGCGCTCGTCGTAACGTCCGGCGGCGATGCGCTGGCTGCTGCGGGCGATGCTACGCAGCGAACGCAAGATGACTTGCACGAGTAGGATGCTGGTGGTGAGGCCGGCAATGGTGGCGGCGATCGCGGCGACCGTGAGCGCTTGAATAACTGCGGTATGCACGGTCGTGAATTGCTCAGGAGGTACGGTCTGTTCGAGGAGGGTGTTGGCGGTGAGGTTGAGGGTTACCACACCAACGATGACGACCAGCATCTGGGCGCCGATTATCTGCCAGCGGAGTTGTCGCCAGAAATGAATCATACGTTGCATCACCAAGATTTGTATAGTCGCACGGTAGTGTGGCTCCCATCTACAGTGCCATTGAACCGCTGCGTAAGGCCGCACGGTTGTGTGGCTCCCATGGATATCGGTTGCCCTCTATGCCGGTGTATCGACAAATCGGTAGCCAACGCCGCGAGCGGTGCGGATGAGATTTTCGCCGGTGAGGGCTTCAATCTTGCGTCGCACCTGGCTAACGTAGACATCGACTACGCGGTCGGTACCGTAGAAATCGCTCCCCCACACCTTCTCAATAAGGTCTTCACGGCTCAGCACTCGGTTGTGGTTACGCGCGAGTGCTAGTAGCAAGTCGAACTCGGTGGGAGTGAGTTCGAGGAGTTGACCGGCGGCACGGGCTTCGCGGGTGTCGGGATCGATTTCGACGTAGGTGAAGCGCATGACCGAACTCTTGACCGGTTTGCCGCGCCGTCGGCGCAAGATAGCTTCGACACGGGCGACTAGCTCGCGTGGACTGAAGGGTTTGGTCAAGTAATCGTCGGCGCCGACGCGCAGGCCGGCTACGCGATCTATCTCGTCACTGCGCGCGGTGAGCATGAGAATGAAGACATCGGACTTTTCACGTAAGCGTGCCGTGATTTCCATACCATCCATGCCGGGTAACATCAGATCGAGTACGATGAGGTCTGGTTCTTCATCGAGCGCCATCTGTAACCCTTCAGGACCGGTGGTGGCGCACAAGACGCGATAGCCGGCGTGTTCGAGGTAGGCTTTGGCGACGTTCCGAATGCTCGCTTCATCATCGATAACGAGAATGGTCGGTTGCATAGGTTCCTCACCGATAGCACAAGGAATGCTGGCTATCGTACACCACTCAGCACGACACCGAGCACGTTCGCCTTCACCTTTTCCAACTTTTGGCGTGCCTCACGGACTCGGTCCCGGCGGGAACGGCCGGCTTGCACGACCAACAACACACCATCGACGCGGGTAGACAGGACGAGTGCATCGGTGAAGGTTTGTACCGGTGGTGTATCGAAGATCACGATATCAGCAGTTTGGCGAAGCCGAGCCAATAAGCCTTCCATCCGACGCGAACCGAGCAGATCGGCAGGGCGAGGGGGAAGTGGCCCGCTGGGCAGGAGGCTCAAGCCGGGTACATCGGTAGACTGAATGGCCAGTGGTGCATCCTGATCCAGGATCGAGCTGGTAAGGCCTTGCTCGTTGGAGAGGCCAAAAAGGGTATGAAGCGACGGTTGGCGTAGATCGCAGTCAACTAAGAGTACGCGCTGTTCGGCTTGAGCCATCGTTACTGCGAGGTTGGCGGCAGTCAAACTCTTTTCCGGCGTCGGTTCGGCGGCAGTGAGTAGCAGCGTGTGGATTGGCTTGTCAAGACTAGAGAAGAGAATGTTGGTGCGCAGAGTGCGGTACGCTTCGGCGGCGGCAGATGCCGGTTCGCGTAACGTGATCAGCACTTGCTCAGGCGACGATGTCACTAGCATCACTCCTACCTATCTGTCGGTATCGATGCGCTGGCTTCCGATACTGCGGTGTAACGATATACACAGGTTCGATGTCTATTTTTCGGGGATTGGAATTGCGCCGAGTGTCGGCAAGCCGACAAAACGCTCGACATCCTCCGACGATTTCAGCGTATCGTCGAGGTACTCTAACACAAAGGCAAGCACCAGACCGACGACTAAGCCCAGGATGGCGCCGGCCAGCATATTAATGCGCGTGTTGGGTCGAATTTCAACCAGCCGGGCGGGTTGGATGCGGGTTACGTTGATGCGTGCCGTACCTTCAAGGGTGGCATTGATCCGGTTGACTTCGGCGACAATCCGCTCACCAACCGCGTCGGCGAGCGCTTGTGACTGATCGAGTCGAGGGAGATCGACCTCGATCACGATCTTCTGTTCGTCGGGGCGAGGTTGGATGTTAACATCTTCCATCAATTGTTCGCCGCTGATATCGAGACCGATCTGTTGGCTGATCTGGTCGAGGACGCTGGGCTGCATTACTAATTCACGATAGCTGTTCATCGAATTGCGCAGCACGATGTTCAGACCGTTGTCAGCTTGGTTTGCCAGCGCAAGGTATACTGCCTGAGTGCGAAACGTTTGGGGCAGTAGCTTGCTAATCATGTACGCGCCGGCAATTGCAGCGATGGCGGTGAGTGCAATCACCCACCAGCGTTTACGCAACACATTTACATAATCGCGGATTTCCATAGCGGTTCCTCCTTCAGTGGGCGGAATGTAGCAGCAGCGACCGCCAGTCCGAATCCGGCAACCAAGCCGAGCATCGCTCGTAGAGCGGCATCGAAGAGTGCTGACCGGAGTGAAAATGTTGGTTGCGGATCGTTAACGGCATCGAGTACCACAACGTTCAAGTGGAGATTGGAGCGACCCCAAAAGTCGAGACCTTCGCGTTGTAAAACGGTAATGGCCGCTTCAACAAGTGCTTGGGCTGCTGCCGGTGATGAAGCTTCACCGTGCAGATCGACCGACCGGTGAAGTAGGGTGATACGTAACCCTTGCTGTATTTCGGTACGGGTGAGTGCAAGGTTGCGTTCGGTCAATAGTGGCGCAACTTTAGCAGCGAAGGTGGCACTGCTCAAGACTTGTGGGAGATCGTCGAGCACATATTCAGTCATTTGCCAATTTTCGACCGTATCTTCTGCACCGTTGATCGGGTATGTGATCAGCAAGCGGGCGGTAGCAACATAACGAGGTGGTTGGTGCAGATCGAACCAGAGGCTCAATCCGCCCGCCAGTACGCTTGGAATAAGGATGAGCAGCCAAAAACGGCGTGCGATTCGCAAAAGGCTAGTCAATTGCATAGGAACAGTCTCTGGGTATGTAGCCGCATCAAACGAAACGGTCCTGTTCATCCGATCCACATCTTACTACACTTTGGGTTGTTGGTAGCATCTGGTAGTAGTGACAGCCAATTTGGGAAATAAAACGTATCATTGCGGCGAGCTGTGTCTGTTTGGCAAGGTGATACACGGGTGCAAGTCCGACTCGCCGAGAAGCGCTCTCTACGGAATCGTACAGGATAGACCGACGACCATTCGCGGCAAGTGCCCCTGTCATTCAAACCACTATGCGATTATCGTGATACCGGCAGAGACAATTGGGCGAAGCTCTGTTCCAATTCGGTGAGGCGGCCGGTGTGTTGGGCAGTAAGTGCCTCGTCGATCAAGTTGCGTATCGCAGTGAGAAAACGAGGACGGCTAAACTGTTCGGCGTGGCGACGCAGCACGAGCGGGTCGATATAGTCGGTGCGTGAGAGGGCAACGGCGGCAGCGAGGGCTGCGGCGGTAGGTTCGTAGAAAAACCGGCCGGTCACACCGTCGATCAACGTTTCGAGGGCACCGCCGGCGGCGTAGGCGATGACCGGTCGGCCCATAGCCAGCACTTCGAGCGGAGTAATGCCAAAATCTTCTTCACCTGGGAAGATAAAGGCCCGGCAGCGGGCGAAGAGATCGAGACGAGTTGCTTCATCAACCCACCCTAGAAACTCAATATTGGGACCGGCCATACGTTCAAGGCGGGCACGGTCACGTCCATCGCCGAAAATCTTCAAGGGTAAGCGGAGATGGTTAAACGCTTCGATTGCTAATTCGAGCCGCTTGTACGGGATCAATCGCCCACCGGCCAGATAGAACTCTTCGGGTTGACGTGGGGCGTAGGATGGAAGATCGACCGGTGGAGGAATCACCATCGCCGGTCGGCGATAATACCGTGCAATCCGTCCGGCGACCTCACGGGAGTTAGCAACAAACAGATCAACCCGATTAGCACTGATCGTATCCCAGATGCGGAGATAATTGAGTAAAAACGGTAAAAGCTTAGCCTGTAGACCGTTAATCTGCTCGCGGGCCACGTAATCATCGGTACGCCACGCAAAACGCATTGGTGTATGGCAGTAGCAGATATGTAATGCGCCCGGACGGGGGATAATGCCCTTGGCAAAAGCACTCGAACTGCTGATGATCAGGTCGTAGCTGCTCAGATCAAACCGCTCGAATGCCGTAGGATACAGGGCAACATAACGGCGGAATTGGGTACGCCATGCCGGCAGGCGTTGCATAAATGAGGTACGAATGTCCCATTGCCGATACACCGCTGGCATTGCCGTGGGGTCGAAGATTGAGGTATAGATCGGCGCCGTCGGAAACAGCTCATGTAGCGCCTCGAGCACCCGTTCGGCGCCACCATATTGATTAAGATAATCGTGAACTAAAGCGACCCGCATGGTTTTGCCTATCCTATCCGGCCCATTCTTGCTGCCAGATAGGATAGCACAAGTTGTGGGTAGTGATTACGTCCGGTATTGGCGGCGTAAACCAAGACTAATCACCGTCATTAAAGCCATTACCGCAGCACAAGCCAGATATGCGGCCGACAGATTAATAGTGTCGGCAATGCTGGCCATTACTGCTACCGAGATTAATGTACCGATACTGATCGATATATTGATCACGCTCTGTGCGACACCGCGATCACCGGGAGCGACCTCTTCAAGTACCAATGCCCGTAGTGTTCCGCCAACGACAATACCCAAGCCGCTACCGACGACAATCGTTGCGATCACGAAGAGCCAGAACGGTGCGCTCGGCCAGCCTAGCATCAGATTACCCACTGTTAGTTGCCCATACCCGATCAGCATCGCAGCCCGGCCACCGATCTTTGGTAACATTCGCCCACCGATGATCGATGTGACCGAAGCGAGAAAGACGAGGGGTAAGAGGAAGAAACCGGCTTGGCTAATCGGTACCCCGAAGTTCACGGCGACTGAGGTAATGAAGATAATGCTGGCCATTGCAATTCCCGACCCGGTTGCCAAGAGGTAGACGAACTGCAACTGACGATTGGTAAACAGGCGTGGTGGTAGCAATGGCGCCGGCGTTTGTTGTTCACGCCACGCAAGCACCGGTGTGAGCAAAGCCACCAGCCCAAATAGCCACGGCCAGATCGTCATACCCAGGAAGCGGTCGAGCAATTGATTAATACCAAGGGTCAGGCTAACCAAGATCGTGATGAGGAGCAGCAATCCCGGCCAATCGAACGTATCGTGCAGCTCTGGCTGGTGGGGATTCGTGCGTGGCAATGCACGCCAACCCAGCACAATCACTGCCGCCGCTACCGGTAAATTGAGCAAGAAAATCCACTGCCAGTTGGCAAACGCGAGAATGAGAGACGCCAAAACTGGACCGATCAGAAAAGCCATGCCCGACGTTGCGCCGATCAGGCCAAGCGCCTTGGCCCGCTCAACCGGAGGTAACACATCGCCGATGACCGCACTAGCAGTAGGGGTAATGCCACCGGCACATATACCTTGCAGCGCACGACCAATCAGGACGGTCAGCAGATCGTGTGACAGCGTGATCACTAGCGAACCGATGGCAAAGCCAAACACGTTGAGGAGGTAGACCTGCCGGCGACCATACCGGTCACTAAGGCTAGCCATGAGAGTTGTGCTACTGAGCGAGCAGAGCGTGAAGACAATCGAGACAAGCACCACTTGCGTATTGTCAATCGCAAATGCAGCTCGCAAGGCCGGTACGATTGGGCCAATGATGGCCGAATCGAGTGCCGACATAAAGACGCCGACAAAGAGTACGGTCATAATGGCACGACGGGTATCGGTTTCGGGCACAGCCACCGAAGCCATGAGACCTCCTTCATTCGCTGATCGGATTTAATGGTTGCATTTCGGGTACAACACGAAGCGTTTGACTAGCCTATCTCTTTGTTGTGGCCGGTTGATGGTCGGGTGACAGCGTAGTGTGTCGTTGTATCTAGCGAGTACAAACACTATTGGTTCGACACGAGCGAGCACCGATAATGCAACAATTATACCGCATGTGATGATAATGCGTTACGAATTGCTGCTGATAGTGCTGTAATGGTAAATGGTTTTGCCAAAAAGGAAGCTTTTCCGCTATTTCGTAGATTCGCAGGCAATTCTTGCTGTGAAAAACCACTCATCAAGATCACATGTACGTTCGGATAGTGTTGCAGCAAATCGATAGCGAGCACATCACCGGTGATATCCGGCATTGTCAAGTCGATCAGGGCAAGGATAATCTGTTCACCGAACTGCGCTATCACCTGATGTGCTTCTTCGCTGCTCCCCGCCGCGTATGCGATAAAGCCAAGCCGTTGCAAAATACGGAGTGCTACGTGACGAACCTCAGCTTCATCATCAACAATCAGCACTCCGCGTTGTGGGAGATCGTTCGATATGGTCGACGTGATCGACGTAGTTTGCTTAACGGGAGTCGGTTGTTCTGCCGGAGTGTCAGTCATCGAGATGGGAAAAAAGACGCTAAACGTCGTACCTTGGTTGGGCGCCGTATTGATGGTGAGGGCAGCACGGTGGGATCGAACGATACCGTTGACCGCCGCTAAGCCTAGACCACGTCCGGTAAACTTCGTACTGAAAAAGGGATCGAAGATGCGGGCTTTGGTTATCTCGTCCATTCCGTGGCCGGTGTCTTGGACGATTAACGCGGCGTAGTGACCGGGTGGTTGATCGGACCCGATTTGCATGTTCGCCATATCATCAGCGCTCAGCTCGCACTGTTGCGTAATAATGGTGACCTTACCGATTCCACTAATAGCTTCGGCACCGTTAATAGCCAGATTCAGTAGTACCTGTCGGATCTGAGCCACATTGCCGCTGATTGGGAGGGGGATTGGTGACGATTGAACAACTATCTCGATCCGGCGCGGCAATATGCTGCGCAATAATGTTTGCATCTCTTCGACAACCTGTTTCAGATCGAGACGTTGCATTTCTAATTGATGTCGTCCGGTATAGGTGAGCAATTGACCGGTGAGCTCGGTCGCGCGCAGCGCAGCTTGCTCGATCTGGGTCAGCAGGGGATAAACCGTGTGATCTTCAGGTATCTCGTTAAGCGCCAATGACACGTTGCCTAAGATGCCGACGAGCAGATTATTGAAATCGTGGGCTATACCGCCGGCCATCAGACCGAGGCTTTCAAGCCGTTGCGTCTCGCGTAACTGCTGCTCGATCCGTTCACGTTCTCGTTCCATCCGGCGCCGTTCGGTGATATCAATCGATACACCGGCGATGCCGTACATGGTGCCTGCGTGATCGAAGAGAGGGAATTTAATGGTAGTATATGACGACAATCCATCGGCCGTCCACCGATCATCATCGCGCTGAATAGGACGGCGGTGGATGATGACCTCGCGGTCAAATGCGCGGTAGTAATCGGCTAATGCCGGTGCAAACAGTTCGTCATCGTGTTTCCCGATCATGGCTTCTGGTTCATAACCGGAGAAGCGGGCCAGCCGCTCGTTGACGATCAGATACCGCCCTTCAATATCTTTGACGAAGATAAGGGCCGGAATCTGATTAATAATGTCTTGGAGTAGGCGTCGGCTCATTTCAACCGCTGCTTCGGCGTTGCGTTGAGCTGAAATATCATCAATGAGTCGCACCAAAAAGGTGATCTCCCCGTGCTCATCGCGCACCGCCGAGCAGGTCATTCGCCCGTACACGATATGTCCATCTTTGTGAAAATATCGCTTTTCAATCGTGTAACTATTGCGTTTGCCTTCCAGCAATTCCTCCCACAGCTCGAGATCGCGGACGCGATCATCGGGGTGCGTGCGATGCAAAATCAGTTTGCCGATCAGTTCCTGGCGCTCAAACCCTAAAATGCTCGTGACTGCACGGTTACAATCGAGGATACGTCCACTCTCTTCAATCACGACGACGCCAAGGCTCAGTTGATCGAACAAAGCGCTAAAGCGTTGCTCGCGATCGCGTAATTCAGCGGCAAGGCGCTGTTCTTCTTCCCGGATACGGACCCAATCGGTTACATCACGGTTAAGCTCGCCGATCAACACAAGCCGATGCATGTGATCGTAGATCGGAAAATAGGTTGTTTCCAACCAAAATTGTTGATCAATCGTCCGGCCTTCGATATTCGCTTCGGCAGTATTGTAAGGTGTAGGCGGCATTGTGGTGACCTGTCCACGTCGAGCCGATTCAAATGCGGCAACGAAACCATGCTTTTGTGCTGCCGGGTCTTGATAAATATTGTAGCGCCCAACCACTTGATCGATAGGAGTTGCCACCAGTTGCTCGTTAGCCCGGTTCATCGCTACGGCTAAGCCGTCGGGGGCGAAGAGCACCATTGGCAACGGTAACTGGTGGAACACTGCATCGAAGGGTAATTCGTGGGCGGCCAAACTGGCAGTGAACTGGGCGCGGAGGATGGCGAGTTGTTGACGAAGAATCGCATTTTCGCGTTCCAGAGATCGCAGTCGCTCGTGCAAATCCATAGTGGTTTCCTAGGGGTATTTTAGGTAATGGATGCCACGATCTAGCCGCCCTACGTCGATTAGCGACCACTGAAGTTGGCTGTACGCTTTTCGATAAAGGCTCGCATGCCCTCTTTCTGATCGGCACTGGCAAAGAGCAGATAAAAGTTACGCAATTCAATGGCTAACCCTTCACGCACGGTCGTTTCAGCCGCAGCGCGCACGGCTTCCTTGGCTAAACGAACAGCGAGTGGCGGCTTGGCTGCAATGGTCTGGGCCAGCTGGCGGGCTTCATCAAGCAGGCTATCGGGTGGGCATACCCGATTCACCAGGCCGTAGGCGTAGGCTTCTTGGGCGCTGATGGTAGCACCGGTTAAGACCATCTCCATTGCACGGTATGGGCCAATTGCGCGGGTCAGGCGTTGGGTGCCACCGGCGCCGGGGATAATGCCGATGTTGATTTCGGGTTGACCGAATTGGGCTGTTTCACTGGCAAGAATGATGTCACACATCATAGCCAACTCACAGCCACCACCGAGGGCAAATCCGTTCACGGCTGCGATCACGGGTTTGCGCACCGCCGCAATCCGCGCCCAGCGGGCAATCATATCGGTTGTGAGCATATCGATCGGTGTCGCATCGGCCATCGCCTTGATGTCGGCACCGGCGGCAAAGGCGCGACCGGCGCCGGTGATAATGATCACCCGGATCTCATCATCGTTATCGCAATGCTCGAGATGGCGGATGAGTGCGTCGATGAGGGCAGGGCTAAGGGCATTGAGTGCTTGCGGTCGATTGAGCGTAAGGATTGCAACGGGGCCTTCGATAGTGCTGAGCACGAGAGATTCATCGCTCATCGGTGACTCCTTTGCTTGCAATACAGTGAATTTCTGCTAACCGACGTTGTGATAAGGATAGCCGATCAGCAATCGCGTAGCGAGTGCAATGGTGGTACGATTGTACCACGCTCGTTGCATTGTAATGCCGCTCTATGGTACATTGAAACAAGTAAAAATCGGGTTTTGCGCCGCCAGAAGGAGACGCACCGTGACCCCTGTCGAAGATCCTAACCTTCCTGGACGAATTACGCCGGCTATCGAAGATTATCTGAAAGCAATCTACCTGCTGCAACAGCAGGTCGGTGCGGTAACGACAACGTTGCTCGGTGAACAACGTGGTTCGCGGCCGGCATCGGTCACCGGGATGATCAAGAAGCTGGCCGAGATGAATCTAGTGCAGCATACGCCATATCAGGGGGTTGTACTGACACCGGCCGGCGAACGGATTGCGTTGGAAGTGATCCGCCATCATCGTCTCCTCGAGCTGTATCTGGTCGAAGCGCTCGGTTATAGCTGGGACGAAGTTCATGAAGAGGCCGAGCGGCTTGAACACCACATTAGTGAGAAGCTTGAGGCGCGGATCGCCGAACGGCTGGGGTATCCCGATTTCGACCCGCACGGTGATCCTATACCGGGTATTGATGGAGTGCTGCCGGTAACCCATGCGATCAGGCTGGCCGATGTGCCGCTCAATCAGGCTGCTCGGATTGTACGTGTCCGTGATCAGGCTGCCGAGCGGTTGCGCTATCTGGCCGATTTGGGGTTAATCCCCGGTGCGCATGTTGTCGTTACTGCCAGTGCGCCGTTCGATGGCCCATTGATGGTACAGATCGGTGAGGCCGATCCTATACCGCTCGACCGTCGTCTGGCGCGGACTATCGAGGTGATAACCGACAATACGTCGTCATTGGGCTGATTCGGCAGCGGTGACGAAAATCGGGTTGGTAAAGAGCCACGGTTTACCGCCCCAGTAGGCTTCAACGCGGTAGATGCCGTCATCGATAATTGTCTGTCGGATGCGGCCAATACCGCTGGTCATGACTTCGCCATTCACGATGAGGCGGGTATAGGCATCGGCGCCAACATCAGCCTCAACCAGTAATGGCCCATCAGCAAGGCTAATGGTATCGCCCATTTCGGCCACTTGACCGGGTCGGCTGAGACGAAAGATGATTGAAGGTGCATCACCATCCAGCCGGTTGACAAAGTAGCAACGACCGGCCGTAAGGGCGGCGTAAACCTGGTTGGTTGCGACGGTCGCGTCAGGGCTGAACGGTTCGGGCAACAGGATGTAGTTGGTGAGGGTACGGAAGATCCACGGGTAGGGAAAGACTTCAATTTCACCCCACGGCGCACGGCGCTTAAAGCCGTGGGCATCAACGCCACCGATGCCAAAGGTGCGTCGGCCAACCATGTTCAACCGATCCCACCATGCAAGTGTAGCAAGGGTTGGCCCGCTAAGGCCGAGACGTGGATTGAGCACGAGCGCCAGTTTGTTGCGTTCGGTCAGGTGTTCGCCCCAGTCACTCATCAGATTCCATAACTCAAGCCCAACCACGCGCCCCTCGCGTTGGGTTGGCCCGTCGATGGTCCAATCGTCCCAGCGATAGATGTCTTTGAAAGAATTCCGTACCCGTTCGTCGGGATGGGCAATGATGCCAAATCCACCCCGTTGATAAACCTCATCGATAAACTGCTGAGGTGGCAGCTCGTTGCTGATCACAGTATCGACGTTGAGGGCGAGGAAGTGGTTATGGTCGGGAGTGATTTCGTGACCGACGATGACCAACACATCGTCGTGCCAGCCGGCGAACGGTAGCCCCTCAAGCGTGTCGTGGTCGGTGACGATCACCCATCGCAGACCAGCCTCACGGGCTGCGGCGATCAGTTGGGGAAACGTGGCCGAGCCGTCCGAATAGGTGGTATGCATGTGAATTGCGCCGGGATAGATGAAGGGGTAATTCATTGGGTAACTCCGTAAAAACAGACCTTTCATCTTGCATGCTACCATATCGCGGATGAAGAGTTGGCAGCAACGGCGATGATGATGTTTCGTACTTCTAAAGATATTACGCAAGGATCAAGTATGGTGATCGATATTGACGCGAGCCGGGCAACCATCGGGCAGCGTACCGGGACGGAACGTTATAGCTGGGAAGTGATCGCAGCCCTCGACCGGGTTGCGCCACCGCAGATCAGTTTGCGTCTTTATATCAACGGCGGGCGCGAGCGATTACCGCCGTTGAGTTCGCGGGTGATGATCCGCGATGTGCGTTTGCCCCGTCTGTGGACGCATCTGCGTTTAGGGCCGACCAGTTGGTTGGCTCAACCGCACGTGCTCTTTGTCCCGGCCCATGTGGTGCCGGTGGTGCATCCGCCCACCGTCGTGACCATTCATGATGTGGGGTATCGAGTCTTTCCCGAAGCGCATACGTTCCGTCGGCGGCTCGAACTCGAACTAACGACGCGCTGGAGTGTATGGGTGGCGCGGCATGTGATTACAGACTCGTATGCGACAAAGCGCGACTTGGTAGCGTGGTATGGCGTTGATCCAAACCGGATCACGGTCGTGCATCTTGGTCTTAGCCCCGGTTTTGCGCCACCGACGGATCCGAGGAGCATTACTGAGGTACAGCGACGGTACGGCTTACTATCATGCCGTTATCTATTGTATATCGGTACCGTGCAGCCACGTAAGAATCTGCGACGTGTTATTGAGGCGTTAGCAATAGTGCTTGCCGCCGGTTATGACCTCGATCTGGTAATTGCGGGCAAGCGTGGTTGGTTAAGTGAGCCGATTGAACGGTGTACGGTTGAATTAGGGCTGACCAACCGTGTTCATTTCACCGGTTATGTGGCCGATGCCGATCTGCCGGCACTGTTGGCGGGGGCGCAGGCATTTGTGTTTCCCTCGCTGTACGAAGGGTTTGGCATGCCGGTGCTTGAGGCGATGGCTTGTGGCACGCCGGTGATTACCAGCACGATGTCATCGTTGCCTGAGGTGGCCGGTGATGCGGCGTTACTCGTTGATCCATTGGACACGAACGCGATAGCACAAGCGATCATACGTTTGTGCGATGATGAGGACCTGCGAACCGATTTGCGGTGGCGTGGTTTGGCACGGGTGCGCCGGTTTACATGGGAGGAGTGCGCTCGGCGGACACTCGAGGTGTTGACGGCGGTATGATGAGAATGGTCATGATGGCAGTGGTGTAGCGTAGGTAATGGATGTGGTTTATGGGTGGAAGGCTGGGTTATGGATCAGCTTACGACGGAAGAAGCTTTTCAGTCTGGTCTCCGTCTTTTCAACGAAGGTGAGTATTGGTACGCGCACGAGCGATGGGAGATTTGTTGGCGTGCAGCCCAGGGGATGGATGCTGAATTTTACCAAGCGTTAATTCAGACGGCAGCGGCATTGGTGAAATGGCGGCAGGGTAACTTGCGCGGTTTGCAGCTCAACTGGGTCAAGGCCCGGCGTCGCCTCGTACACTTACCGCCGGTGTATCGTGGGCTTGATTTGACGGCGTTGACCACAACGATGGAACACCTGTTAGCCAATCCGGGCGGTGCGTCGGTGCCAGTGATCCATCGGGAAGCGTAGTCGGCGTAGGTTCGACGCGCCTCGCCCTTACAGGGTGGGGATTGGTATTAGGGTGTGCCGTAGCGACGGGTAGTTGCCGTACCCTCTCAGCGGCGTTGCGTGCCTCAGCGACTTGGCGAGCTTAGCGACTTTGCGTTAGGCTTTCTCGGTCGCTCCGCTCCCGCGAAATGACTTGGCGAGCTTAGCGACTTTGCGTTAGGCTTTCTCGGTCGCTCCGCTCCCGCGAAATGACAGAGGGGTTTTCCCG